>JAISOX010000095.1 GCA_031275325.1 Treponema sp.
CAGGGCATTTCGGAAGACTTGCTGTTTTTCAAAAAAACTGTTCAACCATCTGAAAGCGTTTGAGATGGCTTTCTTTTACATCAACTATGGTTCCGTTTGAGGCCTATCATACTTTGTGGATCACCACCAATTTTTCTTCTGTTCCCCAAAAATGTTCTGCCCAGGGAGGGTAGCTTAATTGTGTCTACCTAATGGTAAAGTCCATCCTGGCCATTTTTCCATCCTGTTTCCATTCTATTCTACACGCGGTAATGCTCCCTGATCCTACGCAGTCAGCTTCCCTCCAAATAGGATAAGAGGTACATACAGGCAGTTTTATCACTGCCCTATCTCTACAAATGGTATGTAAAGCCTAGGGCATCAGATTAAAATTCCGCAGTCCGTGCGGTCTCGAATTCTTTGAGTATGGCTTCCGAAGGCATCTTGGTGAGGAGGCTTACCACGAAGATGACCAGACTGGAAAGAATAAAGGCGGGCAGTAGTTCGTACACCCCCAATACAGGATGGGTCTTGCTTATCACCTCTTTCCAGAGGATGACCATGACGCCTCCAGAGAACATCCCTGCGATAGCTGCGGGTAAGGTGGTCCGTTTCCAGAATAAGGAAAAAAGGATCAAGGGGCCAAAGGCCGCTCCAAGACCTGCCCAGGCGTAGGATACAATCCGGAAAATAGACTGGTTCCCTGAAAGGGCCACTGCCACACCGAACGCCATCACCAGGAGCATGGTGATCCGGGCAACCCACATTACCAGGGCTTCCCCTGCGTCTTTTTTAAGGATCCCCTTGAACAGATCATTGGCCAGAGCAGAAGAGGCGATGAGCATGTAAGAATCAGAGGAACTCATGGAAGCGGCTAGAATTCCCGAAATTACCAGACCTGCCAAAAGAGGGGGGAAAAAATTACGAGCCATCTGCAGGAATATGGTTTCCGCAGATCCCGCACTGGTGAGCAGCGCGGGAAAGATCGCCCTGCCGACTAAGCCGATACAGACCGCCACAAACAGGGAAATAAAACACCAGAGCACGGCAATGATCCGGGATTCCCGAATTTTTGCCGTACTTTTGATAGCCATAAACCGGAGCAGTACCTGAGGCATACCGAAATACCCAAGTCCCCAAGCTAAACAGGACAGGATATGGAGAAACGAATAATCCGCTCCTCCTGGCATAAACTGGGGTTTCCCCTGTACCACCGCTTGCAGCTTGTCCCCTGAAACCGCGGTTCCCGTAGCATCCACAGGCACGGCAATACCGAAAATATCGGTAAACCGGGGAAAATCCCTCAGATTTTCAGCAATCCCTGCAAAGCCGCCTGCATGAAAAAAGCCCGCTCCTAAAACCAGGAGGATCGCGCAGAACATCATGATCCCCTGAATCAAATCGGTCATGCTTTCCGCTAAGAAACCGCCCAACAGGGTATAGACCAGTACCAGTATGGCTCCGAAGATTACCATCACCGAGTAATACTGTTCCGCACCAAACACATACCCAAAGAGCTTGCCAAACGTAACAAATTGGGAACCAGCATATATGGAAAAAAATACCAGAATAATAATAGCTGCCAGGGTCATCAATATCCGCCGGGTATCATGGAAGCGGTTGCTAAAAAAGTCCGGCAAGGTAATTGCATTATTCGCCACTTGCGAATAGGTCCTCAGCCGTTTGGCTACGATCCGCCAGTTAATCCAGGTGCCTACGGCAAGTCCTACCGCGGTCCAAAAAGCCTCACCGGATCCGGTAAAATAGGCCACCCCAGGCAATCCCATGAGCAACCAGCCGCTCATGTCCGAGGCTTCCGCGCTCATAGCCGCAACCCAGGGCCCAAGCCCCCGGTTTCCCAGAAAGTATTCCTCCGGGCTGTTGTTACTTCGCCGGGCATACCACAATCCTATGGCAATCATCACCAATAGATACCCTCCCATACCTAATAAGGTATGCCAACTCTCAGTTGTCATATACGGTTCTCCTATAATCAGCGTGATATACGAAATTGCGAATAAAAATCTCTTAACTTTATGCAAAACTTCCTGTTCCGTCAATAAGATACCTTGAAAATCCAGCAATTTTACATTTATCTACGGAGATTATCTCACCGGTTTTAGGGTGGGGTTCATTCCAGCCTTAGTGTGAGGTTCAATCTAACCTTAGTGGGAGCATCATTCCGGGTTATGGGTGAGATTCAATCCAGCCTTAGTGTGAGGCTCGAACTAGCCTTAGTGTGTATCTCACACCAGTCTTAGTGGGAGCTTCAATCTAGCTTATGGGTGATGTTCAATCCAGCTTTAGTGGGAGATTCAATCCAGCTTATGGGTGAGATTCACTCTAGCCTATGTGTGAGGTTCAATTCAGCTTATGTGGGAGGCTTATTCCAGCCTTAGTGGGAAGTACACACCTGCCTTAGTGGGAAACTCGAACAAGCTCTAGTGTGAGCCTCACACCAGCTTTAGTGGGAGATTCATTCCAGCTTATGGGTGAGGTTCAATCCAGCCTTAGTGTGAGGTACACACCAGCCTTAGTATGAGCAACACCCCCGCCTTGTCGTAGTCTCACCCCATTGAGGCCCTATTTTTTCCCCGTGGCCGGGGCTGGATTTCATGTCAGCCCCCTGACCCGTCCCATGTCAGCCTTCTGACCCGTCCCATGTCAGCCTTCTGACCCGTCCCATGTCAGCCTTCTGACTCGTCCCATGTCAGCCTTCTGACTCGTCCCATGTCAGCCTTCTGACCCGTCCCATGTCATCCTTCTGACTCGTCCCATGTCAGCCTTCTGACCCGTCCCATGTCAGCCTTCTGACTCGTCCCATATCAGCCTTCTGACTCGTCCCATGTCAGCCCCCTGACCCGTCCCATGCCCCATCTTAGCGTTTTGTTCTAAAGGTAAAATTGCTGTTGAAAATCCATCCTTTTTTAGGGTATTTTAAAAAAGAGAAACACAAGAGAGGCTGTTTCACCGGTTACCTTTAAAGCAGCCTCAAGGAGCATAACAAACATGGGACGGATAAAGAGCGCCTTAGAAATTGCCTTGGAAAGAACTGAATCGGTAAAAAGTGATAGGGCCGGCATCGAGAACTTTGAGGCTCGGCAGCAGGGAAAACGGCTGGCCAATGAATTCCTAGAGGATCCTACAAAATCCCTGGAAGAAGCCCTCAAAAAAGCCTCCAAAGAAGCTCGGGAAAGTCTTAAACAGGGGATCTTCGATGTCCTCTTCGCGCAGATTAACCTTCCCGCCTCCCGGGATGATGAGAAGCGCTTGGACCTGGTGGGGAAGGGGCTGCAGGTGATCATCGGGGACTCCCGGTTTAGCTCTCTGTATAAACAGTTTACCCAGATCATCTCCCGGTACCTCAATGAAGCGGCTCAGTATGAAGAAGCGATTAAACGGCAATACGCGCCCAAGCTGCGGAAAAAGGAAGAAGACTTTGCCCGCCGTACAGGCCGGCAGGTTCAACTGGATCCTTTCCAGGACCCGGAATTCATCGCGTTTTACCATCAGCATCTGAATGCCCTCAAGGAAAATTATCAGGCTCCGGTACAGCAGATTCAAGAACAGGCGCGTCTGCTCTTTGAAAAGCACGCTGCCCGGTAAGCCTATGGTTCAGGAAGGCGGTCCCGTAGAGCCAGGGATCGCCTATAGAAGGCATCGAGGTTTTCCTCTGGCGCGAGGTCAGTTCTGGTGTGGGATAACCGCAGGGCATAGGGCTCAAAGTACACTAGGGTATTTCCCCTAAATCCCAAACGGATAAAAAGTCCCTCTTCTCCTCCTGCGGTATGATCCATCCCCCCAAACACGTAATTTCCCAAGGACCAGAACACCGGTTTACCCAACACCCATTCAAAACCCTGGACTACATGGGGATGGGACCCGATTATCATATCCGCTCCTGAGCGGATGAGATTCGTATAGAGTTCCCGAGTTTCAGCAGTGGGGCTGGTAGACCATTCTTCACCTCCATGAAACAGCAGGATATCCAAGGCCCCATCCTGGGCAAAGCGGCGCTTGAGCTGCTCCCCGCCTCCCTTGCCTGCATGGAGGATCCCAGGGGTATCTGCACCGGCAGCGACCGCAAGTCCATCCCAGCCGTTTTTTTCCCGGGGAAAAGAAGCGACGCCAAAGGCCCGCACCGAGGTAGTACCTTTGGAAAACCGCAAAGGCCGGGAGGCATCTTCTATATCCAAGCCTGCCCCCAGGCAAGGAATGCGGTTTGCAGTAAGATGGTTCAGCGAATCCAAGAAGGCTTCCAGGCCGTAATCAAAGGCGTGGTTATTAGCCAGCAGAACCCCGTCGATTCCTGCGTCCCGCAACAGGGGAGCCACCTGAGGATCAAAGCGGAAGGTATAGGATTTACGGGCTTTGGTCCCTCGACTGCTTACCGGTCCTTCCAGGTTCATCAGGGTTATATCTGCATCAGCACAGAAGGCTGCTGTTCCGCCGAGTATCCCTTGAGGGCCTTCCTTAACAAGAATCTCCGAAGCCCCCCGATCCAACATCATATCCCCAGCAGCAGCGATCCAGCAAATTTCCGGGGGCTGCTCTATCAGGGGGGTGAGCTGGGCCAGTAAGCAGGCCTGAAGCATCTGGATTTTACCCGCGAGGCGGGCGGCCTTGTCCGCGTATTTCTGAGATACATCTGCTGATCTGATGCAGACCCCCAGCACCTTGACCAGGGGATAGGCCGGATCTCCCAAGGAACAGCCATCCACCGTAAGAGCCACAAACGGCGACTTGAGGTACTGGATAGGGATGAGGGTCTCTTCACCGCGGATGCAGGCTGCCAAGCTCGTATCCTTCCGGCGGGCTAAAGGATCTGCCTGAGGTACAAAGAAGATTTTGCCTATAGGAATATCTCCATAACGGCCCTCATATTCCCAGGAAGTATAAAAATCGATGTATATATCGGGAGATATGATTTTTTCACCCAGGATACGGATACCTAGGGGCTCTAAATGTTTCCAGATTGCTCCCTGCTTTACTTGCTCTAACATATCCTGGAGAAACGGATTTTCTGGACTATACTGTTCCAGGACCGCGTCATCTATAAACTTGAGATAATCATAAGGGATTGAGGTATTACAGGAATCCAGCAGAACAAGGCCTAGCGCACAAAACAAGAACATACCAGGTAAGGGCCAGGCTCTCGTTGTTGCGAATCCATGAAAACAATCATATAGCGCTTCTTGTTCCGAACCCACGGATAATCTCATAAGTAGGTCATGGTTCCCAACACCCCTTACTGATGAGGGTTGTGTTTTTTATAATGGGGAATTTTCCTGGTTTCATCAATAGGGTTGTTCGGAAACTTCAATTTCCGGCGAACCAACGGTTCGTTGGCGAGCAATTATGACGTAAACCGGACTAAAGCCTGCGACAACCAACCGGGTTGTGGAACACGTCTAATACACCTCTACTAGGACTAATCATGGATAATGTTTTTATATTTACCCTAAAATAACCACACTTGGGTATTGACAATAGGGATATCTGTATATATATTAAATACATTCCCCTGTAGCTCAGTTGGCAGAGCAAGTGGCTGTTAACCACTGGGTCCGTGGTTCGAGCCCGCGCGGGGGAGTTTGCTAGCCCGTTCATCAGGACGGGCTATTTCTTTGTATAGCAAGAAATTAATTCGTTTTGACAAGAATGACATATACGTCGTTATGGGTCATGGAAAGGCCAAAATGTCTGTGTCGATGATAGGATCAAGCAAGTGTGGTATCGGCAACGCTTGACCTTGCCGAGGCGATCCCCAAAGGGTGAGCCTTGGGAGGCTATTATGGGAGTCAAGGTTGGCAAGAATCACCTTTTCCAGCGGCGGTAGAGGACTATCTCTTAGAGCAACGGCTGTCCAACTCCTGCCGGAACACGATCCTCTACACCCTCAAACTGGTCATGCAGAAGGGCATCATCGAAACCATACCTGACTTTGAGCCCTTCAAACGGCACGGACGGCAGCAGGATGTTCTTTCCGGTGAGGAACTGACCAAACTTTTTCCCTACGATGAGGAAGACCTTATCCGTATTTGGACACTGCCCTCTGACAAGCGCAAGGAGGGGGATGAGAACCTCGTCCTGATGTTCGCAACCCTCTTTTGGGTTACCGTTTCTGTCAGCCTTTATTCCGAGGAGATATGGGCATTACACCGGGAACGTTGGCTTGAGTGGACGCTGGAAAGCCCTGGTTTGGTGAAACCCTCCCTGGTTCTGATGATCGATATTCCGGTCTTTAGAATTTACCCCTAAATAACCGGGGGGGGGGGGGGGGGTG
>JAISOX010000110.1 GCA_031275325.1 Treponema sp.
CCCAGGATCGAGGCGCGATCCTTCCCAGGATCGAGGCGCGATCCTTCCCAGGATCGAGGCGCGATCCTTCCCAGGATCGAGGCGCGATCCTTCCCAGGATCGAGGCTCGTGCGCCGCTCCCTCCCACTCCTCCACACCCATAACGCCCGCTGCAGGCGCGAAGGGACGTGCGCCGCTCCCCCGTACTCCTCCGCCCCCCATAACGCCCGCTGCAAGCGCGCCCGCTGCAAGCGCGCCCACCGCAGGCGCTATAAGATCTGGATGGTAAAGACCGCGGGGATGCCCCGGATGTTCTTCATGATCTTCTTGAGGTCTTCCGCCTGCTCAAGGTGCAGGGTAAAAAAACCGGTCAGCCGGTTTGCCGCGGTCTCTTCCAGGCGGCCTTCGATGAGATGCCCCTGGTATTTGCGAGCCGCCCCTTCAATCTCCGAGAACAGATCCGCAGATACCCGGGACTCCACCTTGAAACGCTTCACCAGCACAGGATCCGCATTTTCCCACGCTGTGGGGATCTTCCGCTCTTCAAAATCAGGGATATTCTTGAGGTTGCTGCAATGCTTCCGGTGGATGATAATGCCCCGGCCCCTGGACACGTAGCCGATGATGGGGTCTCCGGTTACAGGACGGCAGCATCGGGCAAAGCGGATCATCAGGTTTTTTTCATCTTCTACCCGTACATGCAGGGTGTTTCCTCCGGGGAGCTGCTGGGGCAGGACCCACTGTATGGGCGGAGGGGCTTTTTCTTCCGCAGCCTGGGCTTGCACGCGATCCTTAACCGGATGCTCCTTGCCTGGGGAAGGACTTTCCTTGGCCGGCTTCTTTTTGGCCACCACGTTTTTTTCAATGATCAGGGAATCATCATGCTGCTGAAGCCAGGAACGGATCTTGCCGCGAGCTTTGGAGGTTTTGACCAAGCGGAGCCAATTAAGGTGGGGGCGGGCTGCGGGGGAGGTAAGGATCTCTACCACCTGGGTATTCTTCAATTCCGAACTCAAGGGGATGATGACCCCGTCAGCCTTGGCAGCCAGGCAATGATCCCCAATCGCGGAATGAATATGATAGGCAAAATCAATGGCCGTGGCTCCCGCAGGAAGCTCGATCACCTTACCCAGGGGGGTGAACACATAGATCGAATCTTTAAGGAGTTCCTGTTTTATATTCTCAAGAAAGGATTCAGACCCAGGGGTTTCCCGGTCTTCCCCGGCCTGGGAATGGATCCCCTGGGTATTCCAGGCCCGCAGCCGGTTGACAATGGAAATATCCACCGGCCGCACCACTTCCCGGGTGCCGCCTTTTTTATACAGCCAGTGACTTGCCACCCCGTATTCCGCGATATGGTGCATCTCCCCGGTGCGGATCTGTATTTCCAGGAGTTTTCCTTCTGTATCGCCTGCAAAGGCCATCACCGTGGTATGGAGGCTCTGGTATCCGTTGGATTTGGGCATGGCAATATAATCCTTAAAACGGCCCTCCAAGGGCTTCCACAAGCGATGGACCAGGCCGAGGAGGGTATAGCAATTCTCCACACTGTCGCAGAGGATCCTGATGCCGAAGAAGTCGTAAATATCCTGGGCATCCTTGTTCCGTTTCCGCATCTTGTGGTATATGGAGTAAAAATGTTTAGCCCGGCTGAATACCTGGATCATGATACCCGCGGCCGCGGCTTCCTGCATAATCCGCTGCTGCACTGTATCGAGAAACTGCCGGCGGGCCCCCCGTTTCAAGGCCACCAGTTCCTTGATTTGTTGATACGCTTCCCGGTTGAGGTGTTTCAAGGAGAGGTCCTCCAGTTCAGCCTTGATCCAGAATATTCCCAGCCGATCCGCCAGAGGAGCGTAAATATCCAGACATTCCTGAGCCGCAAGCCTGCGCCGCTCCCGGGGAAGCCGGTCCAGGGTTCGCAGGTAACAGAGGGTGTCTGCGAGTTTTATGAAAATAACCCGTATATCCTTGGCCATAGCGAAAAACATCTTCCGTATGTGCTCTGCTTCCGCCAGGGTTTTGTTGGTTGCTGCAATATCCCTAATCCGGACGACCCCGTCTACCAGGAGGGCAATGACCGGGCCGAAGGTTTCCCGGATTGTTTTAAGGGTAATCGGCTGTCCCGTACTGGGGGCTGGTTTATCCGCGGCCTTGGTAAGCCGCGGCGGTTTCGGGCGAAGGCTTGGAACCCCAGGGTTCACCGCTGCATGGAGGAGCAATGCGGCGATGATGGTATCCGGGTCCAAGGACAGTTCCATGAGAATCGCCGCACTCGCAAAGGCATGAAGGAGACCCGCTTCCCCTGCCGGGTCATTCCCTTTAAGCCCGTGGACCCATTCTAAGGCGTGGATGATCCTGCTCTGCCCTTGGGCGTCGTAGATCCGGATTTTTTCCTTAAACGCCGCTATCCCCCTATCCATAGAGGCCTCCTTTATGTACGCCCCATAAAAACCTCTTACGGGAACCGTGCTTCACGAGGAACTCCGGGGTTACTTTTTATTTTCTCCTAAGAATCTGAGCCTGTAAACCCTGCAGTGATAACCCGGGGCATACCAGACAAATCAGGAATCCTGGTGATAGGCCCATACCCCTGATTTTTAAGCAGCCTGGTGATGGTCTGCATTTGCCCTGGATCCGCTTCCATGAGTAAGGTCCCCCCAGGGTATAGATGGGCTTTTGCCTGCACCAGGATCCGCCGGATAAGGTCCAGGCCGTCTACACCGCCGTCCAGACTCAGATGCGGTTCCCGTCTCACCTCCAGGGCCAAGGCAGGGATCATATCCGAAGGCACATAGGGCGGATTGGCCGTGATGATATGAAACCGCCCGGTAATCCGGTGGAACAGATCGCTTTCAATCGCATAAATACCCGGCTTGGGGAGCAGCCGGGCCGCGTTACCCGCGGCCACGGCCAAAGCCTCTGGGGATATATCTGAGGCGTATACCTCAATAGCTGGGCGTTCATGTTTCAAGGCAATGGCCACGGCTCCAGAACCTGTACAAAGATCCAGGAGGGTACACGGCCCATCTGCAGGAAGCCGGTCAATCGCGGCCAAACCTGCTTCCACCAAGGTCTCGGTATCAGGGCGAGGGACCAGAACCTCCGGGCTTACGGTAAAGGAGAGTCCCCAGAATTCCTTGTACCCCAGAATCCAGGCCGCACATTCTCCCCTAAGGCGCCGTTCTAAGAGGCGGGTATACTGCTGCAGGTCCCCTTCTGAAACCGGTTCAGCATCCCTCAAGATAAGCCCTGTCCGGTCGGTTTGGAGTACCGAAGCCAGGAGCAAGGCCGCATCTAAAGCCGGGGTGGGTTCTCTTTGAGCCTCCTGGGAAAAGGGGAAGGACGCGGATTTAAGGAGGGCCGTCCCTGCGGCAAGGACTTCCCGCAAGGTCATCCCGCGAGGACCGGCAAAGGCGCTGGGGCAGCTTCAATCTGAGACGGTTCGGGCTGGTCGCTCTTGAGCAAGGCTTCTTTGGCAGAGAGTTTGAGCGCGTCGAAGAGTTCCTCCACCCCTCCCTGCATGATGAGATCCAGCTTATACAGGGTCAGGTTGATCCGGTGATCCGTTACCCGGTTTTGAGGGAAATTATAGGTCCGGATCCGTTCAGAACGGTCCCCGCTGCCGACTTGGTTTTTTCGGGCCTCCGCGCGTTCAGAATGGGCCTTGGCTGCTTCCAGCTCGTAAATCCTGGCCCGGAGAATCCGCATGGCCTTGGCCTTGTTTTTGATCTGGCTTTTTTCATCCTGGCAATGGACCGTTACCCCTGAAGGGATATGGGTGATCCGGACCGCAGAATCCGTGGTATTAACGCACTGTCCTCCAGGCCCTCCAGCCCGCATCACATCGATCCTCAGGTCTTCCGGGCGGATATCAATTTCAGTCTCATCCGCTTCCGGGAGCACTGCCACGGTTACCGCGGAGGTGTGGATCCGGCCAGAGGCCTCGGTGGCAGGGACCCGCTGTACCCGGTGAACCCCTGATTCATACCGCAGATTTTCGTATACGTTATTGCCGCTGATAGCAATAATGATTTCCTTGAAACCTCCCAGTTCGGTTTCATTGGAACTCATGATTTCAAACTTCCAATGCTTTGTTTCCGCAAAACGGGCATACATGCGAAACAGATCCGCCCCAAACAGGGCAGCCTCATCTCCGCCAGTCCCGGCCCGGATTTCCATGATGATGTTCTTTTCATCCAGGGGGTCTTTGGGGATAAGGAGCAATTTGAGCCGGTCCTCTGCGTCTTGTAAAAGGGATTCCAGGTTTTGCATCTCCTCTTTGGCAAGTTCCCGCATCTCCGGGTCCTTTTCATGCTGCCAAAGGGTTTTAGCGTCATTTATCGGTTCGGCTAAGCCGGTAACTTCCTCGTAGGCTGCGGCAACTGCGCTGAGTTGGGCATATTCTTTCATCATATCCCGGTATTTATGCTGATCTTTTACCAAATTCGGGTCTTGAATGAGCAGGGAAACCTCCTCATACCGGCGAAGCAATGATACAAGCCGTTCATTCTTTTCCATTTTTTCCTCTTTAGGTACATAGTAGCAATGAACCAGACCCCTGACAAGGTCAGCCCCCCGCCAGCGGGGGACGTGCGCCGCATCTCCGAACACCTCCGCCCCTCATAACGCCCACCGCAGGTGCGCTCCTTGCTTCGGGCCTTTGTTGCTTTGGAACCAAACCCGCAGGCTTGGCTACGGTATAGATGAGGACCCGTCGCAGGAGGCAGGGACGTGCGCCGTACTCCCCGTACTTCTCCGCCCCTCATAACGCCCGCCGCAGGCGCGCCCGCCAGCGGGTTTAATGCCCCTATAAGGCCGTAGTAGTAAGCGAGCAGGGTGCTCCTTGCTTCGGGGCTTTATTGCTTTGGAACCAAACCCGCAGGCTTGACTACGGTATAGGTGAGGACCCGTTGCAGGAGGCAGGGACGTAAGCCGTACTCCCCGTACTTCTCCACTCCCTATAACGCCTGCGGCAGGCGCGCCCGCCGCAGGCGCAGGTGATTTCACGAAATCACCACGCTTTCTATCCCGCCGGACCTGCCCATAAGGTCCCGGTTTTGCCAGTAGGCGGTGCAGGTGAGCACGGAACCGGAGTCTTCCGGCGGGAGGTCCAGGGTGTCGGGGAAGCGGGTTATCAGTTTGCTTTCGGTCAGGGCTTTGCGGTCGGTGATAGGCTCCTTGGCTCAGGCGTATTTCAGCACACAGCCGTTATAGCCGTAGGGGATGGCCCGGCTGCCGGGGGTGTTTTCATCGTGGGCGCGGATTTCCACCCGGGCGTTGCCCAGGGCTTTTAGTTCCTCCAGGACCGGCACGGTGGCGGGCTCCCCAGAGGGGGTAGGAATGGTATCCTTGTGGTGGACCCCCATCGCGGTGCGGTCTTCGTTGGTAACTGGATCAAACGAGGTACTGGGCCGTGAAGGGGCGGATAAAGGCTTTGGCGGCTTTTAGCTCGTCGTTTTTGGCCTCGGCGTCCACCCGGGTATGGGGCCCCAGCATCTTGCTGTATGCGGCGTGCCACGCGTCGTAGCGGTTGGCCAGGGCCGTTACCTTTTCCGCGGGGATGTGGGTCCGCACGGGGGGCGTCCCGGAGGTTTTTGCCGCCGCATCGTTCTTGTAGTTCAGGAACCAACCGTCAAAATCCGCATCCCGGGCGGGGATATAATCGGAATTATGGGCCATTTTTCACTCCTTATCGTTCTATGGGTACGATATAGATGAGTATAAACCCCTCGCCGGTTTTTGTAATCGGCTCCCTGTCTTTTGTAATCGACTCCCTGTCTTTTGTAAGCCGCTCCCTGTCTTTTGCAAGCCGATCCCTGGTCTTTTGTGAGCCGCTCCCTGTCTTTTGTAAGCCGCTCCCTGTCTTTTGTAGGCCGCTCCCTGTCTTTTGTAAGCGGCTCCCTGTCTTTTGTGAGCCGCTCCCTGGTCTTCCCTTTCCTGCTATGCTATAACCGCATCAATCTGCAACTGTAAGGGTATTGTCATTTTGAGAACCGTAATGATCTTTTGGTAATGTTCTATATCCTCGAATGACAATACCCGGCCCCTGCGGTCTTTGAGCCATTTTTCCGCGGGCCGGTAGCCGCCGATGGAGCAGCCCCATATTTCCGGGGGTATGGGCTCAAAATACTGCCGCTTGTTGACGTATACCCTGCCCCCTTGGTACTGGAGGGTCTCTATTTTGTTTGTCCCGGCCACGGGAAAATCCGCGGTATCCCTTGCGGGGCTGACCTTTTCCATCAAATGAAGGCTGCGCAGCAGGGAGCCGTAGGAAGCCAGGGTTTGAAAGTGTTCCGCATTTTCGGGATAGGGTATGCGGGGAAAATCTATTTTAAGGAACTCGCGGTATTTTTCCCGGTAAATAGTGCTGTAGAGAACCGCATAGATATAATCGAGCACATCCATGGGGGCAAAGGTATTTTCCCTATCCTCTTTTTCTTCGGTAAAAGTCAAGCCGGTTCTTTGGGCTATTTCCTGTACGATAGAGGGATCGAGATTGGGGCGGCGTTTTTCCGTATGGTTAAGCGTGTTTTCATCGGGGTAGAGATAGAGGGGAAAAACCGTACCGCCGCCCCGGTAAAAAATATTTTGATCCACAAGACTATTCGTGATATAAACAATATTCCAATTGCCGGTATTACCAACCGCCTGCCCCTGCCGGCCAATGATAATTGCAGTATTGGCATATTGTAAATGCCGTAAAACTTTCTTATTTAGCCGTGCAACGAAATATTCATTATAAAATATTTTTCTTGTGTCAAAAGGCCGGTACAGTATATCAAAAATATTTTTTCTGATTTCATCAAAACTTGTGTTCTTTCGTGCAATGGAAGCGTCCCACTTGTCTTTATCTTTAATCGGTATGCCAAAATATTCGCAAACATCAGCAAGATGATTTTTATCATTTAAAAAGTATGATAACTTCTCAATTTGCTCATCAGTATTAAAAGAAATAGATAAATTATCTCGTTTGGTTATTAATCCCAATGAATTAACCGGAAAAAGTTCCTGCATACCAAAGCCGTTTTCATACTCCGCCTTGCCGCTGAAATCCTTTTCCACAAAAAAATAGTGCGGCCCTTCCGGCAGCAGCCTTTTCCAGTTTAT
>JAISOX010000150.1 GCA_031275325.1 Treponema sp.
TTGAAGTACTTGTCGGCAAACCGGTAGAACAGGGCTTCGACTTCCCGGGGATGCATGGCGTTCACTTCCCGTTCCACCACCTTTTGTATGTCTAGGGCGGTAATCAGGGCGCTAAAGCGGCGCTCGCCCGCGTCCAGCGCGGCAGGAATCAGATAGGTTTTGCAGAAAGCGTCTTTCGTTGCCGGGGTCAGCGCGGCGTTTACCTGGCCCATCAAGGCCCGGAGCGCAGAGGTCAGCGCCGCGTCCAGGCCGTCCCAATCCGCTGCCTGAAGAAAGGCCGCAAGGTCTTGGCGCAGCAGTTGGGGATGATACAAATCAGGGGTACTGCTGAGGGTCTCCAGGATAGTCAACAGGAAAGCGGACAGCCACGCCATGAACTCGCGGTCTTGTTTTGCCCTGGCGATGAGGAACCGCAGAACCTGTTCCCCATCAATACCCTGCAGAAGCTCCTCACATTCAGTTTCCTGCGCGATCCTCAGCATGACGGTATGCGCCAGGTTCAACCCGGCCGCAGCCGCTTCAGGGCTTGCAATACGAGGTTTGACCTGCTGTATCGCGGCCTCCAGGAGGGGTTCTCCGACGGCCAGCAGTTCCGGCAGGGTCTTGATATTGATAAGCGCGAGGAGGGATTGCAGGGGCATCCGGGCATACTGGGTAACCATAATAGTAAGGCCGTGACGGATGAGGCTCTGGGTATGGGGGGACTCCAAGACCCCGGTAAAAGCCTGCTTAATGGCCTGGGTATCCAGGGATTGCTCGGTAAAGCCCAGGCTGGACAGCTTGTTTTCCAACAGGGTTCCGGCTATGGCCAGGATGGGGCCCTGCTTTTGGTTCAGGAACAAGGGCAGTTCCCGGTCAATAAGCCGGTCTACAATAGGATCCACCTGTCCCCGGCCCAGGGCGGCCAAACCGGTCATCTGGGCTTTAATGCTGCTCTTGATAGCGGCTTTCTGAGCGGTAATCTCCTGGGAGATCATGGTAATAAGGAGCGCGCTGTTCCGGGTAAGCTGCTCCACCAGGATACCGTTAAAAACCTCCTTCAAAGCCGTATCAGGATTAAGGGCCTCCTGCTGCAGGGTATGGAGGATTACCTCAAGCCCCGCGCTTAAAAGGCCCTCCGCGGGCTTTACCAGAGCCGCCCCTATATCCCGGACAAGCTCAGGGCCTGCCAGGTCTTCCAGGCTGGTTTTCGCGGTAAATTCGCTGAACCCCCCGCTTTTTTCCTCAGCCTTGGCGAGCAGGGCCAGGAGGGTTTGGACGCTCAGATCCTGGGCGGACTTTTCAAGAAAGCCCTTGAGGTACTGGTCCGCCAGGGGAAACAGCAGGGTTACGCCCCTGCCCAGAGTCTTCCCGGCCAGGGCTTTGATGAGGAAGGGGTAAAAAAACCGCGCTGTATCCTGGTCCTCGAAGGCGCGCATAATCCTCTCCCGTACCAGAAGGGGCAGGGAACAGGCCAGATTCCCTGGGTGTGTTTCGAGGGCCTGAACCAGCGCGTTGGCTATATCCTCGCTATGCTCCGGGATATAGGCTTTTAAGAAAGCGACGATATGATCCGGGAGGGTTCCCGCGAGGGAAGGGTCGGCCAAGACCCGCTGCATCACCCCATAATCCGCAGCAGATACCCAAGCATTGGCCCTCTCCTGTATATCCCTTCGATGCTGGTCAAAATAGCTTTGTAAGGCCCCTTCGTTGAGGGTCCGGTGTTGCACAAACCGGGCTATGTTCTTGGCAAATTCAGGTTTCTTTGCAGCCACCACCCCTACAAAGGGGGAGCAGTTGGGCAGGGTCTTCCGGGGCCCGTAGGGTTTGAACAGCATCTTTATGGCAAGCCAATTGGTGCCGATACCGACCAGGGAAAACACCCCGCCGTACCCGAGGAGGAGCGGCCAAGAGAACTCCCGGGGCACTCCCAAGCGGAAACTGAGCCATACCGAAAGCGCCCCGGCCAGGGCCCCCAAAATTGCCCCCAGGGTATTGATGGGTTTCAGCTCAGAACCTATAAAGTCCTGAACCATGTGGTTGATCTCCGCAGGGCTTGACTTCTTTAACTCTGCATTGACCAAGGCCGCGACGTTTCCCGTTAAAAGCGTGTCGAGGTGCTGAGTAATGACCTTCTGGATGCCTTCTGAAACGCGCTCATATACCTCGTCTTTTTGCAGCTTCCGGTAAATCCGGTTAAGCCGCTGGCCTTTGCGGTTATGCCACAGGGCTTCCCAGGGGAGGGGGAGATGCTGGAAGGCTTTCCGGGGCGCCAGGCGGCCTATGTTCAACCTCCCTATACTTGGCCACAGACCCGCAAGGGTACGGCGCAGGGCCTTTTCCTCGATCTGCAGGGGAATGGCTTCAGGGGCGATCCCCGCGGCCAGGGGCTTCTTCGCAAGCAGAGGAAACGCCCGGTTCATGCCTGCCCGGATATCTGCTTTGCATTGGTCAGTGTAGAGGTAGGTTTTTTTTACCGTCCCCCAGAACCGCTTCAGCAGGCTGGTTTTGAGCATACCCAGGTTGACCGTACCACAACTGCAGATCTTCCGGCGCAAAAAGCCTTCCAAAACCTGGGAGTCCTTGCCGGTCTGTTCCTTGAGGGTCCTCGTGATGAGGGACGCCATGATTTCCGGGGTAATGACCTTCCGGGCTTCCAGTTTCCCCAGGATTTCCCCGATGCTATGGGTTTCTATATACCCCATCAGTTCCGCGGCTAGTTTTTCCCCTGCGCGGTCCCCGTACTGGTGTACCGCCGCTACCAGCTTATCAATAATATGAAAGGATCGAGCGCTGTTTTGGATAAACAGATCTTTGAAAAACCGGAACATACCCCCCAGAGGGGTTGCGGCTAATTCCTGGTCAACCGCGTCATTGATGACGCCTTCAATCTCCGCTTCAGTCTCCTGGATAAAATCAGCAATCTGGTCAATAAGGGGAGGCAGACGCTCCTCAAGGAACTTCAGTATCCCGGTTTTAACCCCTGGGCTGAGGACCTCATCCAGCTTCAGCGGAATGGTCTTGGCATCCTGGAGCACCGCCCTGGTGATTTCCAGAACCAGGCCCTGTCCTTCCGGGGAGGTACTGAAAGCGATAAACCGGCGGATAAGTTCCCGTGAAAGGGTCTCCCGCTCCTGGGCCAGGGGAACAAAATCCCCAAAAGTCATGTGTCCCAAGGCCGCTTCCAGAACCCTAATCAGTTCGTCCTGGTCTAGGGCGACAAGCAAGGCCTCATAAGCCTTGTCCAGATCCTCGTCAAACCGGGAAAAATCCTGTTTCCCTATGACCCCTCCCAGATTGTCCGTAAACCGGGCTATGGCCTCTGCAGGGGCCGCATCATAAAGCCCGTGGTTTGACAAAAACCGGTGAACCCCTTGTTTTATCTCCCCTGCAAAGAACCCGGCCTTCCCCAAGGCCGCGGTTGCCCTGTCCAGCATATACCGGTACTGTTCTTCCGAAAGGAACCGGTCAAGGGGCTGCGCGGAAAGGACCTGGTACGCCTGATCCCGCACCGGAGGCTCTGCTTCCCGCACCAGGGCAATCACGTTGGCCAGGCTTTTTTCTATATCCGGCACTGCTTCAAGCCGAACCGCCCCTGAATTGGCGGGCAGTTCCTTCCGCAAAATATCCTCAATCCAGCCCTGCAGGGCCTGGGTAAAGGCAGGGGATCCGCACTCCGGCGCGAGGGTCTGGTGATTAACCAGATCCGATTCCACCAGAACAGACATGTTCTCGATAAACCCCTCATACTGTTCTTCGATAACCCCGCCCCATCTTCCCAGAAACTTGTTGAAGAGCATACTCACCGCAATGGCATTGGTAAGCCAGCCCACTGCCGCGCCGCTTATGAGCGCAACCCCCAGGTCCATCCATAGTCTCGAATCCATGGTCCCTCCTTTCCCCGGCGCAGGGACCCTCCCAGCCGGGGCTTGGCCTTTCAGCCTCATATACGTTTCTATACCCAGGGCAAAGCCCTGCAAAAGATACACCTCCCACCGGGCGGTGCGGACACCTCATTCGCGGACTGAAGGTCCGCTGGAACGGCCCCATGAGGTTAGGGGCCGGGCCCTACCCGGCTAAGGGGTTAAGCCCCCGGGTTTACGCGCTTTGATCAACATGACATCCCCAAAACCAAAGCGTTTTGCCCCCCTATCAAATACCTGTTTCAGCGCCCGGGGAGCGGTTCCCGCGGCAAGGCCGCCCCAGGTGCAGACCTGTACCACTGCAAAGCCGGAACGCCGTAACAGCCGTGAAAGGGTTTTGATCGAAAAGAGAAAGAGGTGATCAAAAATAGCCGAACGCCACTGGTTTTTGAAGAGCTTTGCTTGGAATCCCCCTATATTGGGGGTGGTAACCAGGAAGTACCCTCCTGGAAGGAGGATACGGCGTACTTCCTGGATAAAGGCACAGGGGTCATTGAGATGCTCGATAAGATGGGACGCGAGAACCACATCAAAGGTATGGCCAGGAAAATGCTGGTCCTCCAGGGGAAGGGCACGAACATCCAGCTTCCGTACCTCCCGGGCATACTCCTGCGCGGGGGTGCAGATCTCCACCCCTGTAGTCTCCCATCCCCGTTCCCTAAGGATTTCGAGCAACGCGCCGGTGGCGCATCCCACATCCAAGATGGCCGGCCGCCCTTTGGAGAGGAGGTCCTTTTCAAGGGCTGCAAAACCTGCGTCCCCTAAGGCCAGCTCCTGGAGATTCAAGAAGGTTTTTTCATTGGCCAATTCATAGGAAAGGTAATCCGCGCCATGGCTTTCCTGATAACGCCTGGCCACTTCCGCAGCCACGGGTTGGGGATTCATGTGGACCAAACCGCATCCAGCACACCGTACATAAGAAAAACCTTCACATACCAGATAGGGCCGCAGACGGTCTCCTCCGCAGAGGATACAGGGAATCCCCCGGCTTTGTTCATGGGTAACCGGCGTTGACCATGTCTTAATAGGCCCTTTGAGCATGTTTCTATCCATAAAAAGTATAGAGGAGACCTATTCCCCAGGCCCAGGAAGCGGCCTATTCCACGGGCAGCCGGTACACCGCGCTCTGAGAATTACCGGTTATGTCCTGGGCGATGATTTCCAAACTTACCTGTCCCCGGGTAACCCATACTTCACCGACCTCGAAACCAGGCGCAGGGGCATAGACCTGCTTTACCGGCACCAGCCCATTGCGGTACACCATAAGAACCCCATCCCGGGCGGAGTAGGTTTCAAAGGTGAGGGCCCCGATCTCGCTGCCGTTAACCGTACAGAGGATCCGGTGAGGCGCTAAGGGGCTCTCGTTGGGGCCAATCCGGGTATCCGCAACGGTTACGCAAATCCGATACCGGCCCTGAGGTATGCTTTGATTCGGCTCAATGATCCGGCCTTCCTCATTACGGAGGGTTACTGATTGAATCGTTGGAGGCCGGGTATCCGGCAAGGGAGTAATGATCATCGAAGGATTCACCCAGCAGCGTTCCTTCCGGTCAAATAAGGAAAAATGAAATCCCCGCTGCTCAGACCAACCTGAACGGCCCGCTATCCCCAAGGCCATCCCTTGTTCAAGCGTCTGGGGAAGGTCCTGGACCTGGGTATCTTCAAGACGGCTGTATATACTGATGAGTCCCTCTCCATGATCCAGGGCAATCCAGGCCCCTAAAGGGCTCGGCAGCCGGGAAGCGGTATTGGTACTATAATAGCTAAAAATGAGTTCCCCGGTATCCGCAGCTCCCACTGAACCTTCAGACGCAAAGGAAACACCCATAGTAGGATTTCCCTGATCATTCACCCCAAAATTGGCGCTTACCGTTACGGCTTGTGCGGGCCAGTCTATTCCATATACCAGCCCGGGGAGCAAGGAACCGGCGAACTCCAGGGTAAGCAAAACCAGCAGTTTTTTCCCTGCCGACTGGGCGTGGGCAGCCTTTGATCCAATGGACATATACATCTTACCGTTTCTCCAACTCAAAAGACGCCAAGGTCATATTTCCCCCCACATAGACGTGTGAACCCTGCCGGCCAAGAAAGAAGGTTTTACTGGTAAAGGGAGCTTCGATGATGAGGGTGCCTGGGAAGCGGACCGCGACCAATCGTTTTTCTTGCGCGGTTTGGGCGGTGATGAGAAACAGCAGATGCTCACTCCCGCTTGCATCAAGCATGATGATTTCTCCTTCCAGGGGCAGCTTCAGGCTGGTCCGGGAATGGATCTCATACAAGCCCAATCCCCCTTGGCGTTCAAAAGCAACCCGGTTGTCCGTATCTACAAAGGCTACATGCACTGGCCGTCTGAACCCCTCTTCTAAAAATTCATGGTAGATCACCTTGTATTCAATGCTTCCTGTATCCCCATACCGTTCCAAGAGGAGAAAGCGCTGGAGATCGATCCCGGAAAGGATGGCCAGCCGCAAGCCGTCCTGGGAGATAGCGCAGCCCTGAATCACTGAAATCCGGGACCCTCCAGGTTCAAAGAAAAAGACCCGCTTCCCCTGAACATCCAAGAGTTCTACGGTGCCGTCTAATAAACCGGCTACGATAAGCCCCGCTGCAGCATCAATCGCGGTGAGGGTTGCCGCAAAGTCATGGGTCCACCCTATTGCTCCAGAGGCATCCACTCCGGAGATGGAGTTAAGCTCTCTGCCCACCAGGAATATCCGTTTATCCAGAAATAAGGGATACCCTTGGCCCTCCAGGATGCTTACTACCGGTTTATCCAAAGGATTACGGACCTCAATCCTATGAGGGATGGGATCATATTCCGCCCAATTATCGGTTGATATGGATACCTCCCCTTTCTTAACCCGGTTAATCGTAAAATTACCCTCTTTATTGACATAACCAAAACGATTCCCCAGTTGAAAGGGCAGCAACCGGGGATCATCTTCCCCCACTTCATGCTCTGCCAGAGGATAATTCGATTCCAGAGAAATAAACCACTGCGGGGTCAAGACGGTTTCCACAGGAATAGGCTGGGCAGCAACAAAGACATACACTACAAAGCTCCCTGCTCCGAGGAATATCCACTTTCTTGTTTTTTGCGTCACCGAAACTTCAACCTTATTATAAAACTTTAGGGTATAATACTATATTCCAGGCTTGGTTCTGTCAACGCCCTGAGGTATCATCGCCAGGGCAACACGAGACGTTCCCCCCGCGGCAGTTTTGGGAAAGCATCGCCTCCCCTGTCCTGGAGGGCGGCTATTGCACGAAACCTATCCACCCTGCACATCCCATGATCAAGCGTAAGCAGCTCCAGAAGGATCTTTAATGAGGCCGCACGCCAAGAAAAAAATCACTTAGCGCACGCCTTGATATTTTGCTGGAACACGATGAGCATCTTCTGAATATCCTCTTTGCCCCGGCTTGATTGGCTTATCATAGTGCTTAAGGTTTCGTTTATACGGTCATACTCAGCAAAGGTTGAGTCCAGAACGTTCAGGTCCTGGTTCACCGTCTCCACGAGGGTTTGTTCGTTATCGTTGACAGACACCAGTTTCTCAATCATCAGCTTGTCCTGTTCCACCTCTTCCTTCATGCTGTTCATTTCCCCGGCCAAGCGGTCTATCTTCTTGATGAGTTCCTCAATGTTCCCGGAAATCGCAGCTACCGCGTCTTTGGTGGTTATGGCATGTTTACGGATCTCACCGGCCACCACCGCAAACCCCTTCCCCGCAGCCCCTGCCCGGGCCGCCTCAATGGACGCGTTGAGGGCCAGGACATTGGTGATCTCCGTAATGTTATGGATCACCGAGAGATTCTCCCCCGCGGCTTTAGCAATGCCCTGTAACTCATCAGTCAAAACAAAAGACTTGCGAAAACCGCTGTCAATGACCTTATAACCCTGGTTTATCGTAGCCACGTACTGCTGGCTGTCTTTGAAGGCGCCAGTGAAGGCGTGGATACTGGTTTGAAAAGAACTTTGCACCTGCTTCATCGCCCCTGAGATCCGGGTAAAGGTATCGTTGAGGTACTGGATGGTCGTATGGAGCAACTCAACCCGGGAAAAAATTTCAAACATCAATGCGGCTAGTTTGTTCCCGAGATAATGCAAGATCCGCTTCGTCTTGGCAGTGAAGCGTTCCGCCTCTGGGGACCCGTTTTTGGTCTGCTCAAAAAAGGTCTTGGTTTGCTGGGTACTCATCTAGGGCCTCCCGAAAAAGATCGCGGTTAAAGTCTGGTTATGGTGGGTAAACAACTCCTCTCCAAAGCTGTTAAAGCCGATATAGGGGAGGTGCTTAAACAGGTTGTGGAAAGCCCCGACTTTCTTGAGGGCTTTGAGTTCCAGCAGCCTAAGCGTGCAGTTAAACAAGATCGCTCCTTGCATCTGGGGCAGGTATGATTCTGCATCCTGCAATGCGTTCCGGGTCTCGGCGATGATGTCTCCTGGCTTTAAAAGATGCAACGTAGTGCCTGCTTCTATATAGCAAGAAGCTTTAAGTCCCTTTCCTTCGACCATACCTACCAGACTGCGGCAATAGACGTTGGTACCGCAAACCAGCCCTAACGCATTGTTACTAAAGATCTGGGAGTCAAGCTGGTCAACACTCCCCAGGCCTACCATCTTGGCATAATAGGAAGCTGCAGGTTCTCCATTAAATTCCCAGATAATCCGTTGCATAGTGTCCACCTTGGTTGCCACCATGGAAGCGGTCCCTGGGGTATGATGGATATAGTGGTTGTAATAAAAGGGTATCTTCATCTTCATAACCACAAGCACCAGGCCGTCCGCAGAAAGCTGCCCATCCAGACCTACTAACGTTCTGGTAAAGGTCAACTCATCCGCAGCGGCCCCGCCTACAAAGGGCAGATTCAGACGGGCTTCCAGGCATAATTCCTGCATGACTACTTCCCCCAGCCCCAATCCATCTACCAGGACCACGCCCAGGTACTCATCGGGGTTGACGCTCCGGTAACCGAGCTTCTGTTTGAGCTCATCAATGGCTGCCCGGGCGCTTCGGGTGGGGTCTGCCTTAATTCCCTCTTTGAAGGTAACAAACACCTCCTCCACTTCATCCGCCCCGAGGGACAGGGCCACTATGCCTTTTTCTATTGCCCCTGCACTACACCAGCCTCCATTCATAGACGCGCCTACACAGAGCGCTTGAGGGAAAGCCCGTTTCAGCGCCTTGTGGGGTTCAAACCGTTCATATTCCACTGAAAAGAAGTAAAGCACCACCTTAATCTGGGGCTGTTCTATTTCTTTGATCAAGCCGTCCATATCATAGGTTTGACGGCCTCCAACTTTGATACCCATAGGCTCTCCTTAAATTAAAGAGGCTCTTTCAAAATCTCGAATTTTGAAAAAACTTCTAAAGTCTTATACTCTAAACCGGGCGGTCAATCTACGCAGTTCCCGGACAATCCGGGCGTTCTTATTTGACGCTTCGGTGATATGCGTAACCGTTTTATCAATATTACCGGTAAATTCGGCAATCCCCTGGGTACTCTGCTGTACCTGGTGTGAAGTCGCTTCCAACTGGCTCATGGCATTGAAAATCCCTGCTGAGTCGGCCTTTACCGCCACCGCCTCATCCCGGATCTGCACGGTATTTTTCTGAATCAGTTCCAGGGTTTCCAGCACCTGGCTGCTGCCTTCCGCCTGTTCAGTCATGGCCTGGGAAATCTCCTCAATGAGCATATAGACTTGGGTAATATGCTGGGAAATGCTGTTAAAGGTACTGTCCGTATTGACCGAGGCGTTGACGATTTCGTTAATGGTGGTGATGCTTTGTTTTAGATCATCCCGGATCAGCTTGGATTGCCGGGCCGAGTTTTCCGCCAACTTAGCGATTTCACTGGCCACCACGGCAAAGCCCCGGCCCGCGATCCCCGCGTGGGCCGCTTCTATGGCCGCGTTCATGGCCAAAAGGTTGGTCTTGGATGCAATGGTATTGATCACCTTATTGGTCTCTAAAAGCTGGGAGGATTGCTGGGATAAGGCTTGTACCAAACCCATGACCTGGGTAAGGTTATGCTTGCCATTCTCCGATACCGCGATAAGTTCCTGGAACAGGCGCTTCATCTGAAGGCTATGCTGGGAAATGGAGGTAATATTCGCGGCCATTTGATGCACCGCAGCAGAGGATTGGATAATCGCCGCGGTCTGGGATTCAATCTCCTGAGAAAGGGTGTCAATGCTGCCGGTAATCTGCCGGACAAAGCCAGTGGACTGGCCTGCCACACGGTCTTGTTCATCGGCCTGTTCATGGAGATGCTTGATATTGGCAATAATGGCGGATACTTCCCCGGCTATATGGGTGGAGGATTGCTCAAGGTCCCGGGAAATCTCCTCAATAGAGCGTTCCTGGTCCATAAGATCCCGGATCAGGATCTGAAGGGTGTTTATAAACGTATTAAAATAGGCGCTTACATCAGCAACCTCATCGTTTCCTACTACGGTCAGGCGCTGGGTGAGATCCCCTGAACCAAGGGATATGTCATGCAAGGTAGCCGCGGTATGGGCAATGGGGGTTACGATCCGGGTATTGAGGATAAGGGTTGCTATCAATACCGCCAGCATGATCCCCAGGCAGAAAACCAGGACGATGAACTTCATATTGTACAATGCCGCATAGAGCACCGTATCGGGGATGGTTAACACCACGGCATAGTCGGTTCCAGGAACCAGGGCCCTGGTCATGGCATAGACATTCCGGGTTTCCGCCTGCTTAAAAAGGGTATACTCCTTATCCCGCTCCTGTAAGTCCTTCAGGGCTGCCGTAACTGGAGGAAGGAGATGCTCTATGGTAATGTCCTCATTAATATCTAAGGCTTTTTCCACATACTGGGAACGGCCTGGATCGTATTCCCGGATGGACGCTACTGCCCCGGAACGGGATACCAGGAACAGGCTCGCCTGACTTCCAAAATTGGTATAAATATCCCCGGTAATTGCATTGAGGAGGGCGTTTAAGGCTTTCACGTTAAGCATCAGGGCAAAAAGCCCTCCGTTCCTGCCGTTTGGGTTTTGGACCGTAGCAGCCACGATGATCTGCTTTTGCCCGGTAGACCGGGAAAGATTGGGATTGGCTACAAAGGTCTTATAGGCCCCCTGGGGATTCTGGGTAACCAACTGCTCAAAGTAGTCCCTGCTGGTCAAGAGGGTCGGTTGGGCCTGGGGATCTTCATTGTTCGCGCTTACCAGGCCCTCCAGCGCGGGATTCCCTGGATTATCCGAACGGTAATAGGAACCTTCTGGCCGGACCGCCATATAGGTATCTATGGCGTCTACAGTAGAAAGTTTTTTTAAGGAGGCCCCCATTACCTGGGTAATGGCAGGCCAATTCATGGCCTGGACTTCCGGGTACAAGGCGCAGGACTGGGCAAAACCCAGCTTTTCCGCAAAGAAGCTGCTCACATCACCGGCGATGGTTTGTGCATAATCTTCGAAAAAGCCCTGGGCATTCTGCTGGATGGTTTCACCGGATTGAAAAAGTATGAAAAACATCCCTAATAGAAAAGGAACTATCGAAATCAGCATAAACGTAAGGGCTAGTTTTTTTTTCAATCGCATGATATAAGAGCTCCTTAAAACCTGGTAGACAGCAAAGAGAACACCCTGCATGGCCGTCTACCGGTACATGCGGGTTGTTCGGAAACTTCCGTTTCCATCGAACAAGCCTATGATTGTATTCAAACATGGAATACTCCAGCACGTCAAGAATGTCTCCCGAGGAATCCCCGGTACCCGTCCTTCTTGACCCGAACCTGCAAGAGATCCTGCTGCCTGGCATTCCTCTTTTTGTTGATAGGTGGTTGCCTTCCATGTTATTAATAGCTATTATATATGTTAACGACCGGTCGGTAACGTATAGCGGACCTGAACGTATGGATTATGACAAAAGCTGATATTATTAAAACCGCCTTCCGGGTATGGGGACGGAGCCTGTACCAATCAACGAGCCTCTCTGACATTGCCCAAGCATTGGGGGTGAGTAAATCCGCATTATACCGGCATTTCAAAAGCAAGCAAGCCCTCCTTGATGCGATGTATGAACGGTTCTTTGATGACTATGCGGCCTTTATAAAACCCCAGTACCATAAGGCCCAGGCAAGCAAGGATACAGGGGAACAGCTTTTTATCATGATGCGGATGGTGGTGGAGTATTATGTCCGGAACCGGGACGCGTTTATTTTTTCCCTGATCCTCGTATACGGGAACCGGCAACAGAAGAATATGGTAGGTCCCCTGCGGGATCGGGGGCTGGATATGGGGGAATTCCAGTGTATCGAAGAGGGGGATCCGTCCTATCCACCCCCTGTCCAGCTAGTTATGGGGAGTCTGCTTTTTTTTGTAGCCTATTTCCATAAACACGATCATCCCCGCGAAGAAGCCCCTTCGGACGAACAGGTTCGGCAGTTCGTGGGATGGGTAGAAGGCAAAATAGCCTGTGGTTTGGGCTTATGCCAGGAAACCATAGGGGCTCTGGATTTTGAAACGCTGGAAAGCCGTTTTGAGGAGGGGATATGTCGATGCAATACCGATGAATACGCTCAGAATATGCAGGGCTTATATAAAAAATACAGAAAAAGTGAGGACGCCGGCTTATTAAAGGCAATAGCTGCGGTGGTGGCTGAGGCAGGCCCTTGGAACGCCTCAATGGATATGGTGGCCCGCCGTTCAGGGCTCTCCAAAAGCGGGCTTTATTCCCATTTCAAGAACAAGCAGGATATGCTCCAGCGCTTGTTCACCAGGGAATTCAACCGGATCCTCAGGTACACCCAAGTGGGGCTTACCTTGTCCAAGGTTCCGGAAGAACAACTGTACCTGGCGATCCTGTCTATCGTGGCTTGTCTTCGTACCCACCCTGAAATCTTGGAGGCTATAGACTGGCTCCGTACCCGGCGTTTGCATATTGATTCAAAGCCGGCGGAGGTACTGCAAATTTTTTCGGCTATTCCCCTCAAGCCTGAGGGGCTGATAACCGAGCAAATCGGGCATCTGATCTTCTTCCTGATCATCAATACCTTGATGCGCCGTCCTGCGGGCATGGCTTTCTCGGAACTGCCCAACCAGAGCATCCGGATTTTGTACCGGTTCATTGCCTTAGGGATACCCCCCCCCCCCCCCCCGTACAAGGATGATACATCGCAGGATCAGGGGATGGTATTACATGAAACATATAGCGTATACTCAATGCAATAAAATAGGGTTGCGGGGAAACTGAAGTTTCCCCGCAAGTCCAGCAATAAACGGCAAGAAGCCGTAACAGGCCGCGCGTATGCGGGCCTCTATAGTGCGGTTGGCCGGAACCATTCGGTGGGTAACCACGTTTGGTCTGGTCAAGTAGAAGGAGTCTTAGTATGATCCATAGCCTTTATGGCCGGGGCTGGTCTTTGGACCCAGCCCGGTCGCCTGGCATCGGATGGCGGAGCTTAGGTCCGCCAGTCATCCTTGCGGTATGCTTCCTTTGGGGGGTTCCCCTCTTTGGCCAGGAAGTGCGTACCATTTCCCCCGAGGAAGCAGTGGACTTGGCTATCAAAAGCAATTTGAGCCTTGAGTCTTCCCGGATCAGTACGGCCACCAAGAAACGTAAAGCCGACACTGCCTGGAACGTGTTTATCCCCACCGTGGATCTGGGGGGGAGTTTAATGCGGAGCAACGCGGCTTCCACGGTTTCTGGGCTTCAACCAGTTCCCCTTCCAAATAATATAGGATTGGGGGTCTCCCCCTTTTCCAGGGATCTCCCCGCATGGCATGTCGCCGGTTCCCTCCAGATTGCCTTGAATCTCAACTTCGCGCTCTTGGAAGGGATGCGGAACCTGCGGCTGGAATATGAGAGCGGACTCATTACCTACGAAAAGGCCAAGGCCCAGCTTGAACGGGATGTCCGGAAATCCTACTACCAGATGCTCCTGGTTCAAGAGAACATCGCCCTTTTAAGAGAAAATTTCGCGGCTGCAGGACAGCGGGTAGCCACGGCCCAGGCCAATTACCGGGCAGGGCAGGCCCCGGAACTGACCTTGCTCCAGGCCCAGGTCGCGCAGGCGAATCTGAAACCCAGTATCGATCAGGCGGAGAACGGCTTGAAAGTGAGTATGGCCCAATTTGCCATGAACCTGGGCCTTCCCTACGATACCCAGTTTACCCTTATCCCCCTGAAGGATGATACGGCCTTCATCCCTTTGGATGTAGCGGACCTGATCGCCCGGGCTGCCAACGGAAAACCGGATATTCAGGAACTACGGCAGAGCATCTTGATCCTGGAAAGTACCCGGAAACAAACCTTTTATCAGATTTTTACTCCCACCTTATCCTTGAGTTGGAATGGGGACCCTACCTTTCAAGGGGATCCCTGGAAGGATTCCTGGTTTATGGAAGACGGCTGGAAACAGCAGTCCGGAATGTTCCGGCTCACCTTGGCCTTCCGGCTGAACGGCCTCTTGCCCTGGAGTACCGAGGCCCAGGGGCTCAAAGACATTGATGAGACCCTTTCCAGCCTCAACATTGGGCTTGCCCAGGCCGTCCGGGGTACGGAACTGGAGATCTACAATACGGTTTTATCCCTGGAACAGACCCGGTCCACTGCAGAGGCCCAGCGGCTCACCGCGGATCTGGCGGAACGGACCTACCGCTTAACCGAACAAGCCTACCGGGCTGGCTTGAACGATCTGTTGGAAGTACAGAACGCGGAACTGGAACTGCGGAAAGCCCGGATCGGGGTATTGGAGCAGCAGTTTAATTACCTCAACGGTCTCATCGATCTGGAATACGCCATTGGGGTTCCCTTTGGAACTTTGAGCGCGGATTCAGGAAACTCATTTTCAAGAACCGTAACGGAGAGCGCCAAATGAAACGCATCATCATAACCTCCTCTTTTCTTCTATTGATAAGTACGATCCTTATGCTTTCTGGCTGTAACCAGGCTAAGAAGGCTGAGGCTGGGGCTCCTCAGGCCGCCCCGGAAGTCCCGGTCTTCGCGGTGAATACCACCGTAGCGGTTAAAGGCCAAATCCGGAATTACCTTGCCCTTGCAGGGGATATCGCTTCAGGAACCACCGTGGACACCTTTTCCGACGTGGCTGGTAAGATCACCCGGCTCTATGTCTCCATTGGCCAACGGGTTTCCCGAAACCAAGCCATAGCCGAGGTTGACCCTTCCCGTCCGGGCATGAACTACCTTCCTGGGATAGCCCGGGCGCCCATTGCCGGAACCATCGTGGCCTTGCCTGCCCAGGTGGGGATGACCATAAGCCAGAGCATGTCCCTTGCCCAGATCGCCGGAGGGAACGCCCTGGAACTGCGGGTTTATGTGGCGGAACGGTTCATTTCCAAGATCGCCCTGCGGCAGCCCTGTGAAATCACCCTGGACGCCTATCCAGGGGAACTGTTCCGCGGCAGCGTTGCCGAGGTAAGTCCTGTGGTGGATCCTGCTTCCCGAACCATGGAGGTGAAGATCAACGTGGAGAACCGCAATGCCCAGCTCAAACCGGGGATGTTCGCCAAGGTTAAGATCATTACCGAGCGGAAGGACCAGATCGTGAAGCTCCCCGCGGGCGCGCTGATCCAGCGTTTCGGGAAAACCTATGTATTTACTGCAGAGACGGATCCAACGGATCCTGCCTTCAGGGTAGCCCGGCAGAAAGAGGTGGTTCCCGGGATCCTGGTGGACGGGGTAGCGGAAATCCAAGCGGGACTTGCCGCGGACGAAGAGGTGATTATCCGGGGCCAAACCCTCTTAGAGGATGGTTCCCGGATCAATGTAATCGACCGGGTTGCCCCTTTAAGCGATACCGACTAGGAATAAAAAGGAAAAAACATGAGTCTTGCAAAAACAGCAGTTTCACGGCCCACCACGATAGCGATTATCTTTGCGCTGCTTATCGGCTTGGGGGTATTTGCCATGGTCAATCTCCCCATTGATCTGTTCCCGGAGATTAACCCTCCATACCTGGTGGTATTTACCACCTATACCGGAGCAGGCCCGGAAGAAGTGGAACGTTCCGTAAGCCGGGTCCTGGAGGCGGCTCTTTCCGGGGTTTCCAGTCTGGAAAAAGTAACTTCCACCTCGTCCAAGGGTTCCAGTATGGTTATGATGGAATTTACCTATGGAACCGACCTGGTGGATGCGTCCAATTCCGTGCGGGACGCCTTGGAACAGGTCCGGAGCTATCTGCCCACCGAGGCGGAGAGTCCGATGATCTTCCGTTTTGATCCGTCTATGATCCCCATCATGGGCCTCATGGTAACGGGAAACCGTTCTCCGGAGGAGCTGCGGGAGCTGGCGGAGGATACCATTATTCCCCGGATCGAACAGACCCCAGGGGTAGCCACGGCCAGCGTGAACGGGGGACGGGAGAAGATCATCCGGGTGGAGATACCCCAGTCCCGGCTTGAAGCCTACGGCCTTACCGTAACCCAGATGCAGCAGATGTTGGCTTCCCAGAATCTGCAGGTTGCCGCAGGGACCATCACCGAAGGGGGGCTTTCCTATATTCTTACCACGATGGGGGAATATACCTCTCTGGAGCAGATCCGGAACACCGTCATTTCCTATAAAGGAGGCGGCCTGGTGAACGGGGAGGTGCAGATGCCCAGGACCGTGTTCCTCCGGGATGTGGCCAATGTCATAGACGGATACCGGGACGAGGAGAGTACGGTCTTCGTAAACGGGACCCCCGCGGTGATGATACAGGTTCAGAAGCAGAGCGGTAAGAATTCGGTGCAAGCCGCCCGGGATTTACGGGAACGCTTGGAAAGGATGACCCGGGAGCTTCCCCAGGACATCAAGATCACCGAGCTTTTCAATACCACCGACCAAATAGAAAATTCTTTGAACCAGGTAACTTCCACGGCGATTTCCGGGGCGCTTCTGGCGGTGTTGATCCTTTTCATCTTTCTCCGGTCCATCAAGCCGACCCTCATCATCGGTATCAGCATCCCCGTATCCCTTATCGTTACCTTGCTGGTGATGTACTTTGCCGGCCTGACCCTGAATCTGATGACCATGGCAGGCCTCGTGCTGGGGATAGGAATGTTGGTGGATAATTCCATCGTGATTCTGGAAAACATCTACCGTTACCGGGAGAAAGGTTCTAAGCTCCAGGCCGCGGCGATCTTAGGCGCCCAGGAGATGATCGTGGCCATCATCGCGTCTACCCTCACTACCATCTGTGTATTTGCCCCCTTGGTGGCCTTTCAAGGGATGTTGGAAATGGCAGGGGAAATGTTTGCAGGCCTGGCCTTTACCGTGGTGATTTCCCTGGCCATTTCCCTGATTACCGCGATCGTGCTGGTTCCGGTGCTTTCAAGCCATTACCTCCCCTTGGTTACCCGGAAGCAGAAACCCCTCCGGGGCCCCCTGGCCGCGGTTGACCGGGTCTTTGAAGGCTTTTTTAACCGGCTTGATAGTTCCTACCGTTGGGCCGTGGATAAGGTCCTGCGGCATAAACTCGCGGTTATCCTCCTCCTCCTGGGGCTTTTTGGGGGAAGCCTTTTTATGATCCCCCGGATAGGCTGGGTCTTCATGCCTGAACAGGCCGCGGACTCGGTTACCATCAACGTAACCCTTCCCATGGGTTCTCCCTTGCCTGAGACCGAAGCGATATTGCAGCGGGTCCAGGGCATCGTGGAAAAGGAAGTCCAGGGCTATGAACGGCTGGTGCTCAACGCGGGAGGGGGCGGCGGCATGATGAGCATGGGAGGCAGCAGTAATACCGGGTCCTTACGGATAACCTTGCCGGAATTTGATAAACGCATTGACACCGCGGATACCATCAAGACCAAAATGCGCAGCCATTTCAACGAATTCCCCGGCGTGTCCTTTTCCTTGGGCGGCGGCGGTATGAGCATGGGCAGCGGGAACCCCATTGATATTGTGATCCGTACCGATGACCTGGTGAAAGGCAAGGCCATAGCAGACAAAATAGCAGCGCTCCTGGAGGAGCGGATTCCCGAAGCAAGAGAACCCCAGGTGGATCTGCAGGACGGGCTGCCCCAAATCGAGATTGAGATTGACCGGGACCGGCTCTACGCGCTGGGGCTCAATACCTACACCGTGGGGAACGAGATCAAGGCTGCGGTAGACGGTATCACCGCCACCCGGTACAAGAGCGGCGGCCACGACTACGATGTGGTCCTGGTCTTAGCTGAAGCGGACCGGAGCACCCGGCCTGCCCTGGATCATATCTTCGTAAACAGCCAGGTAGCAGGCAGAGTGCCCCTCTCCAACTTCGCCTCGTACCGGGAAGGAACCGGGCCTATGACCATTAGACGGGAAAATCAGAGCCGGGTTATCCACGTAACTGCCGGGGCCGTGCCTGGTACGAAGATAAACCTCCTGGAAGATCAGGTCCGCTCCCTGGTTACCGCGGAAATTCCTGCAGAGGATGATGTGATCATCGAATACGCAGGGGATAATGCGGATATGATGCGGATGATGAGCCGGTTTGTGCTTATCATGGCGGTGGCGGTATTTCTGGTCTTTGGGGTCATGGCCAGCCTTTTTGAATCCTTCAAGGACCCCTTCATCATTATCTTCACCATACCCCTCTCGGTGATAGGGATTGTGGCGATTTACCTCATCACCGGCACCACCTTTAACATCCTCACGGCAGTAGGGCTTTTGGTCCTCATGGGGGTTATTGTGAATAACGGCATTGTCTTGGTAGATTACACCAATTTGCTCCGCAAGCGGGGGCTTTCCCTGCAGCAGGCCTGTGTAGAGGCGGCAGGGAACCGGCTGAGGCCCATCCTTATGACCACCTTGACCACGATTCTGGGTTTAGTCCCTATGGCTTTTTTCCCTGGGGAGGGTTCGGAACTGGTGGCCCCCATCGGCAAAACCGTGCTGGGAGGGCTGTCTTTTGGCACTTTGATGACCTTGTTCCTCATGCCCACCACCTATGCGATCATGAATAAACGTTCTGATGAGCGCAAGGCCAAGGCGGAAGCCCGCAGGGAACGGATCGCCGCGGGGATAAGCAAGAAACAAGCCCGGGCCAAAGCAGTACAGTCCGCCAAGACCGGTATTCCCCTGGGCCATACGTGGACAGGAGAGGCAGGAGCGAAATTATGATACGGATAGAGATCGTGGCGAACCATTCGGTAGAAGACAACATCATGGAAGCCTTGAAGCATGAAGGGGCCGGCAAGTTTTACACCAAATACCCCAGCGTATTCGGCGTTGGGTCCCGGGGTCCCCGTATGGGGGATGCGATATGGCCTGAGGAAAACTTTGCCTTGGTCATCTGGTGCGAAGAGGAAGAAGCCCGGGGTATTGAGCGGGCCGTGCAGTCGGTGAAGAAAAGTTTCCCTGAGGAGGGGATCAAGCTCTTCCGTCCCCCTGAGGTGGTGGTTCCGCCTCCTCAGGTAATAGTACAAAGGGATCCGCCTCCCGCTGGTTTTGAACCGCCGCCGCAGGTGTACTACGGCCCAGAGGAAGAAAACAGTTGATCTTCTGGGATGCGCGTTGAAGCACAGGTAAGAGGACTGGACGCCTAACCACCCCGTTCTCAAACCTGCTTCAGCGGGATTGGTTGCATGGACGTGAAACGGACCTTAGCCAGGGACAACCAACCCTGCCAGGCTGCCCCAGGGGCAGCTTGGCAGGGTTCGCTTTTGGGCTGGCGGTATGTTATTTTTTGGGGGAAGAAATATAAGAACCTATGAGCCGCCTCATATAACCCTTGAGGAGAGGCTGGATCCGCTTATGTACCTGCTAGGGCTGAGTACGTACTTTGTCCTGATCCTGCATACTTAAAAGGAGATCTATCTGTTTCAAAATATAGGCTTGAAATTTTGGATCCAATTCCTTATAAAGACTGACCAGTTTGGTACATTCTTCATCAGGGCTAAGGCGGAACATATCCCCTTCCCCTGTTTTAAGCCAGGTTTCATTAACGTTAAAGGAAGAACAAATTAACTTAATAATTCGGTCGTTAGCTTTTCGTTTTTCCACTTCCACTCCTGCAAGATACCCGCTGGAGAGGGAAATGACCCGTGAAAATTGGACCTGAGAAAGTTTAAGCGCTTCCCGAACCTGCTTAATACGACGGTTAACCGTTAATACCATAGAATCATGCTTCATTACCTTATCATAATACATACAAATGACGGTTTCGGCAAGTTCGATTTTTCTTTTTTGACGGTATGCCTTGAAAGCAGTACCTGGGGCGGGTTTCTATGCTTTGTAATACCCGCCCCCTCCAAAAATCCGCGGTTTCTGCTCTGCCCGTTACCGCCCGCGCTAAGGCCCCTACCGCCCTCCGCCGTTACCCGCTTGAACCTTACCCGCCGAATATGGCAGCACCAGCGTAATACAGGTATGAGGACTTATGTGCAATGCTCTCCCGCATGGAGGTTGCGGCTCGCATACAGACGGAACCTTGTGCCATATATTCTAAACATCTCGGAAATAATAGCGCGCGGCGGTATGGTGTCGCGCAATTCAGCACTTGTATACGAATAACAAACTGTATAAAATAAGGAATTGATTTTATGAAGAGGCATAACTGGAAAATAAATACCCTTTTCTTTCTTGGCGGTCAGAACATTTCACTGTTTGGATCGGCATTGGTGCAATATGCTATAACCTGGTATATCACGCTGAAAACCGGTTCGGGAATGATGTTGACCGCTTTTGTAGTAATCGGCTTTCTCCCCATGTTTTTTATCAGTCCTTTTGCGGGTGTTTGGGCAGACCGGTTTAATCGCAAATATATCATCAATATAGCGGATGCCATTATTGCAATCACCACGTTGATTGCTGCGCTCTGCTTTATGGCAGGTTATGAAAAAATATGGCTTCTTTTACTATGCGCGGCAATTCGTTCTGTAGGGCAGGGACTGCAAACACCGGCGGTGAATTCGCTTATTCCTGTGATAGTGCCGCAAGAATACTACGTTCGCATTAACGGTATAAATACCACCATTCAGTCTTTTAGCAATTTACTCGCTCCCATGATTGCGGGGGCAATTCTTTCTTTTATGTCAATAACGGCTATTTTTTTTATTGATGTTGTAACTGCCGCGCTTGCGATTTCGATTGTGTTTTTTCTGGTGCGTGTCCCTGAAGGTGAACGGCAAAAAAATGAGGCGCAGAGTGGCATTAATTATTTTCACGACATCAAAGACGGTTTTCGCTATATTCGCAATCAACCGTGGCTTATGGGGCTCATAATTATATCAACTGTGTTTTTCCTATTTGTAGCTCCTTTAGCATTTCTTACCAACCTTAAAGTTGTGCGTGACTACGGTAATGATGTGTGGCGGCTTACTGCTCACGAAATTGTGTTTTCGCTAGGAATGATTTTGGGTGGCGTACTTATGAGCGCCTGGGGAGGGTTTAAGAACCGTTCCTATTCAATGGGGGCTGGAAATATACTTATTGGCATAGGGACAATCGCAATTGGCTTTGTTCCCAACTTTTGGGGGTATATTGTTCTAATGGGACTTGTTGGACTTGTATTTCCGATGTTTAATGTAGCAGAAATGTCGTTGGTGCAGGAGAAAGTAGACCCGGTGTTTATGGGAAGGGTTTTTTCCGTTTTTGGAATGTTATCAAGCGCATTGGGTCCGGTGAGTATGCTTGTTTTTGGCCCCATGTCTGATGTGGTGAATTTGAATACATTGCTGAAATTGACCGGCGTGGTTACAATTGTTTTAGGTTTTCCGTTTTTTTTGAATAAAACCATGAGGGAGGCTGGATTAAAAAATATAAATAATGGGTCCGTTGCCGTCCATGGCAACGGCTAACGTAAATAGAAAGTAACGGCACATAACAGGACTGTTTACGCTTCGCCGCCGGTAGGCGGCTCGGCCTCCGCAACGGCTAGGTCATTCCGCTACGCTCCATTCCCACGCCGTTGCTCCGGCACATTTTGCCAGCCCTGGTC
>JAISOX010000165.1 GCA_031275325.1 Treponema sp.
TATGGCTAGAAGAGGAACGGTTGTCATTGACCGGGAACTATGTAAGGGTTGTTTGCTTTGCACTCATTTTTGTCCCATGAAGGTGTTGGAAGTAGATCCCCAGCCGAATGTAATGGGAAGTTACCCTTCAAAAGTGGCGCATCAAGAAAACTGCAGCGCGTGCGGGAATTGTTTTGAGGTATGCCCGGATCTGTGCATTACGGTGTATGCCCTGGAAGGCGCTGAAAAGGAGCTGAACCATGTGCAGGGATAATCAGGAAAAACAGCTTATGAAGGGCAACGATGCTATCGCGGAGGCAGCTATCCGGGCGGGCTGCGGCGCTTATTTCGGGTATCCCATCACCCCCCAGAACGAGCTCATCACTTATATGGCTGCCCAGATGCTCAAGCGGGGAAGGGTTTTTATCCAGGCTGAAAGCGAGACCGCCGCGATTAACATGGTGTACGGCGCTTCCGCGGCGGGAGCGCGGGCTATGACCAGTTCTTCCAGTCCAGGGATCAGCCTTAAACAGGAAGGTATCTCCTATGCCGCAGGCGCGGATATACCTTTGGTGGTGGTGAACGTGGTCCGGGGAGGGCCCGGGCTTGGATCCATTGCCCCTAGTCAAAGCGATTATTTCCAGGCCACCCGCGGAGGCGGTCATGGGGATTACCATTCCCTGGTCCTGGCTCCTAAAAGTGTGCAGGAATGTGCGGATCTTACCTATAGGGCCTTTGACCTGGCCGACCAGTACCGTATGCCGGTGATCGTACTGCTTGACGGCGTGATTGGGCAGATGATGGAAGGGGTGATCCTGCCTCCAGAGCGATCCCTTGCAGAACTTCCCCCCCGGGACTGGACCGTAGGTACTAGGGTTCACCGGAAGAGCCGCCATATAAGTTCCCTAGAGCTGGTTCCTGAGCAGTTGGAAGCCAAAACCAAAGCGCGGTTTTTGAGGTATGAAACGATCAAGGCTGCTGAAACCCGGTTTGAAGCGCTGGGATTTGACCAGGGCGCTGTAGACCTTGTCTTGGTGGCTTACGGCACTTCTGCACGGGTTTGCCTCGGGGCAAAGCAGCTTGCCGCACAAGCGGGCTTTAAGCTCGGGCTTTTCAGGCCCATCACCCTCTGGCCCTTCCCTGCTGAGGCCCTCGCCCAGCATATTCAAGAGGGGACTCCGGCGCTTACCGTGGAGATGAGCCTGGGGCAGCTCGTAGAAGACGTGAAGCTTTCGGTTCTTGGCAAGGCCCCAGTACACCTCTTGGGCCACTGTGGAGGGGTTATCCCTACAGAAGAGGAAGTCTTTGTCGAGGCAAAGCGCATCATTATGGAAAACCGGAGGAATCCATGAAACAAGTCCATGGACACCCAAAAAGTCTGTACCCTATTCCCACTAAATACTGCGGGGGCTGCGGTCATGGGGTAATACACCGGATCATCACCGAATTAGTTGATGAATTGGCAATTCAGGAGAAGACGATCATCACCAATCCAGTAGGCTGCGCTATTTGGGCGGATCTGTATTTTGATTTTGATTCGGTCCAGCCTGCTCATGGCCGTACTCCTGCAGCGGCTACAGGGATCAAGCGGGTGCTCCCGGATCATGTGGTCATCTGTTACCAGGGAGACGGAGACATGGCCGCCATTGGTACTGCGGAGATGATCCACGCGGCCAACCGGGGTGAATCATTTACCACGATCTTTGTGAATAACGCCATCTACGGCATGACCGGCGGGCAAATGGCCCCCACCACCTTGGTAGGCCAGAAAGCAACTACGGCCCCTCAAGGCCGGGATCCCGGCGCTTCCGGTATGGGGTATCCCATCCGGGTTTCGGAACTGCTCGCGGGTCTTGAAGGCTCCCGTTATATTGCCCGGGGAGCGGTGAACAGCCCAGCCCATGCCCGAAAGACCAAGCAGTACATCCGAAAGGCCCTGGAAGCCCAGATCCGAGGTGTGGGTTTTACCCTCGTGGAGATCCTCTCCCCCTGTCCTACCAACTGGGGTATGGATCCGATCCAAGCAGTTGCCTGGTTGGAAGAGCAGATGATCCCGGTATTCCCCTTGGGAGAGATCAAGAACGCCATCCCACTGAGCGCCCAGCAAAGCGGGAACCCAGGTCTATAGGAGGGGCCTTTTATGACTGAAAAATCTTTCTTCGCCGGCTTTGGCGGCCAGGGTATCATCTCCCTGGGCCAAATCTGGGTCTACTGCGCCATGCAGGAAGGGAAGAACGTTACCTGTTTCCCTTTTTACGGAGCTGAAAAACGGGGGGGTATTGCCCGTACCTCGGTGATCGTATCGGATGAGGAAATCGCCAGCCCCCTGGTTACGGTCCCTGATTCGGTTTTGGTGATGAATCCCGACTCCCTTCCCTTGTGCGAGGGTATGCTCAAACCAGGGGGACTCATGCTTATCAATGCCTCATTGGTCAAGGAAGAGCCTCAGCGGGGGGATATCCAGGTGGTCAGGATTCAGGCGCAGCATAAAGCGGAACAACTGGGGAATTCCCGGTTTGCGAATATGGTGGCTTTGGGAGCTATGGCAAAACTCACCGGCGCTTTAAATTTGACCAACCTGGAGTCCATTCTGAAAAAGTTCTTCCCTTTAGATAAGCATCGGTTTATTTCGCTGAACGTGGATGCCATCCAGTTAGGGTATGAGGCGGTCTAGTTCCGCCTCGCCTACGGCGGGCGCACCTGCCGTGGGCGCACCTGCCGTGGGCGTTATGAGGGGCGGAGGAGTGTGGGGGTACGGCGCACGCACCTGCGGTGGGCGTTATGGGCGCGGAGGAGTGCGGAAATACGGCGCACGTCCCTTCGTTCCTACATCCTGCGGGGCGTTCTCACTTATACTGTGGTCAAGTGCCGTGGGTTTGGCCCCAAAGCGGCAAAGACCCGAAGCAAGGGGCGGCCCGCTCTCTTACTGCCACGGCCTTACGTGGTGAGCCACTCTGACTGCACAGGGGCATTAAGCCCGCTGGCGGGCCTGCTGGCGGGGCCGTACCGGTCCATATCAACGGTTCCTTCGTCCGTTACTGCCACTCCTTCGGAACGGAGGAGCTGGATTTGGAGTTCCTGCCCCTCTCCTGGACGCAAGGCAATACGGCCATTGGCCTTGATGATACGGTGCCAGGGTAGGTTCTGGGATCTGGAGAGGGTATGGAGGATCCGTGCAACCTGCCTTGCCCCGTGAGGTAGTCCGGCAACTCCAGCAATATCCCGGTAGCTGGAAACCCTGCCAGCAGGTACTGCTTGAATAGCTTTTATGATACGAAAGGTCTCGGCGGTATAGGGTTTAGTTTCATAGGTTTTGGCCATGGTTCTTCCTTTACATTTTAAGGTTGCTGTTTCAAAACTTGAAGTCTTGAAACAGTCCATCATGTTTATCCTGCCTGGATAACAAAAAGGATTTGACAGTATATGCTTTTATTGGTATAGTATGAACCGTCTCCTAAGGCTGGGGTTCGGGGTTCCCAGACCCTGGCTTGATGCAAGCGGTTCTTGGACCAATCAGCCTCAAACTCGATTGGTCCATTCCATTTGAGGAGGCTTTGCATCAGGTAACAGCGTTGTAAACGCTGCGTAGTATAGCTTTTTAAGCCTGTTTTAAAATTCGGTTAGTTTTGAAACAACTTTTTTTAATTGCAAGAGGTACATGGTGGCTTCGGTCCATGCATATAAACGGTTTGAAAATAGCCTAGTCCAAAAGGTTAAGCATACGATCCTTCTTATAGGGAAGGGAATGTTAAGCGGCGGCGCCCTGTTGTTCCAAGCCCTCACCCGGCGATATACCATCGTTTTAGTACCTCATTCTGCCCAGAAAGTATACAACCTTCATTTTACGTTAGTATCATTTTGTTGTTTCATCCTGGTGTTCGTAGGCTTGGCAGGGGTGTTTTTCTGGTATGGGACCTCCCTTAATACCACCAGAGGGAGTTTTACGGATAGGGATAGCCGTTTGCAGGATACTCAGGCCAGCCTGGATCAGCTCCGGGATGAAACAGCCCTCTTATTACGGGAAGCCAAGGGGTTTGAGACCGCCCTTTCAGGTACCTTATCCTCTCTCGGTTCGGATATTGGGGGCAGAAACAACCCTAATAATCCTGGGGGAGGGGACTTATCTTCATTTTTCGACATAACCGAAACCCCTGACGGGATACTTCAGGAAGTACATGATGTCCGGCAGCTTGCAGGATACCTTTCTTCGGTAGTAGAACCGGTCAAGGAGATCGGTACTCTCCTTAATTCCCAGAGCGCGCTGCTCACGGAGATTCCCAGTATTTGGCCCATCAAAGGCGGGATAGGGCATATTTCCATGTTTTTTGGCCAAAATAAAAACCCCTTTAGCGGACAGTATTACATCCATAAGGGCATCGATCTTTCCACCTACCGTCAGGGAGACCCCATCGTGGCCACTGCGGATGGACAGGTAGTTACCGTAGACTATGAACACAGCGGTTTTGGGAACAACGTGATTATTAAACATAAACATGGGTTTTATACCCGGTATGCCCACATGCTTACGATTCGGGTAACCACAGGCCAGCGGGTTCAGCAAGGTGAAGTGATCGGGTATATTGGTAACACCGGCCTTTCCACGGGGCCGCATCTGCATTATGAAGTGCATATTGGTTCTGATGTAGTAGATCCCTATAAATATATCAATATTCGTTCTAATCTTTCACGATCCCATTAAGGGGAGGATGCTATGGCCGGTCATAAACGGACGGATTTCTTGCTCAACACCATCATAGGTCCTGGTGCCAAGGTCAACGGGACTATTGAAGCTGCAGGATTTACCCGGATAGACGGTAGTATTCAAGGGGATGTACACGTCAAAGGCCGGGTGGCGATTGGTGAAAAGGCCCGGTTAAAGAGTAATATCAGCGGTACTTCCATAACCGTAGGGGGGGTGATATACGGAAACGTTACTGCTAGTGAACGGCTGGTGATCCTCGCCACTGGTTTGATACTAGGGGATATCATCACCCGGCGTATCCAAGCGGATGAAGGCTGCCTTATCCACGGAAAGGTTAGGGTGTGTCAAGATGATGAACAATGGGACCGGGCTATAGCAGAACAACAAGATGGACAAGAGGCCAGCGCTGTATTTCCCCTACCCTTAAAACAGAGCGGCTAATCAATTATGGCTAAAGTAGCGTTCCTGGAAAACAACTTTTTTAATACCCTGGCATATACCAAGGCTGAAACCAAGAAAAAGCAGGATGTCCGTAAAGGTCAAAAACCCCTCTTTTCTGGTATCTTGGAGCATATAAACCGAAGTGCCGAAGCCGAGTCAGTGGCAGTTGAGGAGTTTCCCCCTTCCGAAGAGAGGGTTAGCGAACTGCTGGATGCGGTACATAGCGCGGGGGATGATTTAAAGCGCCGGCCTCTCCCAGAAGAAATCCTGCGGTATAAAACAGCGGTGCGGAATTTTTTGCATTATGTGGTGAAGCATGGGTATACTACTGAAAAGCAGGTCAGCGGTACGAATTTATTAAAACGTAAAAACTTCGCTATTGTTCAGGTGGTGGATCGCAAGCTGGAACAATTAGCCGCAGGTATATTGGCAGGTCAAACCGTGCAACTGGAAATCCTCGCTCGTCTTGAAGAGATTACCGGTCTGTTGGTGGATATAATGCAGTGAAGAGGCGGAAGATGGCCGGTCCGCCAGGCTTTATTTTTTTACTCTTTCAGGCGGAAGGGTAAAGGAATTAAGCTGAAAGTGGGCTGGGGCCCAGCCTCACGGGGCTTCATGGTGCGTAAAAGGAAGGGTGTATGAGAGATTTAGACGCCTATAGCGGTGAGGACTTAGAAGAGGATATTGCCGCGCTTGAGGATAAGCCTGCGGAAAAATGCCTGGATAGTACCGTGGTAATCGTTGAATCCGGGGAGAAATTGCTTGCCCCAGACACCCCGGTTTACCGGCTCAGACTCTTATATTCCCATGAAACTTTTCTGGCTGCTTATCCTGGGGAACCCCTCGATCCTCAGAGTATGGTTCTGGTTCCGACCCGGTATGGCCGGGACTTGGCGCAGATCATTGGTTTTGTACCCAGGAAAGAGGGAACCCCTTTGTTTTCAGAAATTACCCGCATAGAACGGCTTGCCCTCCCTGAAGAGTTGGAAAAGTCCCTTGCCAATCGGAGGCAGGAACAAGAAGCCTTTACCATTTGTAAACAGAAAATCGAAGCCCATCAATTAGAAATGAAGCTCGTCTCGGTACATTACCTCTTGGAAGAGCCAAAAATCTTGTTTTTCTTTACCTCTGAAAACCGGGTGGATTTCCGGGAACTGGTCAAGGACTTGGTGAGTATTTTCAAAACCCGTATAGAGCTGCGGCAGATTGGGGTCCGGGATGAAGCTCGAGAAGTAGGGGGCTTGGGAGTTTGCGGACGGGGTTATTGTTGCCACATGATTTCGGATAATTTAAAGCCCGTATCCATAAAAATGGCCAAAGATCAGAATTTATCCCTCAATTCCATGAAAATCTCCGGCCCTTGTGGGCGGCTCCTTTGCTGCTTGGCTTACGAGCATTGTTTTTACAGCGAACAGCGCCGGCTCGTTCCCGCAGAAGGAAGTAAGGTATACCATGATGGAGCCGTATGGAAGGTACTTGAGGTTAATATGATCTTGGGTAAGGTAAAACTCGCTGCGGATGATGGCAGACAGATACAGGCAGCCGCTTCCTCCTTTGAAAAGATCGACAACCGTTGGACGTTCAAAGAAAAGGTACGGCAAAAAGACTAAGGGTGAAGGCTAAATAATGCAACTCTCCTGCCCGGACCTTTCAGTTGGTATACCCGGCGTTAAGGCCAATCCTGGTAGCTTCTCCAATCAGATAAATACCCACAATACTATGAGAAGTAAGTGTGGACTATCAAGGATTGGTGGACTTTGCTTGGGCCCTTATTATGTGGCGAAACCTGATCCTGTTCCAACCTGGCCTTATTCCTGGATAAGTTCTAATTTTGAGATTATCTTCAATTCGGAATATGAAATATTGCATAGGGCATCAGACCAGAGAGAGAATCCCGTCAAGCTGTAGCCTGATGTTGGCCGGAAGCGTGGCATACAGGCGAATGAACTCAACAAA
>JAISOX010000166.1 GCA_031275325.1 Treponema sp.
AGGCCGCCATGAGCATAAGCAAATTCACCGCCGCTTTCAAAATACATACGGGAATTTCCGCCGCCTCTTACATACGCCGTATCCGCATGGATAAAGCAATGTATCTGCTAAAAAACACCACCGCCCCTCTGGGGGATATTTCCGGGATGGTAGGCTACAAACACCATTCAAGGTTTTCCACGCTCTTTAAAGAACAATTTGGAATTGCACCGGGTATGTTTCGTAAAAAAGATTGAAAATTTGAACATCGAATGTCAGACATCAAATTTTGGCGTCATTTTAATTTGGGACATCAATTTCCATTCTCCCTGCTTTGCAATTTTTATTTACCCATAGAGTAGTAAAGCTCCAAATTAATGGTAGGAACGAAGGGATGTGCGCCGCATCCCCGAACTTCTCCGCCCCCCATAACGCCCGTCGCAGGCGCCTACCAGCGGGCTTAATGCCCATGTAAGGCAGTGGTGATAAGCCGTTCAAGCGCCCCTTGCTTCAAAGCCTTTGTTGCTTTGGAACCAAGCCCACGGTATAACTGAGGACGCATTGCAGGATATAGGAACGAAGGGACGTACGCCGTATCCCCGAACTCCGCCGCCCCTATAACGCCCGCCGCAGGCGCCCGCCCGTGGGCTTAATGCCCATGAAGGGCAGTGGGTGTAAGAAAGCGGGGCCCCCCTTGCTTCAAAGCCGTTGCTGCTTTGAAACCAAGCCCACGGTATAACTGAGGACGCATTGCAGGATATAGGAACGAAGGGACGTATGCCGCATCCCCGAACTCCGCCGCCCCTATAACGCCCGCCGCAGGCGCCCGCTAACGGGTTTAATGCCCATGAAGGGCCGTAGATGTAAGAAAGCGGGTCGCCCCTTGCTTTAAAGCCGTTGCTGCTTTGGAACCAAGTCCACGGTATAACTGAGGATGCATTGCAGGATGTAGGAACGAAGGGATGTACGCCGTATCCCCGAACCCCTCCGCCCCCATAACGCCCACCGCAGGTGCGCCCGCGGGCTTAATGCCCATGAAGGGCCGTAGATGTAAGAAAGCGGGGTGCCCCTTGCTTCAGCCGTTGCTGCTTTGGAGCCAAGCCCACGGTATAACTGAGGACGCATTGCAGGATATAGGAACGAAGGGACGTACGCCGCATCCCCGTACCCCTCCGCACTCATAACGCTCGCCACAGGCGCGGCTGGCGATTTTCTAGTTCCCTAAAGGCAGCTTCAAGGAACGCATCAAGAAAAAGCAATCCCTCTTTGGTGAGGGTCAGGGGGTCTGATTCCAGAAGCCCCTGGTTACGCCAGCGGGTGAGGGTGTGGGGAATACAGGTTTCCATATCCAGGCCAAAGCGCTGCCGAAATAAACCCGCATCTGGTCCCTTACGATACCGGAAACCCATAAGGAAGGTCTCTTTGATAAGGGTGAGCCGATCCAGGTCTTCTATGAGCAAGCCCTCCCCTGCCCCCTGGGGGAGCCCCTTGCTCCAGGATATATAGGCATCCACATCAGGGCTCACCGTAAAACGCCGGCCCCTTCCTGCAGCATTGTCAATGATGGTAGCGGAAGCTCCTGGTCCAAGACCAAGCCAGTTTTCCATGCGCCAATACCGTATGTTATGAAGGGCCTCCATACCGGGACGGGAAAAATTGGAAACCTCGTATTGTCCGTAGCCCTGCTGCTCCAGGGTATCCCGTCCTGCAATCCACAAGGCATCTGCCCTATCAGGATCAGGAAGCCCAGTTCCCTTGAGCATAGCTTGGGAGGCCAAGGGAGTTCCTGGTTCCAGGGTCAAGGCATAGAGAGAAACATGACCCGGTTCATAGGCCAGAAGCTGCTTCAGATCTTGTAAAAGGATCCTTTCATCTTGCAAAGGAAGGCCCGTAATGAGATCCCCAGAAAAGTCAGTCCCGAATATAGCCCGGACGAGACGGAGCCTTTCCTGCAGCAAAGCTCCATCCCCTACCCGATGGACTTCGCTGCGGGAAGGCCCATGAAAAGTCTGGATCCCCAAACTCAGCCGGGTAACCCCCTTGTCCCGGCAGGTTTTGAGAAAAGCCTCTCCTGCGGATTCGGGATTCGCTTCTACGGTGATTTCACAAGGTGCTTTGATCCCTTGATTCCAGAGCTTCCCTAGTCCTGAGAGCAAACGCCCCATTCCAGCAGGCCCCAGCAGGGAGGGGGTTCCCCCGCCGATATACACCGTAGGAACATGGATAAGGCCGAACTCCTGGATACGTACTTTTGCTTCTTCAAGGAGGGCCTCAGGATACGCATCCAACCGGCTGTCATGGGGCATAACGGGAATCGAATAAAAATCGCAGTAATCGCAAGCCCCGGCGCAAAAAGGAACGTGAATATAGAGGGAAGCGGTATTCCCCGCTTTAGGGTCTGCCAAACCGGGTCAAGGGCCAATACCGGAACAGGAGCTTCCCGATGATACTGTCCACAGGCACCGGCCCCCAGGTACGGGAATCATTGGTATTACTCCGGTCATCCGAGAGAACGAAACATTCATCCTCCCCCAGGACCAGGGTTTCCCGGTTTCCTGAAAAAGGAATTGAGGCGTCCCAAAGCGCCGGAACTTGGGGAATGGTAACATCATAGGTCTTGTCAGATAGTTCAAACTCCGTAAAGGTGTAGGACTCCCCCTTGGGTTTGATCCGTAACACATAGTTGGTCATGGTAATCTCGTCTCCCGGAAGCCCGATGACCCGCTTAACGTAATAGGGTTGTCTCTGGATAAACCCTATCCGATGAGCGGTAAAGAAGCGGATCCCTCCATCAAGGATCCGAATCCAGATGCTTTGAGGAGCATCAAAAGCAGGGTCTATCAGAACCGCATTACCCCGGTGAAAAGGCAGGGAACGGTTCAGCCATTCAGGGGGAATCAAGGAATGCACCACATAAGAAGAGACGATGAACCGGTCTCCTATCCTGAGTTCCGGCTGCATGGCATCACTATCCAGGACCCTGGTGGAAAAAACCAAGGTAGTCAAGACGATATAGCCAGCATAAAAAATGAAAACCCCTAACGCCACCCACCGGAAATGGTGGCGTTTCTTTTTTTGATCCGCATACGAAGCGTACCGGTTCCTGCCGAACAACATGGACATGCTCCCCCTGGACCCTAACGAATCAGACCTATACGTCCTATAGGCCAGTAAATGATAGAACCCTTACCTAGTATCTTAGCCTCCCTGATAGGGCCGAAAGAACGGCCGTCCCGGGAATTATCCCGGTTATCTCCCAGGGGAAGGACCCTGCCTTCAGGGACATACCAGCCTTGGGTATGCCGGGAAAGCCGCGCCCTATACCGAGGGTCATGAGGATACGCCCCCCGGATCACCTCAAGACTCGCTTTATCCCGGGCCCGATCATCGGGATACCGTAGTCCATTGACCGACGCTGCGAGATTCATCAGACGGGGAGGAGGATTGAGGCGTAATTCCAGATATGCCATTGCCTTTCCCTCCGCTTCCAAGGCGGGATAAGCCTCTGCCTCTATGAGACGGCTGATACGGTGGTTGAACTGCCGCTGGGCATTGAATTCCCGTTCCTCGGTCCACCGGGTCTCTCCGGCAAAACGGATCCGAAATTCCCCGCGGTGGAGTACGAACTGATCCCCCCCCCAGCCGACCCCTCGTTTTATGAGGAAATGGGCCTTAGGCTCCCCGGATTCGTCCCGATCAATATCAACCAGGGAAATGGTCAGCATATAGATGATACGCTGGGCTATGTCAAAGGCCGGCCCCCGGGAAAGATACGAAGGATTCTCAAATATGATAATATCATTCCGCTTGGGGCTGATGGGGCTTGGCAGCTTGGCCATGCCCGGAAGCAGTTCAGGGCCGAATATGATCTTATTGACAAAGATCCGGTCTCCGATGAGCAGGGTATCGATCATGGAACCTGAAGGGATCTCGTAAGCCTGAAAGAGGTACTGGTTAATGAGGAGCACCACCCCCACGGCCCATATAAAGGCTTCAAGCCAATCCATAATCAGATTCTTGGCTTTTTGTTTTTCTCTTTTGATCCGCCGGACTCGTTTCCGGTAACTGAGATACCTTTCGGTAACCCCTTCAAGGCGATCTAACAAACTGGGTTTCTTCATAGCATCCATTTTTCTATCTTTACTTTACTGTTCTTTTCTCTACCGTACTATTTCTGTTACCCAAACCCTATCACGAAGTACCGTCGTTGACAAGGGCAGAAGAGCCCTCCTATAATAATTCGTTATGGCAAAAATAGACAAAAGAGCTGCAAGAAAAAAGCCCCCGCTGGAGAGCTTTCCTGAAGATACTGTCCATTTACCGGTTCTCCTGGGCGTCAGGCCTGGAGTATATTTAGGGTTGTTCTACGCCCTTATCCTGCTTATAGTTTTCTTTTTATTGTTTCTGTATCCTGGGCTTTCTAAGCCTGGCAGTGTCCTGGTCCTGAGTTCTGAACCCTTGGGGGCAGCGGTCCGGGTGGACGGGGTCTACAGGGGAACCACCCCTTGCGCAATTTTCGTTTCCCAGGGAAACCATCCGATTGAAATGACCCTGCCTGGTTTTTCAGCGTATCATCAGGACATGGCAGTTCCGGGACGCCTCTTGGGTTCTTTGTTTTTCCCCCGTAAAGAACGGATGGCAGGAACCCTTGAGGAGATCGGTCCCGGCGCTGCCTTGCGTTCTGGGGCTGCGGATTATGCGGCCTGGTCTTTTACCGGGGAGCCTACGGTAAGCTACCAAATTCCCCAAAGCCTCTCTGAAGGGGCCTACCGTTCAGGCCCAGGGGCAGGGGATATCTCAACCTACGAGGGCATGGACAAGCTGCTCCGAAGTTCCGCCCGGTTTACCGCGACCAAGGCAGGGCTCCGGGACCTCATCCGGGCAAAATACATCATAGATAATGGCGGGCTATCCGCTTCACCCTTGAGCCTGCTCCGTTCTATAGAAGATATAGGGGCCTATCTGTCTGAGACTCCAGGAACCGGGATCTGGCTTGAGGCGATACTTCCTGAGGAAACGGCTTCGATCCTGAAGGAACAGCCTTGGTATACCAAACAGGCCCAGCAGGCAGCCGCGCTGCGTCCAGGGACCCGCTTTGAGGGGCCTGCCCGGGGAGGCCCCCTGAATCTGGGGGCCATGAGGTTCAAGGAAATCCCTTCAGGAACCTTGGTCCCAGGAGGGGGGATTTTTCCCTGGGAAGTCCCTATAGCGGCGTTCCATATCGCGGAAACCGAAGTGTCCCTTGCATCCTGGGAGGCGTTTCTGGAGGCTCAGCCTGCATGGAGCGCGGAAAACACCCCGGCCCTGATAGAGCAAGGACTGGTTACTGAGGACTACCTCCTATCCCTGGACCATCCCGCGTCAGAGCGGCCTGGTTCCGCTTCAGCGCCAGGGGTTTCCTGGTACGCGGCTGAGGCGTATTGCCAATGGCTCACCGGTTTGCTGCCTCCGGCATGGGCGGATTATGAAGTCCGGCTTCCCAGCGAAGGGGAATGGGAATACGCTGCCTGGGCAGCCCAAGACGCGGGCCTTACGGATATGCTCGGCGGCCACTGGGAATGGTGCAGGGACCCCTACGCGCCCTTCCCCTTCCTCTCAGGGGATCAGGAAACCGGGGAAAGGATCGGTTCTCCAGAACGGGCGCTTCGGGGAGGGGCTTGGATAAATCAGGAGGATTCAGTGGATTCCGGAACCAGGGCTTCCCTTCCTCCGGCCTTCTGTTCCGCCTTTATTTCCTTCAGGCCAGTCCTGGCCCTCAAGCCTGGGCTTCCCCTGCAGGAGCTTTCCCATGAGTGAGGGCCTCAAGATCATCGCGGTAAACCGTAAGGCCCGGCATGATTATTCGGTGGATGACCGCTATGAATGCGGCATAGAGCTTTTAGGCACTGAGGTAAAATCCTTTCGGGATGGGAAAATCTCCTTTCCCGACGCCTGGGCAGAGGTGGTACAGGGCGAGGTATGGCTCCGTTCCCTGAAGATTGCAGAGAATCCCTTTTCTTCGATATTTAACCACGACCCAGACCGGAAGAAGCGTTTGCTCCTTCACCGGGATGAGATCAAACGTATCAGCCGCAAGGTCAATGAGAAAGGGTATACCCTTATTCCCTTGTCCTTTTATTTTAAGCATGGCCGGGTCAAGGTGGAACTGGGGCTTTGCAAGGGGAAAAAGGCCTATGATAAGCGGGCGGATATTCGGGAACGGGATGTGAAGCGGGACATGGCCCGGGACTTCCGCCGGGGGCTCCACTAGGCCTGATTCCGGGTCTTTCCAATGGCAGGCTGCGGGCCTGCAGGATTTCCCTCCAGGGAAGGATCGAGCCTCGATCACGGGCGCCTGCGGCGGGCGTTATGGATGCGGAAGAGTGTGGAATACGGCTCACGTCCCTTCGTTCCTGCATGGGGAGGAGCGTTCTCATGTATACTGTGGGTTTGACTCCAAAGCGGCAAAAGCCCGAAGCAAGGGGCAGCCCGCTTTTTACTGCCAAGGCCCTACAGGGGCATTAAACTCCCTGGGGGCGGGAAGGATCGAGCCTCGATCACGGGCGCCTGCGGCGGGCGTTATGGGAGCGGAGGAGTGCGGGAATACGGCTCACGTCCCTTCGTTCCTGCATGGGGAGGAGCGTTCTCATGTATACGTGGATTTGGCTCCAAAGCGGCAAAAGCCCGAAGCAAGGGGCAGTCCGCTTTTTTACTGCCAAGGCCCTACAGGGGCATTAAACCCCCTGGGGGGC
>JAISOX010000035.1 GCA_031275325.1 Treponema sp.
TGTAGAGCCGCGGCAGTGAGAGAACGGGTCGCCCCTTGCTTCCCGCCTTTGCCGCTTTGGAGCTATGCCCACGGTACTTGCCCACAGTAGAGGTGAGAACGCATCGCATGATGTAGGAACGAAGGGACGTGCGCCCCCATCCTCGAACTTCCCGGCTCCCACAACGCCCGCCGCAGGCGCGCCCGCCAGCGGGCTTACGGCCCCTGTAGAGCCGCGGCAGTAAGCGAGCGGGTCGCCCCTTGCTTCCCGCCTTTGCCGCTTTGGAGCTATGCCCACGGTACTTGTCCACAGTAGAGGTGAGAACGCATCGCATCATGTAGGAACGAAGGGACGTGCGCCCTATCCTCGAACTCCTCGGCCCCCACAACGCCCGCCGCAGGCGCGCCCGCCAGCGGGCTTACTGCCCCTGTAGAGCCGCGGCAGTGAGAGAACGGGTCGCCCCTTGCTTCCCGCCTTTGCCGCTTTGGAGCTATGCCCACGGTACTTGCCCACAGTAGAGGTGAGAACGCATCGCATCATGTAGGAACGAAGGGACGTGCAGCCTACCCCCGAACTCCCCGGCCCCCATAACGCCCGCCGCAGGCGCGGCGGCGGGCATTAGTTTGAGGATCACACCTGTTATGGGTTTTTCTGGTTCTTGAGCAGTACCCAGGTAACGCCGGTTCCCCCTGCTGCTGCATGGCCATGACCGCTTTCACCGGCAAAGGGACAAGTTTTTATAAAGGTTTGCACCAGCTGCTTCAGTACCGAAGCGCTCCCGGAATGGTTTCCTTTTCCATGGACAATGAGGAGCTTTTCAAAACCCTGCCGTTTACTGTTCAAAAAAAACAAGTCCAGGGCCTTCCACGCTTCATCCCGGTTAAGCCCATGGAGGTCGATGACCGCATCAGCTCTGGTGTGAAGCAGCCGGCGGCGGCGTTCCCAGGGGCGCTCGCTCACTGCATCCAGGATCGCATCCTTATCGTAGACCTCATGGGCCTGCAGCCATGCAGTAAGGGGATGCGGTTTTTGCTGGTTCTTTTGACGCTTCTGGTCCGGGGGCTTGGGTGAAGGGGGATCCTGCTGGGCTGCGCGCTTTCGTTTATTCCCCAAGGCTCGTGCGGTTTGCCGGTCCCAGGCATCTAGAATATCCCCAAAATCCATGACTTTCCTTAATACCGAATCAGTTTATCCTGGGGTACCCATCCTCGTCTGCCGTCAAAGGATTCCACATACACCCAGAAATCCGATGCTGAACGGATCTGCACCGGCTCCCCTTCACTGAAGGAGGCGCTTACCATGCCCGCTTCTTCAGGCACCCGGTAAGCTTGTGCGGCCCTGAGTACCCCTTGTCCCGCGGCCAGGTGCAGCCTCCCCAGGCCTGCCAGGGCAAAAAGCAACAGTCCTGTCCCCAGGATCCATACCATACCCTTATAACCCTGAGCGATCCTGGAAGTTACGTTCCTCTTGCCCCGGATTCGCCGGAACAGGACTGCTGCAAAGGTAAACACGAAGATCCCCAGGCTCAGTCCCAAAAGGATATAGTATAGTTTACGGGGCATCCAAGGTTCATCCTGGGTAAGGGTGATCCCCAGGCCCTGTTCCGCTTCCCGGCGAAGGAGGGCAAAAGAAGGACCTGCCAGGTTTTCCCGTTCGTTCCGGCGCATTTCCCCCAGGGCTTCGGGGATCTTACCCTGGTTCCAGAGGATTTGGATTCGCTGCAGGGCCTGTTCGTAATCGCCCTGGAGCCAGGGGAGCCTCGGCGGGGCAGTACGGGGCAAGGGAAGACTCCATTCCTTGGGGCCGGGCGCGGCAGGGGGGCGATCCCTTATCGTGGGGCTTGGGGAAGGGGGAACCGTACCGGGGAAGAGGGGGATGCGGAGTTCTGGAATCTCGATGCTCAGTCCTTCATGCAGTATGCGCCTAGACTTCAAGGTGAATGCAGTACCCTCCAAGGGAATTATCCCAAGCCGCAGGACCAAACCTTGGTCCCGGTCCTGTGGGCTTAAGGGTTCTGCTTCCAGAAGCGCGCCTTCCGGCAGTTCCTTGAGGAACAGTTCTGTTTCAGGCCAGGGTTTTCGAGGATCCCAATCCTTCAACTGGAGGAACGCCTTTCCCCCTTCTCCGATCCTCAGGGACGTAGGCGGCCTAAGCCAGGAGCAGACAGGGTGATACTCCTTTTTTGTTTCCCCCTGGATATACCAGGAACTAGGTTCGGTCAAGTAGCGTGTATCCGGGGTATGCACCTCAAAAGCCCCCAAGGTAAGGGGACCTGCTTGCCGGGGAATGAACCAGAATTCAACCATGGTCTGAACTTTCCTGGACTCCAGGCTGTGTCTTGCCTGATGGGGTCTGGTGCGGATACTTTCCACGGTGAGGCTCTCCGGCAGAGGCGGATGCTGGACCGTAACCTCCCCAGGCGCCGGGTGATCCACCACGAGAGCCACTATCCATGTGGTATGCACCTGCGGCGATTCAGGGTACGCGGTCATCCCTAAAGCAGGGTCTGAGACCTCGACCGATACCCCAAGCCCTGTCGCCATGCCTTCTGATCCGTCTTTTTGCTCAACTTCCTGCGCGGCAAGGTACGACGCCAGGATGAGTAATAAGACGCGTATTTTTTCGCTTTTCCCGTTCAATAATCCGGTCCTGCAGCGGGAATTGCTTCGATCCATTCCCGGCTTTTCCATTGGTTTTGCTCCTTTTTAGAGAGGTATTCAAAGAGGGCAGACGCGCCGGCCTCGGATTCTGGTCCCGCCTCCTTTTGCGGGGAAACCCGAGCGGGCCTTCCTTCCCGGGCCAGGGCTAAGAGGCTTAATTCCAGGTTCCGCTTGGCTTCAATACGGCTGTTGTCGGTCTCCAGGGCCTGTCTAAAGGCTGCGGCAGCCCCGGTATAATCCTCCTCCTTAAAACAAACCACCCCTCTATTGTAATGAATCCGGTATACCAATTCAGGAGAAGCCCCTTTTGGCAGATCCTGGAGGGCTTCTGCGGCCGCGGCAAACCGTTCCAGCGCAGCGGCTCCTTCATCCAGGGAACCATACACCACTCCCAAGCCCAATTCCCCATAGGGCCGGGCTTCGGCATAGCGGAGGGCCTGTAAGTAGGAGGCTATGGCCTGGGTATACTGGTTTCGGGAATTGAAAAAATTCCCCTCCATGATGAGGAGCATCCCGGGGATGTTCCTCCCCGCGCTTACGATGGTTTCTATGGAACAGGAACAGGCTAAGAGGAGCAAGGCCCCCTGCAAAACCATACCCAAGGCAATCAAGCCCCGCAGGATCTGCTGCTTACCCATGATTCCGTCTCCTCATATTCAGCACTTTGGCGATCCCCCAGGCTATAAGCGCGGCTATGACAAAAACACGCCAACGGGCTTGGATGTTCCCCTGGTAACCCTGTACCCCGGATGTAAGTCCGTGAGACCGGATATAGTCTAAGATCTGGCTCACCGCATCATCTTGGTTTCCATCTATATAGACCCCTCCGGTCCGTTCCGCAGCGTTCTGTAAGGGCTCACCGCGGCGGTAACTCCAAGGGGATCCTTCCGCAGCAGGAAGCGCAGTTCCTGAAAGGGTTTGCTGGGAAGGGACCGGTCCGCCTTGTTCAGTTCCAAGCCCCACGGCGCTTACCCTAATCCCCTGGTCCAAGACCCGGTCTATGGCCGCGGAGAAGGCGCCTGAAAGAGCCTCCCCATCGGAAAAGAGGATGATCTCCCGGCTGGGGGGAAACCCATCCTGAAAAGCCCCGGAAGCCGCGTCGATCAATGCCTCCAGATTGGTTCCCCAGCCGGTAATGGTGGAGCCGGAAAGCCCTTCCAGGAAACTCACCAGCGCCCCGGTATCGTAGGTTAAAGGAACCGCCAGCACCCCCCGGCCTTTACCTATAGCCGCTCCCAGACGGATTTCTCCTGCCCCTTCTGCGGTTTCCCGGGCAATACGGAGGGCCTGGTCAAGCCGGGAAGGTCCATCCGGGGAATCTTGTACGTCCATGCTCCGGGAGAGATCCACCGCAAACACCACATCTACCCCCCGGCGATATTCCCGTTCCATCTGTTTCCCCCATCGAGGGCCTGCCAAGGCGATGATGAGACAGGCAAGAAAGCATCCCCACAGCAAGGAAGTTGCCGCTGCACGCCCCTGGAATGCCTTGACCTGCTGGGGTACAGATTCCCCGGTGCAGCCTGCCGCGGCAATAAACCGATCCAAGAAGGGCCTGCGTCTCTTATAGTGCAGGACCTCCAGGAGGATCAGGGGGATATACAACACAAAACCGAGTAAGACCTGGGGCGTATCAAAACTCATAACAAGGCCCTACCTCCATATCGGCGGATACACCCCCGCAGCCCCAGAAGAACCAAGGCCGCGATGATACAGACCTCCTGGAAGCCCTTAGTTCGGAGGATGGTTCCTGAACGGCCTATGATCATCTCCCCTTCATGGATCTGGGAAAAGGCATGGGCAAAGGCTTCCGCTGAAGGGGCTGGGATATAGGAACCTTCCCCTTTCTGGGCAATGGCTTTGAGGGTTTCCGGATCAAACCGGGAATCAAAGGTTCCGCTCCGGCGCATCTTCGTGATAGGATCCACATAGTCGATAGGTACTTCCCCGCTGTTCCCCACGCCGATGATCCAGAGGCTCACTCCCAATTCCGGCAACAGGGCCGCGGCAGTCTCGGGATGGAGGGCCCCGGCATTGTTTTCCCCATCGGTGATGAGGACCACAGATCTACGGGGAGCAGATGAGTCCTTGAGATGCAGCGCGGCAATGGCAAGCCCCATACCCAGGGCTGTTCCATCCCCTAATTCACCGATACGCAGGGTTTCAAGCCGGGAAAAGAGGCTTACCCGGTCAACCGTGGGAGGTAAGAGAAGGGCCGCGTCATTTCCTACTGCTACCAGGCCCAGGGCATCTGTCGGGCGGTTCAGGGCAAAGCCGCGGACCATATCCCGGGCCGTATCAAAACGGCTGTGGTTTTCCATATCCCGGGCCGCCATACTGGGACTCACATCCACCACAAAGATGATATCCGCCCCGCGGTTGAGCCACAGGGTTTCGGTGGATATAAAAAGGGGGCCTGCCGCGGCAATAAACAGCAGAAATATGCCGGTACGCTCCATCCCCCTAAGCAGATGGATGAACCAGCGGAACTTCTGGGGAGGCTTAAAGGGGATGCCTCCTGGGGAACCTAAAGGGATACGTACCGTGTACCTGTCCCTAAAAAAACGAGATAGGCAGCAGGCCGCGATCAGCGCCAACAAGCCCACCAGGATCAAGAAAGGATGTTCAAAGCCTATGGTCATGTCCTGCCCTTCTGCTTCAGCCAGGGCAGCAGGGCCAGCCGGTTCTGTTCCTTATCAGCCTGGTCCAGGGTATGGGTAAAGCCCTGCAGTTCCGCGAGGAGCCTGCGCAGATCCTGCTGGTTTATGGGGGTCCCGCTGAAACGCAGGGCATCACAGCGACGGAAGATCCCGCAGAGAAAGACCCCGGAAAGTATGCTGCTTACTGCTTCTGGCTGTTCAGGTTCCGGCGGCACCAGGGGCGGCAGGGTTTTCAATTCCCCTGCATCCATAGCCTGACAGGGCATACCCGTAAAGAGGCTCAAGCAATGCCTAAATTCCCTGGATAAACGGCAGAGGATGTCCCCTGGGCTTGTATGCTTCAGGGTTTTCTCTAGGTTCCGTAAGAGGCGTTTCATGGCCCGGATAAGCCGCCGCCGCCGGAGCCGTTCCTGTAGGTCCTGGAGATGATCCCTTCCCCAGACCCGGAAACCGATGCTCCCCAAGAGGATCCCTAGGATTCCCGCGGTGCTTCCGTATATGAGCAGGGTCGTACCGGGAATCACCAGCGGAGGGAGGGGTTCGGACAGGGTTGAGTTTTCTTGCGTAAGCAGCGAGGCAATCCATACCTGCAGACCCGCAGTGGAAAGCCCCCGGGATTGCAGGTCCGGGACAGGCAGGTCTGGCAGGGTGAGCAAGCCCGGAGCATAGGCGACAAAATCAATAAGCAGCCGGGCCTGTCCCCCACGATGTTCCAGTTCAATCCGCTGCATAACCAGATCGGTTTGTTCGTTCAGGGTTTTAAATAGGGCTTTTTCCACGATAAAGGGCTGGAGATCCCCGGATACCGGCCCCAGGGGTACTACCAAACGGCCAGGATCCCCCACAAACAAGGTTTGCGGGATGAGATAGGGCGTGTCTGGCAACACTGCTCCGGCGCCTGCCTGGGGGAATCCAGTCTGCAGGGCCGCGGTCAGGAACCATGCGAGAAAAATCCATACCTGTCCCTTCATTTCGGTCAATCTTGGCTAGGATTTCCGGGATTCCCGGCGTCTCGGAATTCCCCGGTTCCCAAAGAAACGGATAAGTTGAGCAGGAGCGTCATCCTCGGTGGATATAGGTATGAAAGCAGCTCCACAGCCCCGGCAGGTCTGCTGCCATGCGCTGTATCGCTGTTCATGCCATGCAGACCAGACGGAACCGAAGTCTGGGAAGGCTCCCGGTACCTGATAGGCAAGTCCGGTCTCAGGGTCCTCCAGGGAGATAAGCCCCAGCCCGGCCATATCCCTATCCAGGGGGTCCTCGATCATCAAGGCAATGACGTCATGCTTACGGCACAGGTTTCCCAATTCTTGCTCCCAATGCACACTGAGAAAATCTGAAACCACCACCACCAGGGCCCGTTGTTTCAGGAGCCTTCCCAGCCCTGCGAGGGCTGCTCCAAGATCGCTTCCCCTTGCCTTGGCCTTCATGGAGAGGGCCCGGCTTATCACCGCCATGATATGGGCTTTTCCCTTCCGGGGAGGGAATATATGGGTAATGGCCCGGTCAAAAAACAAGGCCCCCAGGTTTTGTCCTGCCTGTTCCGCGGAAAAGGCGATTAAGCCGGCGCAGAGGAGTCCCTGGTCATAGCGGCTCATTGGGCTGCTGCCGCAATACATAGATGCAGAGCAATCCAAAACCAGAAACACCGTCATCTCCCGTTCCTCCCGGTAGAGTTTCACATAGGGGGTGCCAAAACGGGCGCTCACGTTCCAATCAATGGCCCGCACATCATCCCCTGGTTCGTAATGCCGGACTTCATCCGCCTCAATCCCCTGACCTTTAAAGATCGAGCGGAAGTTTCCAGACAAGAGCTGTTCCGCTAAGAACAAGGGGATCAAGGGAAAGGCGCTTATTTTATGTAACAGTTCAGTACGATCCATGAGGATTCCTTTATATCGAGTCTCCCTAGTACGAATCAAGGGGTATATTTTTTATATGAAAGCATACCGGACGCCGCCCCATAACCATATTTGAAAAAATCTCCAATTCCCCCCATTTTAGGCGTCCGCTTTGCGTATGCTATAAAAATAATGCATTTGCCTGGTAAAGAGGAGTATAGGCGGTTTTGGAAGAGAAACCTGTTTTACCAGGGCGCTCTGCCCTCGCGGAGAGGAGGCGCGGCTCGCCCTTGCCAAGACGGACAAACACGTCCTGAATACACTGCTCCATGACTATATGCCCGTTATAAAAAAACGCAATTATCCCCTGAGGTATAACTGAACACCCCAAAACAACCAACGGTAAACTGACGTTGGTGGATAGTCAAATTATAGGGGACGAGGGTTTTCGTCAAAGTAGACTGAAACACTGGAAAATAAGCCTGCGGCGCTGAGTGAAAACCAGACCACAGGGCGGGGCGTGGTTCTTGCCCTGTTTTTAATCAGTTGCGGGGCAACTTAGAGCTTATCCCTAAATAATATCAGCCTTAGGGAAAACGATAAAAGCACAAGCGAACATGAGCAAGCTGATTGAGGCAGAGAATAGATTCGGGAATGGCGGAGAATAGGCGGGATTTTGGGGTATTTAGCGGGAGGCCCGATTGTAAAGGGCTTGCTTATTGTGTAATAAAAGCACCGGGCCTTTTATCCTCCCGGCCTCAATAGAGGCGACCCCGGCAAATACGAAACCACCTGCGTATTTCATCCTACCAGAGCCTTTGCCATAGCCCCGGCAAGGCGGCGAATGTCCCTGGAACCGGCCAGGGTTTCAAGCCAGTCTTTAGGAATCCCTTCAAGTCCATAGGGGCAAGCCCGGCGAAAGCGCCGGTGACCGCGGTACCCCCACTCCGTCCACCAGCAGATGTCGTTTGCTCCCGTTTTTTCCCCGGGTCGCTTGGATGTTTCCCTACTGCTTCCTGAGCCAAAGGCGCTTTGGGCATACAGCCGTCGGCGCTTAACCATGCCCCCGGGATGCCGACGGCTTCCTCATAGGAGGTGAAACCGGCAATCCTCATGGCTTTGAAAAAGCCTTGCTCCCACCAAAACCTGAACGAGCGGTGGACGGCGCTTGAGGCGCCAAAGTCCTGGGGGAGCGCCTTCCATGGTATCCCGGTACGCAACACATAACAAATCGCCTCAAGCGTTTTCCGTGGGTCCAGGGGAGGCCTCCCTCCGCCTGGTTTTCGTTGGCAGCTCTTGTCGGGATCCCGCTCTTTACAAGGCAGCAAGGGCTCTGCTTGTTCCCAAAATGCGTCCGTTATTTCCCCTGATTTCGTTTGTTTCATGGTTCCCCTCCTGTTCCTTTATTCGGAAAGTTCTTGTTATTATTTAGGGACAAGCTCTAAATAACATGGGTGCATCTTTAAATGGAAGGCAAGTAACTCGACCCCCTCCTCAATGGACAGAATGTAAATACTTTTTTCAATGGGCACTCGGTAAATCCTAATACAATTGAGAGAATACCTCATAAGTATCTACGCAATAATAACATGACATATTTAGACATTTGGAGAAATAGAGTAGTTCCAGTCTCCGTGAAATAATGCGTATTTTATTTTTATCTTTCGTAATTCTTCGTCACTTACTTTATTCCCTGTCTCATAATGACCGCTATCCAGCTCCGCCTTTATTTTTAAACCGCTTCCGGTACTGGTATTCGCTATTAAATTTATAACAACTTCATGACTTATCAACGGCCTCCCCCGCCAGTTTTGGGTTATATAACTAAACATTTTATGTTCTATCTTATTCCATTTGCTCGTCCCGGGTGGAAAATGGCAAACCGTATTACCAGCCCCGTCTTATCTGCTAGGCATTGAAGCGCCGTTTTCCATAAACGGCTCCGGCTCCCGTTGCTCCCCCCCTCCGTCAGCCATGATAAGTATTTTTTTCGCTTTCCCGTA
>JAISOX010000077.1 GCA_031275325.1 Treponema sp.
GTGTTCAGGCACGAGCCTTCCGTGTTCAGCCACGAGCCTTCCGTGTTCAGGCACGAGCCTTCCGTGTTCAGGCACGAGCCTTCCGTGTTCAGGCACGAGCCTTCCGTGTTCAGGCACGAGCCTTCCGTGTTCAGGCACGGAACCTCCGTGTTCAGGCACGGAACCTCTTCAACGCCGCTGTTCAGACCCCTTGAACGCTACGGTTCAAACCTCTTGAACGCCGGTATTCAAACCCCTTGAACGGGGGATGGTATGTACCTATTGCACCGGAACGGGTAAGGCGGTAATAGCCCCCTTTGTTCCGCTGCCTAAACCCCGCAGTCCGCGGCGGGGATTTTTTATGGTAAGCGCCAAAAAGTACCGAGGGGCCTATATCCTCAAGCCCTCCCAAGGGGCTTCAGGCTTTGACGCTGCCGGTGGAAGCAGGGACCCGTCAAAAAGCAGGGTAAAGGCTTCCTCGGCAGTTTCAACAAAATGCACCCCAAGCGCAGCCTTGATTTCCTCATCCAACTCAGCCCAATCTTCCTGATTGTCCTTGGGGATCACCACTTTTTCCATGCCGTTCCGTATGGCGGCCAGCAATTTTTCCTTGAGCCCGCCGATAGGAAGAACCCGGCCGGTCAGGGTGAGTTCTCCGGTCATGGCAAGCCCTGGCTGAGGCGGGCTTTGGCAGAGGGTAGAAAACAGGGAAACCGCCAAGGTAATCCCCGCGGAAGGTCCGTCCTTGGGGATGGCCCCTTCAGGGACATGGACATGGAAATTGCTTTTTCCCAGATCTTCCCCAAAGGCATACCGGTCTTGGACGCTTCTGAGGTAGGATAAGGCGATGCTGCCGCTTTCTTTCATCACCTCTCCGATGTTTCCGGTAATGAAGAGTTCTCCGGTTCCCTCAAAACGGCTGGTTTCCACCGGCAGCAGGGCCCCTCCGGTTTCAGTCCAGGCAAGACCATAAGAAACCCCGATTCGGGCCTCTTTGAACACCAGATCATTTTTGTATTTCCGCCTGCCCAGCAGTTTTTCCACCCCTTCCCGGTCCAGGAGCTTCCCAAAGGAACTGAGGGGCTTGGCAGCATCAGTCCCGTATCCCTGTTCCAGGGCCTCCCGGGCAATACGCCGGATACACCGGGCCAGCTCCCGTTCAAGGCTCCGGACCCCTGATTCCATGGTCCAGTACCGGATTATGTCCCGGACAGCCTCGTCGGTAAAGCTAATCAAGGCGCTCCCAAGCCCGTTTTCGGCTCGTACCTTGGACACCAAGAAATGCTGGGCAATGGCGAGCTTTTCATGTTCGCCGTAACCGGGAATTTCAATGATCTCCATGCGATCTAATAAGGGATAGGCTAGGGTATGCAGAGAATTGGCAGTAGTAATGAAGAGCACCTGGGAAAGGTCATAGCTCAACTCCAGGTAATGATCCATAAAAGCGGCGTTCTGTTCCGGATCCAACACTTCCAGCAAAGCCGCGGCAGGGTCCCCTCGGAAGTCGCTGGCTAACTTATCGATCTCGTCCAGGAGCAAGACCGGATTGATGGTGCCAGCCTTACGCATGGATTGCAGGATCTTACCGGGGAGCGCCCCCACATAGGTCTTCCGATGCCCCCGGATTTCCGCTTCATCCCGCAGGCCCCCCAGGGATATCCGTACAAACCGCCGCCCCAGGGCCTGGGCCACGGATTTACCCAAGCTGGTTTTCCCGATTCCCGGAGGCCCCACAAAACAGAGGATGGGACCTTTACTGCGCTTATGCCCGGCTCCTTGGGTCGTTTCCTGCCCTAAGGCGATAAGGTGGTGCACGGCAATAAATTCCAGGATCCGCTCCTTGGGTTTATGCAGGGCCAAGTGGTTCGCATCCAGGATCTGTTCCGCTTCCCTCAAATCCCCTGCATCTGGGCTGGCGTCACTCCAGGGAAGCTCCGCAATCCATTCCAGATAGCCCCGGAGGATCCCCGCTTCCGGGGAAATAGGCTGGAGCTTTCGTAAACGGGCAAGCTCCTTCTGAGCCTTGAGGAGCACTTCTGGCCGAGGATGCTTACGCTCAATGGCCCGTTCAAGCTCAGTGAATTCATCCTCCCCTTGGCCCTGTCCGAGCTCCTTGTGGATCTCCTTGAGATGTTCATGGAGTATGTATTCCCGCTGGTTTTTTTCCATGCGGATTTTTACCTGAGCGCTGATGTTTCGCTGAATGCCGAAGATTTCATTTTCCCTTTCCAGGGTTTCCAGGAGCGTTTCCAAACGCCTCAACGGATCCCCTATGCCGAGGAGGGCTATTTTCTGTTCCGCTTTGACCGCCAAGGCGTTACAGATAAGGTTGGCAAGCGGTTCAGGGTTTTCCACCTTTTCTACCGCGGCTAGGGTATCGGTACTTATCTTTTTAGAGAATTCCGCATACTGGACAAAAGCTTTCTGCACGGTTCGCATCAGCGCGATGGTTTCCGTACTGAGCGGATCCGCTAAAGCCCCCATGATAGGTTCAACGGTGACAATCGCGAGATCTTTTTGTTTTACTGAAGAGGCGATGGTGGCCCGGTATTCTCCCTGCAGCACCACCCGGAAGGTATTGTCGGGAAGCCGCAAATGCTGAACAATACGCACCACGCTTCCCGAAGGATAGGTTTCTCCTGCTTCCTGGACTTTAAGACAGGCTGCAAAAAGACGCATATCCCGGCGCAGGGCCTCGCTCACCGCCGCCATACCCAGTTTATACGTGATAAACACCGGTATCATCGTATGGGGGAACAAAACCAACTCCCGAAGCGGCAGCAAGGGAAATTCTTCCCCCGGAACCTTGTCTTTTGATTTTTCTTTCAAGTTCCCTTTCAACACGGAAAGGAAATTCATGCGCTTTTTTGGAACGGATGGATTTCAGGGGGTTCGGATTTTTCCACCACCTCTTGGGTAATGATAACCCGCTTACTTCCTTCCATGGAGGGAATCTCAAACATAATATCGGTCATAAGTTTCTCCACAATTGCCCGCAACCCCCGAGCGCCGGTCTTCTGCTTAATTGCGGTATCCGCAATGGCGCTGATGGCCCCTTCGGTGAATTCCAGCTTGACCTCATCAATGGCCATAGATGCCTGATACTGCTTGACAATGGCATTCCGGGGTTCGGTGATGATACGCTTGAGCTCCTCCCGTTTCAGTTCTTCCAGGCTCACGGTAATGGGGAGCCGACCGATAAATTCAGGAATCATCCCAAAATGGATCAGATCATCCGGGTGCAGGGCGTCGTAAAGTTCTTTGAGGTTCTTACTGTTTTTTTCTCTCACCTCTGCGCCAAAGCCCAGCGGGTGCTGCACCACCCGTCGTTCGATGAATTTTTCCAACCCTACAAAAGCCCCGCCGCAGATGAAGAGTATATCCGTGGTATCAATACGGATCATTTCCTGGTTCGGATGTTTACGCCCTCCCTGGGGAGGTACCGATGCAACGGTCCCTTCGATGATCTTGAGCAGGGCCTGCTGAACCCCTTCCCCGGATACGTCCCGGGTAATGGAAACATTCTCTCCTTTTCGGGCGATCTTGTCGATTTCGTCGATATAAACAATACCCCGTTCTGCAGCCGCGATGTTTCCCCCGGCATTCTGAATCAATTTGAGAAGGATGTTTTCCACATCCTCCCCCACATACCCCGCCTCGGTGAGGGTGGTGGCATCCACAATGGCAAAAGGAACCTTCAACTTCTTTGCTAAGGTTTTGGCCAGAAGGGTTTTTCCCGTGCCCGTAGGCCCAATGAGCAGGACATTGGACTTCTCGATCTCTACTTCATCCTGCCCCTTGGCAGGATTGGCTATCCGCTTGTAGTGGTTATACACCGCTACCGAAAGGGCCCGTTTCGCCACATCCTGCCCGATGATAAAGAGGTCCAAGTAACTCTTAATCTCCCGGGGGGTCGGAATATCACCGGTAAACTGCGTAGAAAGCTCATGATCCTCTTCAGAGAGGATCTTACGACAGACCTCTACACATTCATCGCAGATAAATACATCATTCGGCCCGGCAATGAGCCGCCGTGCCATATCTGCGCTTTTTCCACAAAAGGAACAGGAGCGCTCAAATCCGCCGGAACCATTACGAATTCTTGCCATGTTTTTCCCTCATTAAGACCGAATCAGCCACTCCATAAGCAACCGCATCGGTAGCAGACATATAAAAATCCCTTTCCATATCCACTGCGATCTGTTGGATATCTTTACCGGTATGCTTCGCAAAATAATCTACCAGTATCTTTTTTAAGCGCAGCATCTCTTTTGCCTGAATCCCGATGTCCCGGGCTTGCCCCTGAACACCGCCCCAAGGCTGATGCATGAGTACTCGAGAAGACGGCAATACATACCGCTTACCCCGGGCCCCTGCGGTAAGGATAAGCGCGCCCATACTGGCCGCCTGGCCCACGCAAATGGTCTGCACATCGGACTTTACATACTGGATAGTATCGTAGATCGCCAGCCCTGCGGTAACCGAACCGCCCGTGGTATTGATATAGAGGTTTATATCCTTATCCGTATCCTGTCCGTCCAAGAAAAGCAGTTGCGCTACCACCAAGTCCGCGGTAACATCGTTGATTTCTCCGTCCAAGAAAACGATCCGGTCTTTTAATAAACGGGAATAAATATCGTAGGATCGCTCCCCCATGCCGGTTTGCTCAACTACTATGGGCACCAGGCTGTTCATTTTTTCGTTCATGACTCCTCGCTATCCTTATGTTCTATCAGATCATGATACGACACGGGATTACCGAGTTTGATGGTATTTTCCGCCAGCAACAATTCGTTCACTTTCCGGTCTTTAATGGCGTCTACCAGCATATCCTTTCGCTCTGCTTCAGCTTCATAATACGACCGGATCTCTTCTACCGGGGTCTTAGCCTTGGCAGCAATGCGGGTATATTCCTGTTCCACTTCTTCATCCGAGGCTTCGATACCCCGGTCTTTCATGATGGCTTCTACAACGAGCCGGCTATGCAGCGCCTTGATCGCATCCGGCCGCCATGCCTCTGCCAAGACACTGAAAGTTCTATCTTTTTTCTCCATAAGGTTCGACGCCTCTGCTGCAGGGAGCTGCATACTGCGGACCGTACTCCGCCACCGGGCGTCAAGCTGAAACTGGATCATGGATTCAGGAATATCCACCGGACTCGTCTCCATGATCTTTTCCAAGAGTGTATTGATCTTATTGGTTTGAAGCCGCCTTTCCAAATCTTCAATAAGGGACGCTTGAATATGAGCCTTGAGATCCTCCAGGGTCTTGTACCTTTCATCCACATCCTGGGCAAAGTCGTCATTGAGCTCAGGGAGATCTTTTTCTTTGAGGGCAGTCAAAGTTACCCGAATATGCTTGGTTTTTCCCGCCAGATCCATATCGTAAAAATCTTCAGGATAGGTCTTTTCAATATCCCTGGTTTCACCCCGCTGCATACCCATCATATCATCATCCAGATGATAAATATTCTGCCCTGAACCCAGGGTAAAAACAAAATCCTGCCGCGCTGTACCGGGGACCGGTTCTCCTGTATCGGTTAGTTCACTATACTGGATGGTAACCACATCGCCGGCGGCTGCTCCAGCCCCATCATCCTTGTCGAATACGATGGCGTTCCGCTCCCGGATAACTTCCAGTTCCCGGTTTATATCTTCATCGGTAATTTTGACATCAGGAACCTCAACCTCCAGTCCTTGCCAGGTTCCCAGGGTAATCTGGGGCAACACCTCATAGACCACGGAAAAAACCAAGTCCTGCTCCAAATCTAGTTTCGGCTCATCCTGTACCTCGGGAGTAGAATAGGGCAGGGGCCGATCAGCCCCAGGGAACGCGGGGTCTTCAAATACTTGCGTAACCGCACGATCCAGGATCCGGGCCAAAGTCTCTGTTTTAAGGGAATCCCCAAATTTCCGTTCCAGCACGATTTTGGGGACTTTCCCTTTACGAAACCCGGGAATCTGGAGGGTCTTACGGTAATCCGCAACTATCTGATTATACTCAGTAGTAAGATCCTCTTTGCATACCGTGATGGTTAATTTTATTGCAGAATGTTCAAGCCGGGTTATTTCTTTAGATATGGTCACTCTGGTTCCTCTTTAATAACGAAGGTCTTTTCACACATGAATCAAGCAACACGAGGGAAGCCTTGTTCTATATATGGTAGTATTACATACTATGCACTATAATGAGCGAAATACGGTGACAAAACAAGTGAATCCATGATAGCCTGCACGGTAGCTTGGTATAGAGGATAGGGGTATCTGGTACCACTATGTACTTGCCATTACTATGGAAAATAGCAGTTTATTGTGAATTCGTCAAGAGGGTCAAGAATACCTGAACCACAGGATAACCCCCCATATAAATCCCTATTTCCTTACAAAATAAGGCGTGGGTTAAAACGATACCAACGGAAATCCGCTTCCTCATTATCTTAACCGCCTTAGGGATGGATAGCTGTACGCTTCCCTTAGGATGCTTGGGTCTCCGGGGAATGATCCATAACCGGTACTCCTTCACATGCGATACCGCCGGGGAAACAACCGCTGCCAGATCCGCAGCGCCGTTTATGTAACCTGGTTCACGGGCGTTCCCCAAAAACCACTGCAGTAAAGGTATAGAGCTTGGCTCCCGGGGCCTCGTAGGAATGGGGAGGAAGTCCTGCCTTGACGCAGATGTAGTCCAGATATGCATCCAGATCCCAACCCTGTTCGAGGGGGACCTGGGGAAGCAGCACCCCGGACCGTCCCTGGCGTATGAGGTAGAGGCCGTGGACCCCAACCTGAACCGAACGGGGATCGGAACAAGGTTCCAGCGGAGAAAGGACGGATAGTTCCAGGCGGCACCGGGGCAGTTCATCCTTGGTGAGGGGAGGAAACCGGGGGTCCCCAAAGGCCGCTTCTATGGCCATGGTACGGACGGTTTCTTCTAACGGCGCTGAGGCGCTCATCCTTCCGATACAGCCCCGGAGCTGCTTCCCGATATGCAGGGTAACAAAGGCTCCCCGGGCTTGAGTCAAAACCGAATCCCCCAGGGTTTCGCCTGGGATCTCCTGGTTATATCGGGGAGCCCTTCCTTCCAGTTGAGCGGCAATGGTTTCCCGGGCTGCGGCGAGTAAGAAGTTCTGTTCTTTCTGGGTAATGGCATACATCCTATAAGTATACTCATACCTGCCCTGCCTGCCAAGAAATACCTCGCGACGCTCAGGCGTGTAGTTGAAGGGGTTTCACCCATACGGTTGAAGGGGGCTGAACCCGGGCCTTCCCATGGCGCAAGACGTGAACCGGGAGACCCAGGTTTCTTGCGCGGAGACCCGGCTCTCTAAACCGGAAACCCAGGTTTCTTGCGCGGAGACCCGGCTCTCTGAACCGGAAACCCAGGTTTCTTGCGCGGAGACCCGGCTCTCTGAACCGGAAACCCAGGTCTCTTGCGCGCAGACCCGGCTCTCTGAACCGGAAACCCAGGTTTCTTGCGCGGAGACTTGAGCTTAGTATGCGGTACTCATGCCTCATGCAAGACAGGCAGCAATGGCACCTGTACGCTATACAGGGATTTTAGGGGCGAATTGAGGGCTCTTTTCCCCCATTGAGGAGTAAAGGTAAAAGCGTTCCCCGGCCTTGCGCCTGCCTTTACAGCCGGTCAATTTCCCGGTACAGTGTTCCCAGCTTATTCTATGGTGATATGTATATGAAGAAAATCGCCCTTACCGGCATTAAACCCACAGGGATCCTCCATATCGGCAACTACTTTGGGGCCATAAAGCCGGCCCTGCGCTTGGCCAAGGAGTACGACGCCCGGTATTTCATCGCGGATTACCATGCCCTCAATACGGTCAAAGACCCTCACGTGCTGGCCGCGCATATTCGGGAAGTGGCTGCAGGCTGGCTTGCGGCAGGACTCAACCCTGAGGAGGTCATCTTTTACCGCCAAAGTTCCATCCCTGAAACTTTTGAGCTTACCACGATACTCATGGCCTTCACCAGCAAGGGCCTGATGAACCGGGCCCATGCGTACAAGGCGGCGGTACAGGAAAATCTGGAGAACCATGAAGATCCTGACGCGGGGATCAATATGGGGCTTTTTACCTACCCGGTGCTCATGGCCGCGGATATCCTCCTTTTTAACCCGGATGTGGTTCCGGTGGGCAGGGACCAGGTCCAGCACGTGGAAATGGCCCAAGACATAGCCCAGGGGATCAACTTTAACTATAAAGGAGATATCCTCAAGATACCCCAGGCCGCTGTCCAGGCAGAGGCGGCAGTGGTGCCTGGTTTGGACGGACGGAAGATGAGCAAGAGTTATGGGAATACCATCCCCCTGTTCGCGCCGGAAAAACAACTGCGAAAACTCATCATGCGGATTGTTACCAACTCTCAAGGGGTAGAAGAGCCTAAAGACCCGGAGACCTCCCAGATATACCTGCTCTATAAACTCTTTGCCTCAGCAGAAGAACAACAGGCTTTGGCGAAACAGTACCGCCACGGGGGGATGGGCTGGGGAGACGCCAAGGAAGAGCTGTTCCGGGTGGTACGCCGGGAACTAAGCCCCCTCAGAAACCGCTTTGAAGCAATCATAGCAGATACCCCCGCCCTGGATGCCGTTCTTGCCCAAGGCGCGGCCAAGGCGCGGCCTCTGGCCCAGGCCACCTTAAACCGGCTCCGCCGGGCTGCGGGAATTGCAGGATAAGCCGTTGATCCAGGGCCGAATCGAACGGCCGACCTGCCGCTTAGGAGGCGGCCGCTCTATCCCCTGAGCTACTGGACCTTGGCTTAGGTATATCTTGCGGGGCGGTTCTTGTCAAGAGCGTTACTTCAAAGTAACGGGCTTCTGAGCGGTTTTCCCAAGAGCGTGTCCAAAACTAACCGAGTTTTGGAACAAGCTCAGATAATAGCCTTATTCGGAAACTGGCGTTTCTGAACAAGGCCAACCAACCAGCCGCGGCTGGCCTGGGTAAGCCCGCTTCAAAGGGGCGGTTTATGCATCGGATTTTTACCGCAGCATTATGAGGAGTACTATGGCAGCAATACAGGAGACTATGAGACGGGTATATGTGGAAAAGCGCGCAGGATTTACCCTTGAAGCCAGGCGCTTACAACAAGAACTCGCCAGGTTCTTGGGGAGCCGCTATCCAGAGCTTGCCTCCTTACAGGGGATCCGGATCCTGCATCGTTACGATGCGGCCGGTCTCACAGAAGCCCAGTTTAAACAGGCCGCGGCCTTGGTGCTTTCCGAACCCCCCTGTGACCGGGTGTTTTATGGCGCTTCCATTCCCGTAAACCGGGAAGACCGGTATTTTGGGATCGAGTATCTGCCGGGCCAATACGATCAACGAGCTGATTCAGCGGAACAATGCATTGAGCTGGTAACCGGGGTTAAACCGCGGGTCAGGACCGCGCGGTTTTATATTTTGCAGTCCCCCCTCTCGGATGCAGCCCTGGAAGGGGTGAAACAATACCTGATCAATCCGGTAGATTCCCGGGAGGCTTCGCCTTATGCCGTGCTCCAGGAAGCGGAACCGGAAGTCCTGGATATTCCGGTATTGACCGGATTTTCCCAGACCTCAGCGCGTGCGGAATTGCGCGGGCCTTACGGTTTAGCCATGTCTGAAGCGGATCTCCGGTTCTGCCAATCCTATTTTGTATCCCTATCCCGTGACCCGAACCTGGCGGAACTTCGGGTGTTGGATACGTACTGGTCTGATCATTGCCGGCATACCACCTTTACCACGGAGTTACATATTCTTAGAGAGGATGAAAACAGCCTGGACCGGGCGGGAACGATCCCGGATCCAGCCCTCAAACAGGCCTTGGCGCGCTACGAAGCCGCCCGGGAGTATGTGTACGATGATAAAGCAGAACAACCTAAAAAGACCCTTATGGACATAGCCACCATTGGGGCCAAGGTACTCAAGAAACAAGGGCTCCTGGAGGATCTGGATGAATCCAAGGAAATCAACGCCTGTACCATCAAAGTCTGGGCGGAATTCAAGGATGGGGATACACCCGTAATAGAACCGTGGCTTCTCCTCTTTAAAAATGAGACCCATAACCATCCCACGGAAATTGAACCCTTCGGGGGAGCCGCGACCTGTTTAGGAGGGGCCATCCGGGACCCCCTTTCCGGGAGGGCCTATGTGTATCAGGCCATGCGTATTACCGGGGGCGGGGATCCCCGGGCCCGACTAGCCGAAACGCTGCCGGGGAAGCTGCCCCAGATCAAGATCGCCCGGGAATCTGCAGAGGGGTATGCTTCTTATGGTAATCAGATAGGCCTTGCCACCGGACAGGTGGCGGAGTGGTACCATCCTGGGTTTCTCGCTAAACGGATGGAACTGGGGGCCGTGATTGGAGCAGTACCGGCAGCCTGGGTGAGACGGGAAGAACCGAAAAAAGGAGATCTGGTGATCCTCCTGGGGGGTAAAACCGGCAGGGACGGCATCGGCGGGGCCACTGGTTCGTCTAAGGCCCACACCGGGGAATCAGTGGCCAGTTCCGGTGCGGAAGTGCAGAAAGGAAATGCCCTGGAAGAACGGAAGCTCCAGCGCCTATTCCGTAACCCCCAGGTAACCCGCCTTATCAAAAGGTGCAATGACTTTGGAGCTGGAGGGGTTTCAGTGGCCCTGGGAGAACTAGCTCCAGGACTTACGATAGATCTGGATCAGATTCCCAAGAAATATACCGGTCTTGACGGTATAGAACTAGCCATTTCCGAATCTCAAGAACGGATGGCAGTGGTGCTTGCTCCAGATGATGTGGACCCCTTTATCCAGTATGCCCAGGCTGAAAACCTTGACGCCTGTGTCATCGCTGAAGTTCTTGCAGGCGCGGAGGATGCCGCTGCTTTGCCCCAGGGAGAGGCTGGCCCACGGCTTTGTATGCGCTGGCGGGGTACTGCCATAGTAGACCTGTCCCGGACATTCCTCAATTCCGGCGGCGCGGCGCGATCCGCCCAGGCGCTCCTTCCCGGTCTATCCCCGGAGGATCCTGCCCCTTCAGACAAAGCTGAAAAGGAACTTCCCCTTTCGGCAGCGCGGCTATTGGAACTGCTGAAACAAGAACTGGGCTCCCTCCGTTCAGGCAGCAGGCGGGGACTGCAAGAACGGTTCGACGGTTCCATTGGCGCGGCCTCAGTCCTCTTCCCCTGGGGCGGTAAAGAACAGGGGACCCCCGAATGCGGGATGGCAAGCCTGCTTCCCGCTTTAGACAAGCAGAGCTGTACCGCAAGCCTCATGAGCTTCGGGTACAACCCGGATCTGAGCAGCCGCAATCCTTATGCAGGAGCAAAGGGGGCCGTCCGGGAGGCCCTCGCCAAAATCGCCTGCCTGGGGGGTAATCCTTGGACCAGCAGGCTTTCCTTACAGGAATACTTTGAACGCCCTGAAACTGCCGCGTCTTGGGGGAAACCCGCCGCCGCGCTCTTAGGCGCTTTGGAAGCTCAGCTTGCCTTGAAGGTTCCCGCCATTGGAGGCAAGGATTCCATGTCTGGAACCTATCAGGATAAGGCCCAGGGGATACATCTTACCGTGCCTCCAACCCTGGTGGCCTTTGCCGTGGCTACTGCCCCGGCAGCTTCGGTCTGTTCCGGCGCTTTAAGGGGAGAACCGGGGAACCCCATCCTGCTGCTTTATCAGGATCCGGCGAAGGATGAATGGGATACCTTTAAGGCAAATATGGAAACCCTCATGGGGCTGCGCCGTGCCGGACTGGTCCGGGCGGCATACCCAATCGGCCCTGGGGGGATGGCCGCAACGTTGGCGGTAATGGCCTTTGGCAATACCCTGGGTCTGGAAGCGGAAGCGGAAACCTTCTCCTTGGTTGACCATCCAGATTACCAAGGTTCGGTGCTGGTAGAACTAGACGGAACCGCCTGTTCCAAGGATGACCTGGCCAAGGCGCTTGCAGGAGCCGGCGCAGGGGTGATTGGGGCGAAGATAATCCCGGAACCCTTTTTCCGGATCCGGTTAAACCAGGGATCCGGGGAGCTTCCCCTCCAGGTTCTACGCCAGGCGTATGAATACCCGCTTAACGAGGTGTATCCCCAGACTTCCCAAGGAAGGACCGTAGCTGAGCAGGAGCATACCCTGGAGGAAACCTTTGCCTTTGAACCTATGGAGGCGCGGAATCCCGCCAGCCCTACAAGGATTACTTCTTGCGCTGTAACAAACCGCAAGGGGCCCCTGGTGGTGCTGCCGGTGTTTCCAGGGACCAACTGTGAATGGGATATGGAACGGGCCTTTCGGAGGGCCGGCGCGCGTACCCAACTGGTCATATTTAGAAACCAAAACCAGGGGTGTATTCAAGGGTCTATCACGGAATTGGCCGCAGCCATTGAAAACGCCCAGATCCTCGCGCTTTCAGGAGGATTCAGCGCGGGAGATGAACCGGAAGGATCAGGGAAATTTATCGCCAATGTGTTCCGGTCGCCTCCCGTCATGGAAGCGGTAACCCGGCTCCTGGAAGTACGGGATGGCCTCATACTGGGGATATGCAACGGTTTCCAGGCCCTGATCAAACTAGGACTGGTACCCTACGGTACGTACCGTGAAGCGGACGCAACCATGCCGACCCTGACCTTCAACCGGATTGGCCGCCATGTTTCCCGGATGGTCCGTACTAAGGTGATGGCTAACCGTTCTCCCTGGCTTGCTCAAGAAGCCGCGGGGACCATCCATGTGATTCCGGTAAGCCACGGAGAAGGACGCCTGGTCATCCGCAAAGACCAGGGAGCGGCCCTTTTCAGGGCAGGGCAGGTTCCCTTTTGTTATGTGAATGCTGCGGGGATACCCACGGGCGCGGAACCGGATAATCCCAACGGCTCTGATTTTGGCATCGAAGGGCTCACCAGCCCTGACGGCCGGATCCTGGGAAAAATGGGCCATTCCGAGCGTTCTGGAGCATACATTCACCGCAACATACCGGGAAACAAATGCCAGCGTATTTTTGAGGCCGGGGTGGGGTATTTTACCTGAAACTGCTCCCTCACGTCCTAGTATCTGCCGAAGATACTCCGTTTACCAAATCTGAGCCACTTGCCGTTATTCCGTTTTCCCCCTTCTTCCAGGAATTTAAAGATAAAAGCGGCAAATTCCGCAGTATTACTGGATTCAGGGGCGCAAAAGCCCAGAATCCGGAAGGGTTCTTCCAGAGAAGAGTTCAGTAAGCCCTGCGTAAAGGCCCGGAAGGACTCCACCGCAGCAACCCCCATAAGATCCGGGGCTTCCTCTTTTCCCGCGCCTGGATCAAGCTCAGACAGGACCAGGGCCAAGGTTCCGGTTTTCTTGACGCGAAAGAGCGCGGCTAATTCCTTTACCAAAAAAAACCAGCCTTTGATATGATCGTTTACCATGATTTCAATTTCAGGAGCCGCCAGCTCTCCCGGATGTCTCCGTACCGGCGGGGGTACGCATACCAGGAGCGCCTCATTGATATGTTCCAGCCGGTTTTCCGCGGCTAAGATCAGGGTACGGGCTGAAACCGGGCTTCCTGGGTTCCAATGGAGCGGAATCAGGGATTCTGCTGCAGGCAGGGGCTTAACCGCTACAGGATCCGCCAGACGATTGGGAATAAACGCCGCGGCAAAATATTCAACCCGTCTAGCCGCTTCCGCTGCCACTGCATCGGACAAAGATGATTCATTACCTGCTAGTAAGATACCCCTGGTCATACCTCCAGTGTATACATCTCAGCCCCTTCACGCAATGACCCAGGGCCTGGAGGCCTTCATAGTATGCTCTTTTTGTATGGCTGGGTCATCCTTTGATTCATGGGATCCGCGGCCCAGCCAATGACCTGCTTGCTACAGCCAATGGCCCGCTTATTACAGCCAATAAGTCGCTTGCTACAGCCAATGACCCGCTTATTACAGCCAATGACCTGCTTACTACAGCCAATGACTCGCTTATTACAGCCAATGACCCGCTTATTACAGCCAATGAGCGGCTGCCTGTAAAGGTCAGGTTCCTTCCCTGGGAACGGATCCCTGGCCAGGGGCGCTTCAGGCCGATACCGTCGACCGGTCATGGGGCTCAGGGAATAGGCCCCGCTTCTCAAGAAAACGATGAAGGCCCATCCCGCCTCAAAGGGTTCTAGAGAAAATGGTTTCCTGCCTTATCTTGGGATCGGCTTGACAAGTTCATACGCCCAGCCTATACTCAACCCTTGAAAGGGGAGTAGCTACACGTGCGGCAGCCAACAGCCGGTGTTATACAAAAACCGAGAGGGCTTTTGTAGCGCTTGGTACCGCGGCTTCGGATTACCGGAGATGCAAGACCTTTCGCATAGGGTTTCTGTACGGAATCCCCCTGCGAAAGGTCTTTTTTTATCCTGTTTTTATTCCCTTAACCCAGAGGCTTTCCCAAAACCAACCGGGTTTTGGGAATGGCTCCACAAGGAGTTTTTATGGTTATGAAATGGATCGTGCTCGTCCTGGCAGTACTTATGTACGCCCTTATCGTTATCTTTCCTAATAGAAAGTCTTACAGTTCCCTGGGGGCAGCGCTGCTTATGATTATCCTCGGCGTAGTGAGCCCGCAAGCAGCCCTGGGAGAACTTATCAACTGGGATGTCCTGATGATTTTTGTGGGAAGCCTGGTGATTGCGGAACTTTTTATCTACTCCCGGGTCCCTGCGGTGATCGCCGATTCCCTGGTAATCTATTCCCCCCATGTGGGTATTGCCATTGTGGCTATCCTCATGATGACCGGTATCATCTCCGCGTTTGTGGAAAACGTGGCCACGGTTCTGGTGATGGCGCCCATCGCCCTCGCGCTCTGTACCAAGTTGAAGATGGACCCGACCTACTTTATGGTAGGGCTTGCGGTGATGGCAAATCTTCAGGGAACCGCCACGCTGGTGGGGGATCCTCCTTCCATGATCTTTGCCGATTATGCCCATTACGGGTTCAACGACTTCTTCTTTTTCCAGGGAAAGCCTTCGATCTTTTTCGCGGTCCAAATCGGTATGATTGCCGGAGCCCTGTTCTTTTACGGCTTTTTTGCTAAAAAGGGAGGCCGGAAAATAGAACTGGAACGGGAACAAATCCTCACCATGGTTCCCACGGTACTCCTGGTTCTGATGATTGGAGGATTAGCCGTAGCCTCTTTTGTGTACGGAGGCATTTCCCTGTTTTCAGGGCTGCTGGTCATGGTTTTGGGCTTTACAGGGCTGCTCTGGTATTGGTTTATCCGCAAGGAAGGCGCGGGAAAAACCTGGGCTCTGGTAAAAGAACTAGACTGGGATACGGTGCTGTTCCTCATCGGTATCTTCGTGGTAGTGGGAGCTGTGGCTGCGGTGGGCCTTCTGGATGATTTTGCGGGTTTCCTTTCCCGGATCGTGGGGAACCAGGTCTTCTTCGGGTTTATTATGATTCTGGCGGTTTCTGTTCTTATTTCCGGGTTTGTGGATAATGTGCCGTATATCATTGTCATGCTTCCGGTAGCGGGTAAAATAGCCGGGGATCTTTCCCTCCAGCCTGAACTCTATATGTTTGCCCTGCTGATCGGCTCCTGCATGGGAGGCAACCTCACCCCTTTTGGGGCCGCGGCCAATGTGGTGTCAGTGGGCATCTTACGGAAGCAGGGAATCGGGATCAGTTTCAGGCAGTGGCTCAAGATCAGCGTCCCCTTTACCCTGCTTACCGTGGCAGCTTCTTCGGTCTTTATCTGGCTGGTGTGGCGTTAAGCCCCAAAATGACGCCGCCTGCCCCAGGAGACAGGCAGATGAGCCGGAGGAGTTTAGGTTTCCATGGTCAGATTTTACATGAGACCATGGGAGTAATTGCAAAGGACCCATAAACTATAGTACACTAAAAAACATCTTTAACCAGGTATAATTTGGAGGAAATTGTAGTGAAAAGATTTGTTTTGGTTACCCTATTACTGGTAACCGGTTTGATTGTGGTTTGGGCCGCAGGCCAAAAGGCCGGGAGCGGAACCGGGGCCGGTTCCGGGGAGACGGTTACGTTGTCGGTTTATATGCAGCTTGAGCCGACAAGCCCCCAATATGAATATTGGCCCGTAACTCTGGAGGCTTTTGCCGAGAAGTACCCTAACATCAAGCTGGAATTTGAATATGTGTCCGGGGAGCAGTTTCACGACAAGTTTCAGGCTATGGCGGCAGCCGGGGATATTCCGGATCTGTTCACCTGTTACGCGGGCGCCAGGTCGAGCTATATCCTTGACCGGGGCGCGGTAAAGGATCTGCGGCCTTACCTGACCGAGGACTTTAAGGCTGACTTCAATTCCGCCATCTGGGCGCCCCAGGGACCCAAGGGGGATATCTACATCATTTCCCCTAACATGGCGGTCTGTACCGCGGTGTATGTGAACACCAAACTCCAGCGGGAATTGGGGCTGACCACTCCCCGTACCCTGGATGAAATGATAGCCCAGGCGCCGGTCATCCGCGCCGCGGGGTACACTCCCCTGATGTTCGGGAACAAAGGGCAATGGCAGGCCCAGTCCCTCCTGCTCTCCATGCTGACGGACCGCATGGGGGGGACCGCGTGGTTTGACCGGGCCCGGGCGGGAACCGCCAAGTTTTCCGACAAGCCCTTTGTGGATGCCCTCACGGTGATCCAAACCCTGGTGGACACTCAGCTTTTCCCCCCGGGGGTGAACCAGCTTGAGGGGCCCGAAGCCTGGGGCGCTTTTGTCCAGGGCCAGGCGGTCTACCTCCTGGACGCGGGCTGGCGGATCGCCGCGCTCAAAGGCGCGGCTGCCCCGGAAGATTTTGCCCAATACGAGGTGACAGCCTTCCCTGCGGTTCCCGGCGAGATCGTTCACGGGTCCAGCGCGGCCACGCTGGGGGAAGCCCTGGCCATGAGCGCCAAGCTCTCCGGGGCCAAAGCCGACGCGGCCTGGAAGTTCCTGAGCTTCATCTACGGCCAGGAAGGGGCGGATATCCTGATGAAGTACGGCACCGTTCCCACTTACAAGCTGGACTACAGCAAATATGACATCGACAACCTCAACCGGCAGTACATCGACCTGATCAACTCTCAGTCTATGGGGTATGTGATCGACGCGGTTATGGACGGCGAGGGGGTGAACAACCTGCTGAATCCCGGCATTCAGGCGGTGATGATGGGGGCAAAAACCCCGGCCCAGCTTGCCGCGGAATACGAAGCCTGGGTCGCGGCCAACGACTCAAACCGGCGTAAGTAGGCCGGGCTTTAGGACAGAACTCCCCGGAGCTTTGTTTCCGGGGAGTATAGTTCCCTGAAAACGTATGAATTATCAAACGTATAAAAAGGTAAGCTGCCTCAGTTTTATTCTGCCCGCATTTCTGATTTTTATGGGGGTGATACTTTTCCCGGTGATCTTTAGTTTCGCTTTGGGTTTTACCCAGTGGAAGGGATACGGGGAAATGCAATTTGTGGGCCTGGGCAACTATATCAGGATGTTTCAGGACCCGGTGTTTTATATAGGCCTGCGGAACAACGTCATGATCGTCCTGGTTTCCGTTTTCGGCCAAATTCCCCTGGGACTGGTCCTGGCCTATATGCTCCACCGGAAAATGGTAAAAAAGTCCGGCCTTTTTGAGGCGTTGATCTTTCTGCCGATTACGATTTCTTCGGTCATTGTGGCCCAGCTTTGGAACCGGATATTTTCTCCTGTGGGGATCTTTACCGCCATCATGCGGACCCTCACGGGAAACCCGGACTATATCATAACCATCGTGGAGAACCAGGCCCTTGCCATCGTGCCGGTCATGTTTGTGTTACTCTGGCAGCACACCAGCCTCTATATGGTGATCTTCCTGGCCAATATGCAGCGGATCCCCAATACGGTGATCGAAGCCGCCCGGATGGAAGGGGCTGGGGAGGGGACGATCTTCGCCCGAATCATCGTACCCATGCTGGGGTATGTTATTTTTATCAATTCTATCCTCGCCATTTCCGGAAGTTTTAAGAGCTTCGATCTGATATATTCCATGACCGGCGGCGGCCCTGCCCATTACACCGAGGTCATCGCGATTTATATGTACAGCACTACCTTTGTTCATCAGAATTACGGATACGGGAGCGCCCTGTCCATAATTATCATCATTTTTATTGCCCTTTCGATCCTCCTCACCCGGGGGGTTTCAAAGATTTTTAAGGTGGAATGACATGACCCATCCCTCTGCGCTCCAGCGGGCGTCTCTCTCCTGGCGGGTAAGCGCCTATGTGTTGATGCTGGTCTTTGCGGTACTCACCCTTTTCCCCCTGATATGGCTGGCTTATTCTTCCCTAAAACCCCATGCGGAGATCATCCGTTATCCCCTGGGGCTGCCCAAAGCGCCCACGTTCAACAACTATATCCGGGCCTGGACCATAGGCGCCTTGGGGATATCCCTGATCAACAGCTTTATCTACACCATCACGGCTACCCTGGCGACCCTTCTCCTTGCCCTGGCCGCCGCCTTTGGGATAACCAAATTCCCCTTTAAGTTCAACGCCTTTTTTGTCGGCGCCTTTGCCCTGGGGCTGATGATCACGGTCCATGCGGTGATCATCCCCCTCTTTCTTGCGGAAGTAAGCCTCGGCATCATCAACCGCCGCATAGGGGTCATTTTGCCCTATATCGCCTTCGACCTCCCCATGTCGGTTATGATCGCGGTTTCCTACCTCAAGGGCGTCCCCGGCGCGCTCATTGAATCCGCGGAGATCGACGGGGCCAAATACGGGTATGTCTTCTGGCGGATGATCCTGCCCCTCTCCACCCCGGTAATCGCCACTATGGTGATTCTCTCTTTTTTACGGCACTGGAACGAATTCCTTTTTGTTTTTGTCTTTACCACCAAGGCCGCGCTAAAAAGCGTGCCCGTGGCCATTGCCCAATTTGCGGGGCGGCTGAATATCGAATACGGCCTCCAGTACGCATCCCTGGTGATCGGTATCTTCCCCATGATTGTGTTCTATTTTTTCTTCCACGCCCAGCTTATCAAGGGTTTTGGTGAAGGGGCTTTAAAAGAGTGAGTTGGAACTTTTTCCAGCCCCGCTTTTTTCTCAATCCAGGGCGGATTGACCGCACAATTTGTCTTTCAGAACCAGATGTTTTACAATAATTTCAATAGCGTCTGTCCCATCGAACCGGAGGTTCGCACCGGGCGCGGGAGCGCACAGTCAGTTAGTTTTGGGACAGACTCAATAGGCCTGCAATTTCCCGCCAACGAACTTTTGGTTCAACGGAACCTGAAGTTCCTGAACAACTCTCATTTATAGGAGGTATCCATGCGTATCCTTTCAGGGGGCATGAACCATGAATCCAATACCCTCAACCCCATCATCACCGGGCCGGAAGACTTTGTGGT
>JAISOX010000080.1 GCA_031275325.1 Treponema sp.
GGTTTGGGTACAATCATTTTGCAGTTAAATCCAGAATATACAAAGCTTCATTGAAGAAGGCAATGGAATTACTCACCTCGTTTAACATGGGCGATTATGCCGCCCTTGCGTAACATGAGTTAGTTATAGTATTGGCTTGCTTCGACTTCTTGGACGCTTATCTCTGCAGCGATTTCGTTGTTGGGGATGGTGATTTCGTAGACCTTGTTCGCCTGCATAACCATATCCACCGGAACCTGCTTGTTCTGTTCCCAGGCCAGTGCGCTGAAGTTGATAACGTTGGTGTTATCGTTGATCTCAAATCCGCTTACCAATTGAGATGCCCCGCTGGAAATCACAAAATCACCCCCAGCCGTGCTGTTGGTCTTTTGCTGATTCGAATAATACACCCGCACTGATTTGGCGCTGTTGTTTTTCACCATTACCGCGGGTTTAACCGTGTTGGTAGGTACATTACTCGAATTAATCGTGGTGGTATAGACCGGATTTGTGTCGGTTACCTGAGCGGTATTGGCCTGAGAACGATCCGTAGCCTCCACCAGAGCCACGGTTTTCCCGTTGTACTTCAATTCCTTGGAAAAGTAGACGTAGTAATCATAAGCAGTATCCATGTTGATAGGGATGGAGACCCGCTCTGCATTAGGCGCAATCACCGCGTAGTTCTGGCTCATATCCGCTTTCTTAATCTGTACCCAAAAGCTGGTCTTGTTGTTGAATATCCAGGTGCCGCTGCCGTAGGTGTTGGCAGGAGAAACCGTTACCGAATAGGCTTGGCTATAGGAGTAATAGCTAAGGACATTGAACTGAGCGGCCTAGGCTTGCCGTTCTTCATAGTTCTCCTCCTTGGCGGTCTCGCAGACCAATAAACATGACGAACCATGGCCTTCCCCTGTCGATACGTTCTTCAGGTTATACACTATTTACCGACGATGGTTTACTTTTTATCATTCCTCCTTGGAGCCGACTCCTTGGAGCCGACTTTCCCCTTGCTTATAAGCTTCATGGTGGGCATGAAGAAGTTGAGGAGGGGAACCAGGGAGCGGTAGATCCCGGCAAGGCGGGCCTGGAGGACTTCCCCCTCCAGCGGGTCATAGCCGACATACTCGCAGACCACAGCGCCGTTTTTCTGTTCGACGAAACAGTTGTCGTTTTTTTTGTGGTCTCGAGAGCGGGTGAACGGGATGGGGCAGAGCGGGTTGCGGTGCCAGTGGAGGATGACCTGATTGATGAACTCCCTGCCGTTGTCCCTGTGGAACTTCCTCACGGGGAACGGGAGGGTTGCGTGGATGTCCTTGAGGGCAGCGAAGGTCCAGCGATGGGCCTTGTTGAGGAGGGAATACTGGGAAATCCAGCCTGAAGCGACATCAGGTAAGGGTGAGGATATACTGGCCGGAAGTGGTTTGACCACCATGGTGGACGGTGTCGATTTGGATAAAACCGGGGAGTTTACGCTCATCGGAGGAGTAAAAGATGCGGATAGGGACGCGGGGTTTGAGGAGGTGGCCTGGTGTGGTGATGCTTTTGCCCTTGAGTTTGAGGGCGACCTTGTCTTTTTTGAGGATGCGGTCGATGGTAGCGGGGCTGATGGACAGGAGCTTATCCCTGATGGCGGGGGTGATGGCGAAGGCGGGCCATTGAGCGATGAAGTGCATTTGCTGGCGGGGGGGCGAGGAGCTTCCCGCATTTATACCAGAAAGAAGGCCCAGATGAGGCGGAGGGAGACGATGACCTCGTCGCCATAGATCTTTTTCCCGGCGCGGTTGGATGGTTTAGGTTTGGCGGGTTTCAGTTTGACGACCGTACCGTTCGCGACCAGCAGGGCCTGTGGGGTCTGCGGCTTGTTCAGGATACGCAGGGCGTATTTCCGGTTGTACTCTGTTGTCAGGATAAATTCGTTTAGGATGTCTGATTTTTCTTTTTGTTTGGCATGTTGGTAGCGTGAACAGACCTGCCTAGTAAGTACCTTTTTCTCTTGCATGGATAATCTCATATTGACCTCCGATAGCTGTTACTTTCGGATAGTCTGCCTTGATTTGGGTTACTTTTTCAATGAGGCAATGCGCTCTTTATCCCATCTGGAATTAGCTCTTTGCCTAACCCCTTGTAATACAACGACTTATACCACTTGGGTTACTTTTTCCAAATGAGGCACAGGGTCTTTTGGGTTACTTTTTTGATGAGGTCCTGCGGGTTCTTGCATAAAGGGATACAATTTTGTATAATTATACATTATGCGTGTTCAGGAGGAGAAAGTTATGAAACGTACAAGAGTTATGGCAGTATCGGTACTTTTGGCCTTGGTAATGGGCTTGAACGTCTATGCCAAGGGCAGCAAGGACCAACTGCGGATGGCCACCGGAGGTAATACCGGAACCTATTATGCCTTTGGCTCTGCAGTGGGACAGATCTTAACGGAAAAAACCAAGATCCCCATCACCATTCAGTCTACCGGCGCGTCTAAGGCGAATATCCAGCTTATCGCGGCTGGAGAGGTGGAGATTGCCATTGTGCAGAACGATGTGATGGACTATGCCTACCGGGGGGTGGACCTCTTTAATGGAGAAAAAATCACGGATTTTTCTACCATGGCAGCGCTTTATGCTGAGGTATGTCAGGTGGTAGCCAATCCTGCAGCTGGGATCAGTACTATCGCGGACCTCAAAGGGAAAAACGTTTCCGTAGGAGATGCGGGGAGCGGTACCGAATTCAACGCACGCCAGATCCTAGAGGTATATGGGATCAGCTTTAACGACATCAATAAGCAAAACTTAAGTTTTGGCGCTTCTGCCGATGCTTTGCGGGACAACAAGATCGACGCCTTCTTCTGTGTTGCCGGCGCGCCTACCACCGCGGTGGTGGATCTGGCCATTGGCCGGGATATTGTGATCTTGGAGGTTGACGATGCCCACGCAGCAGATTTGAGCAAGGCCTATCCCTTCTACACCCAGTTCCCCATTCCAGCGGGAAGTTACCGGGGTCTCGCCAGGGATGTGAAAACCGTGGCCGTAAAAGCCACCTTTATCGTGAGCAATAGGCTCTCGGAAGATACGGTGTATCAGCTTACCAAAACCCTCATGGAAAGCAAGGGAGCCATTGAAACGGCCCATGCCAAAGGAGCAGAGCTTTCCCCTGCCTATGCGGTGGAGGGTATTTCCGTGCCTTTCCATCCAGGAGCAGCAAAATATTTCCGGGAAATTGGTATGCTGCAATAGAGGCTCAAGGCAGCGCAAAAAGAGAGGATCTTGCTGAGTTTGGATCCCTGAAGGGGAGCAGCCTCATCCCTATGGTACTGGCGGCCGCCTTGATGCTCGGCCTCACCGGGACGGCATGGTTAAAGCTGGCTGTCCCGCGGCTCAGTATAAGGGATGCTGAATCCGGCAGTATCTATGGAACTTGGCCCCGGGTAGAGCAATTTTCTATCGAGTTTGTACATTCCGTACATCAAAGCCGGGTAAGGGAGTGTTTTCAGGTGGAAGGAAACCGGATCCGCCCTATAGCAGCGCGTTTCTTTGCCTTTGGCGCGGGGATGCAGGCGGAGCTTGCGGAAGGACAGCAGATGAGCCGGGATGGAGACGCCCTGGTAATCACCGGTTTCATCCAGTCTTTCCGGGAACTCAATTACATTGTGGGTACGGTTTCAGACCATATCTTATATATACACCGGGAAAAAGAAAAAAGTGAACCTATCAGCTTACGGGATCGGTGCGGGAAAAACGCCCATATCGTGATACGGATCAGCAGAACCGGCTTTGCCGGTTTGTAGTAAACCACGAGTCGTTAGACATGAAGCAAGGGCAGGGGGCCTGGTCAGGCTTTCCACGGTACGCCCAAGGTGTTTCTTGCAGCTTGCTTATAGAGGAAGGTTAGCATGACCCATAGTTCATCACCACATCATCAGCATACGCCCATTCACCAACTCACTGAACAGGAAACTGAAGATCTCATCGCCCAATTTGACCGGGAATCGAATGTGCGGCGCTTTTCAGGGGTTCCAGATTATCTGGTTAAGGGCTTGCTGCTCCTTTTTACCGCGTATGTTTTCTGGGTTACCCTTATTGCTGCAGTCCCTGAACAGATCCGAAGGAGCGCCTTCTTGGGGATTCTGATATTCCTGGGGTATATCCTTTATCCCGTATGGCAGGGTATGCGGAAGCAGGTGAACCATGTACCCTGGTATGATTTCGTCTTGGGGATCCTGGGGAGCGTTTCCTTTTTTTATTACGCGGTGCATTTTCAGGCCATCATAAGCCGGGCGATCCAACTGGAAACCCTGGACATCGTGATGGGAGTTACGGGGATACTGATCCTCGCGGAACTATGCCGCCGGGTGGTGGGAATTCCCATCCTGGTGGTAGCCGCGGGTTTCATCACTTATGCCTTTGTTGCTGGGTTCTCCCTCAAACGGGTGGTTCACCAGCTTTTTTATACCACTGATGGCATCATCGGAACCCCCATCGGGGTCTGTTCCACCTTTATCGTTTTGTTTATCTTTCTCGCTTCCTTCTTGGAAAAATCCGGGATCGCCTCTTTCTTCATTGACCTGGCCAATTCAGTGGCAGGCTTCGCGTCTGGAGGCCCTGCTAAGGTAGCGGTCATTGCCAGCGCCTTGGAAGGCATGTATTCAGGAAGTTCAGTGGCTAATACGGTGGGTTCAGGGAGTGTTACTATCCCGGTGATGAAGCAGATCGGGTATAAGCCGGAATTCGCCGCCGCCGTGGAAGCCGCTGCCTCCACGGGCGGACAGATCATGCCTCCTATCATGGGGGCCGCTGCGTTCCTCATGGCGGAGTTGACCAACATCCCCTATCCGGTGATTGCCACCTCCGCCATACTGCCCGCGGCCCTGTATTTTACCGGAATCTTCCTCATGATCCATTTTGAAGCCAAGAAGCTGGGCCTCAAAGGACTTCCCAGGGAATCGATCCCCCATTTTGGGAAACTCCTCTTGGCCAAAGGCTACCTCTTCCTGCCGGTTATCGTCTTGGTAGGGCTTATGAGCGTGGGGTTTACCCCTGCCTATGCCGCCTGTTTTGCCATACTCGCCGCGGTGATCGTGAGTATGTTCCGTAAAGAAACCCGTTTTACCCCCCGCTCCCTGATAGAGGCCTTGGGAAACGGTTCCCGGAACACCATCGGGGTTGCCATGGCCTGCGCCATCGCGGGTATTGTGGTGGGTATCGTATCCCTCACCGGCCTGGGGCAGGTTCTGATTTCCCTGCTCCTCACCGTAGCCCATAATAGCCTGTTTCTTGCCCTGGGGCTTACCATGATTGCCTGTCTCATCTTGGGGATGGGGATTCCCACTACCGCTAATTATGTGATCATGGCCACTATTACCGCGCCTATTGTGGTTCGTATGGGGGTACCGGTCATGGCGGCCCACATGTTTGTGTTCTATTTTGGGATTGTAGCGGACATTACCCCGCCGGTAGCGCTGGCAGCTTATGCAGGGGCGGCCATTGCCAAGGCAAATCCCATCAGAACCGGGGTTACTGCCACACGGCTGGCGATCACCGCCTTTATCATACCCTATATCTTTGTGTATAACCCTTCCATGCTCTTCATTGATACCACGGTCCAGCAGGTGATCCTCATAGCGCTTACTTCCTGTATTGGCATGTTCGGTCTTGCGGTGGGCCTTGAGGGGTACCTGTTGAGGCATATTCATGTTCCTGAACGGCTGATAGCCCTTGCCGGGGGTTTACTCCTGATTAATCCGGGACTTCTCACGGATCTTATCGGGTTTGGGCTTATTGCGGCAGTGGTGGCGTTACAGGTAATCCCGCGGAAGCCGCGGCTTTGATTGCATCCCAGCTATGCGGGGCTCCCCGGCATGAGTCTCAACTCAGGGATCAGGGAAAAAAATCCGTCCATATTTTAATGGTTCTATCCCCGGAACCGGAGACGAGCCTTGTTCCGTCAGGGCTATAGGCTAGGGAATACACCCTATCTTCATGGCCGTTCAGGGTTTTGAGGGTCTGCCCGGTTTCCGCATCCCAGATTTTGAGGGTCCTGTCATCCGAACCAGAGATGATTTGGCCTCCATCAGGGCTATAGGCCGCGAACCGGACATAGCCCTCATGGCCGCGAAGGGTCTTGAGGACTTTTCCGCTTTCCGCATCCCATATCTTCAGGGTTTTATCATCCGAACCAGAGAGGATCCGGCTTCCATCAGGACTATACGCCACGGTCCGTACATAATCCTCGTGCCCCTCCAGGGTCATAAGGGCTTTGCCCCCAGCTGCATCCCATATCTTGAGGGTCCTATCTACTGCCCCGGAGACGATTCGGCTTCCATCAGGGCTAAAGGCCGCTGCCAATACATACCCCCGGTGTCCTATAAAGGTCGCTAGTTCCCGGCCGCTGTGGGCATCCCATACCTTGAGGGTCCTGTCGTCTGAACCAGAGAGGATCCGGCTGCCCTCAGGACTATAGGCCAGAGAATTAACCGTTCCCCTATGCCCGATAAGGCTCCGGTACAGGCCGCTTTCAGGGTCCCAGATCCGGATGATCCCATCGCTGGAGCCTGAACATACCCGCTTCTGCTGGGGACTGCAGGCTACAGATAAAATATACCCCCCTGGCCAGGAGGTCTTGATCACCCGGTGGTTTCCCGCATCCCATAGCTTGAGGGTTCCATCACTAGAACCAGAGACGAGCTGGATTCCGTCGTAACTATAGGCCACGGATCGGACAGGCCCGTTATGCTTGGAAAGGGTCTCCTCAGGGCTTACACCCTGAACCATCCCCAGCATACAGAGGAGCGCCCAAAACCTACAGCCTGGGCTTCTTTTCAGGGTCATGGGGCGTTGCCAGACCCAACAAAGTGGAGACAGGAGAAATTCTCCGGGATATGGGAATCATAAACCCCATGTTCATTGAGGGCCCACCCAATAGCTTCATTGAGGGTTTTACCATGGTAAGAAAGATGCTCAAACCGGAAAAAAGCGGCTCTCAAGGTTTCCCCAGGGACCGGCGGGAAACTCCGGCGGGCATAGAGCCGCTCCATACCCTTCCAGGGAAAGGCCAGTTCCACGGTCCAGCCTTTATCCCGATGAAAGGGGTCATTGAGGGTTCCATCCACCTGGACTGCGCTCTGTATCCCAGGAAAATCATAATCCATAAAAGCCCACCGTTTACCCCGGTGATGCTTGCCGAACCGGGCCGCATCCTGAAAGCCGCTTAACACATCCACGTTCCGGCTATATAAATCAAATTCCCCCGTATCAAAGCGTCCTCCCTGTTTCAGGGCATCCTGATAGATAAACAGCACCTCGTATACGGTATTGAAGGCGTTTATTTCAAATTCATAGTAGCAGTCTTCTCCATCAAAGAACACTTCCACATCATTATCGAACCAAATAAACGCGTCCCGTTCCGTAAGACTGGCCTGCACAAAAGGTTCGGTAATCCAAAAGGCGATATAGAGGTTTTCCTTATCCCAGAGACTCGCCATGCGGGTTTCCAGAAACCCAGGCTCTCCGGTAACCATATCCACAAAGGGCCGGGACTTTTCCGCAGCCTTCCATAGGGGTTTGTCTAGATTGCCGTCAATGCGTATCGGCTCAGTAATGGTACGGCAGGTATAGTGCGCGATGCGATCTTCCGGTATCTGGTATGTAGTATCCATGTTCATTCCTTATGCCATTGAGTTTATTCCAAAAGCTGAAGTTTTGGAACAGCCTCAGATGGAAATAGTTAATTCCCGGCCATACACACGGGCGGTTCGTTCAAGCGTCTTAATTGTGGGGTTTGCTTTGCGGGGGTTTTCAAGCCGCTGGTATGATTGATAGGAAAGCCCCAGGTTCCGGGCTATGTCGGTTTGGCTCAGTTCCCCCCGAAGTTCCCGGATCCGGAGGGACAGGGCGATATGAGGCGCAACTGTTACGGATACCCTCCGTATAGACCGGCAGAGGAATTGCGCTGCCCTGGGAAATATCGGCCTCAAGACAACCCTCAAGGGCTTCTTTTACCATGGCCAAGGCTTCTTCATGAGAAAACCCGCAGGTAACGTATTGGTCATATCGGGAAATTGGGCTATATACTCGTCTCCTTCTTTCTTGATGGTACAGTAGTAGGTCATATACCCCTCCTGTTCATGCAATCCCCGCTTCTTTTACACGGAATAACCGCGCTCACCGCGGGCCCCATTTCCCGCTTCCCCTTTGCCGTTCTCGTAGCGGGCGCAGAACCAGGCGGTCATGCCGACATCCGCATCGTCCCTGGTAAAGCCCCCCGCACGTCAAAGGGGCGTACCGCCGCGCTTCGATAGCCGCTCCCTGCTCCCCGCCCTTATCTTCCCAGCACATCCGCCATGATCCCCTCAAGGCCGGGCTTATTTTTGGGGTCGTACAGGAACTGCAAGGCCCGGCGGCTTTCGGCGATGACCGTTTGCTGCTGCAAGTTCGCGGGGGAAAACACAAACCCCCGTGTATCCGCTTCCCCGGAACTCACCGTTTCCCCGGTCAGCACATCGTACAGGGTAAAACGCACTGCCGCGGTGATATTGGACGGGACATGGTACGCTGCCACGCCCTGGGAAAGCTGCGTCCCCGCAAAAACAATCGCGGCAAACCGAGCGGGAAAGGCTTTGATGTTTTCGTTGATATAGGCTATGAGGGCCCCCTCGTCGAGAAAGGTACTGTTGGTATACCCCGCGGGCAGGTTAAACCGGACCGGGCTTAACCCGAACCGCCGGGAGGCCGCGGTGATAAACTGCGGTATCACCAGGTTTGATGAATTTAATACCTCCCCCTGTTCGGTTTGTATGACTTCTATGCCGGTTACAAAGATCTTCGACCCATCCTTCATGTCCGCGACCGCGGAACGGAACGCGGCCAGGGAAGACTGCCCCACAGGGGTAAGCACCAGCGCGGCATTTTCCTTTTGTATCCTGAAGAGCCCCATATCCTGCAAAGCCCGGACCAGACCGTCGTAATAGCGGGGGGAATCGTAGATGATACGCGCGGGGTTTCCGTTTATGGTCTCGGCAAAAATAACCGTATCCCGGTACAGTTTTTTACAGAAGATTTCCGTCTGCCCCAGGTATTCTTCGGGGCTGCTGGTTCCGGCAAAGGACAGGGTAACGCAGGTATCCCGGAGCCATGCATAAAAATCCCCGTAGCCCCTGGGCTTATTGCCGGAAAGCCCGGTTATGCCCTGTACCTTTTGCTCAAAGAAACGGTAAGCCAGAAACGCGGCCTCCTCGTTTTCGATATACCCGAGGGCTTTTTGATAATCCCCGCGGCTCATCGCGGCGAGGATACGGGCGGTATATAAGCCGCGCTGGGGTTCGATTTTCCGCGCTGCCTCCCACACCCCGGTTAAAGGAACCTTGGTGGAAAAAGAGGAAGTTTCCACCTGCACCGTGTACTCGTCGGCAATATCCCGGTCATACCCTTCCTCATGTACGGTTATATTGGTAAGGCTCTCCACCTGGGTGGCGATGGAGGAAGCGAAGTTTTGCAGCGCGTTCTGCCACGCGCCTTTGAGGGCCTCCTGCTCGGTTGGGCAGGGCATGGAAAGGCCCACCCGGTACGTTACTTCTGCCGTATCCCGGGGCGGGCGGGTGTCCCAGTCCGGGGGGATCTGCTGGGCAGCCGAGAACTGCGCGGCCAGGACAAAAGCCCCGCATACAAACCATGCTTTCTTCATCTTTCCACCCTTCCTCCGGTAATCCTGCACACCCGCCAGATCGTCCCCGGCCTGTTGGGGGGTACGGTGAAGGCTTCAGCCAGGCGGCTGCCCTGGTAAATCCGCACCGCCGCGCCAGATTGGGAAAGGGCCCGGGAATCCGGGCGGCGCAGGTTGGTATAGTCCGTAACGTAGATGTCATAGACCGCCGCGCGGTCCAGCTGTTCCACGGTGATGGTCTCTGGGCCGTAGCTCTGCCGGTCGTCCCGGTCAAGAAACGCGCTTCCGTCTGCGGCGGTGCGGGAGTTCCAGAACGAGATGTGATAGGCCCCTTGCTTTTCAACGTGCAGGTCCAGGTCTTCCGGCTTTTCCCCCCAGTCCAGCACTACCCGGAAGCCCTGGACCAGTTCAGGGGAGATGGAGAAGCGGTTAGCCGAGAGGTTGTTCAGCTTTATTTCAAAGCCTATTTCCGTGGTAACAAACCCTTCTTTTGAAAATTCCAGGGTAAAGAAGCCGTCTTCCTGTTCAGGGAACGCGATGATCCCCTCCCGGTCTGTCTCGAAGACCCCGATCCCTTCTATGGCCGCCTTTCCCCCGGAGATGGGCGTTCCGTCCACCCCGTTGGCGAAGCGCATGGGGATAAGCCCCTCCATTTTAAGGGCCATAAGCCGCCGCTGGATCCGCAGATCCTCTGCCCGGTCATCGCTCTGGCCGGACAGCCCCGCAGCCAGACCCAGCGCGAAGATCAGAACCAATAGTCTTTTCATGTTTCCTCCTAAACTAAGCGCACAAACAAAAGGGGAACAGGGGTTACCCTGGGAAGGATAGTTTCCCAGATCGGTGCGGGAGAGACTATTGAAGAACTGCTGGCGGATTATCCCTATATTGAACAGGAAGCTATTATGCAGGCCCTTCAATTCGCCGCATGGCTTGCCCATGCCTACCATCTCCGGGGTTTGAAGCCCACCGGTGGCGGCACAAGGTGTACGGATTCTCCGCTTAACTCAAGCACATAAAATCCCGCCTCGTATGCGTAACGGATAAGGTCGCCGGTAACAAGCCCGCCAGCCATCGCTCCGAATAATTGTTTATTTACCGTTTCCGCAGGCGGGTAGGCCCGGATAAGTTCCATGCGCTTCACATGCTCATCCACATACTTTTCTTTATCCAGTTCGTGCTTGACCTCAACCGCCATAACCTTATCGCTATCGGAAAGCAGAATGTCGATGTCGGTTCTTACGCGGCTCTTTTCGTCATAGACAGGCACCCGCCGGTAGGAACGCCTAAAGCCGTATTCGGGGAACTTTTCCCATAGCCGCGCTGCGATGAGGGTTTCGATGAGTTCGCCCAGGGATCGGTTAAGGCCCCCGACATTGATGCCGAGGCGGTCAAATTTCTTGTCCAATTCCGCGGACCTTTCCGCGTTTTCCTTCATAATATGCTCAATTTCCGCCAGCCGTGCGGCGCTTTCCTGCATCCGTGCGGCATTTTCCTTTGCGCTTTCCTTTAATACGGCCCAAATTTCGTCTGCCGCTACCCTCCACTCCGGTATCGTTTGTATGGTCTCCATGTTCAACTCCTGCTAGGATCATACCACATTCCCGGCCCCATGCACAGGATAACATGACCTCAGCTTTTTTTCGGATAAAAATACCCAGACACGCCTGCGTGTCTGAAGACACAGCCCGTCCGTGCCTCTCAGCCCCGCTGCCCGCGCCTCCCGGCGCGCGGAACCCTCCTCCCAAAACAGGAACGGCTAAAGCCCTGCCTGTTCAAAAAGCCCGCACCGCCCGTACCGAATGTGTACCAATCTTGTCGCTAACGCCCTGGCTGCCACCGCTGAATCTCTGAACCCACGCGCCAAAATTATTGGTGTCTTCCGACGAAGACCAGTACCAACTGTCGCTCAATTCCCCCAGCCCCTTGACTTTCAGATTCTTATATATCAAATCCAGTTCGTCTTTGCTGGGCAGGAACCAGTCCTTAAACCCGTCAAAGTCAAGGGCCGCGCAAACCTGGGCCGCCCGGCCTGTTTCCCCTTGCCTTTGCAGAAACTCCACAATCATTTGGGTGTTCCGTTTGCCGCTTCCTATCGCTGTACCGGTCCCGCCAACAGTTTTTCCATACGCCCCCCACTGAATCGCGGTAAATTCCGTTTCCACAGGCGCGGCTTCCAAATAACGCCAGCCCGCAGAGAATATCCCTTTGTCATAGAACACCCTGCCCCCGGCAGGCCCAAAATTCCCGACCTGGTATGTAATGACGCCTGTCTGTTGCCCGGCCTGGGCTGTCTGCACCACCTGTCCGCCCTCCGCTGCCATGCCCTTTACAAAATTGGCAATCAGCGTATTTACCCCGGTATACAGTTCACGGGAAGTCCCCCCCATAAAATCATTCGCGCTGTGGCTGAACCGGCCCGTGGACACGTCCAGGATCTTCACCGTTACCGCATAGTCCTCATCCATCGCATCCACCGAACCCGTAACAATGTAGCTGATGTTCTGCAGCTGCAGTTTCCGTATGTTTTCCGGGCTTGCTATACTGCTCACCTGGATCTGCTGGTTCGCCAGGAGCTGGTCTATATCCGTCCGGGTGATGACCTCGTATTTCCCCGCGGCCACCATCTGGGATTCCACCAGATTGCGGACCGTTACCGAGTCCCGGTTTGCCTTGGGAGTATTCATATTCACGCTAAACTCCACCACCGCAAGCCGGGGCAGTTCCTGCCCAAATCCCATGCCGCTCAGGGCCAGCAGCAAAACCTCAAGCCCCAAAACCCTGTTCTTCATGCTCAAGTCCTCCTAATTTCCGGTGAGCCCTGCTTCAATGCTCTCCAGCGCGTACTCCCGTGCCGCGGTCAGCCCTTCCAGCATCTCCTCTTCCCCTGCCCCGCTTCGCGGCGGATCAATGAGCTTCTGTTTGACCGCGTTGGAGATCAGGGACGCGGCCGTTGCAGCGGGTTCGATCCGTTCCACTACATCCAGAATATCCTTCCGGGGAAACCGCACCAGCAGGTACGCGGTGTACCACTCCCGGCCCTCCCCGTTGACCCCGGTCTCGATGTGCCACTCCAGGGGCTCGTACCGGGGGATCCGGGTCTTGATGGAACTGCTTATCGCGGTTTCGATAAGCCGCTCCGCGTCTTCCAGGCCGCAGTCCTGAAAAAGGGAATATTCCGTGATGTCCAGCCGGGCCTTAAAGTCCGACGCGATGGTCGCGGCTATGTTCGCCTGAACGTTCTGGCTGGCCCGCTGCCGGGCCCGCTGTTCCGTGGAGGTTTTGGCGGACATCCCCACGTCATAGTACCAGAGGGATACCCCGGAGGGACTCCCCTGTTCGTACCGGGCCCTGCCCCCTTCCAGAGGCCGGGTTATCCATTCCGGCCTCACCGGACGTACCCCGGACCGGGCAGCAGCCATTTTTCTGAGCTCTTCCGTGCTTTCCAGCGCAGCCATATACACCCCCAGGACCTCCGCGTTTTCAATGCCTGCCGCGCGCACCCTAAGGCGGTACTCGCTTCCTGCACGGGCGATAACCCCCAAAACCAGGGCCTGCGCGCCGGCCTGATGGCCGATAAAGGCCATGCTGGCATCGTCCACATTGCCGGAAAGCTGGTACGCGCTCTCCCGTTCTATGCCCTGCAAAACCCCGCTATCCCGCTCCACCAGGGTAAAGGCCCCGGAAGCAAGCAGCCTCGCGGTAAACAGATCCGACGCGTAGTCCGACAAAGCCTCCGAAGGCGCGCCCAGTTTCAGGGCCAAAACACGGGTGTTTCGGGGCAGCCTTTCGCAGAGGTACGACGCGGCCGCGGTCAGGGCCTTGTCCAGGGGAAGGCGCTGCTGGGCAAAGACCGCTGCGCAAAGCGCAAGCCCTCCGGTCAGGAACAGTATCTTTTTCATCATCATGGCCTCCATAGATTGATTGCAGCCGCAGGGATGCGGCTGCTGCCCCCGCCCGGGGGCGCAAAATCCCCCAGGAACCGGGGTTTGATTCAGGGAATGACCGCAGACAGGACCGGCCCGAAAGGCCCGGCCTCGCCTTTGCTGTTCTCGTAGCGCAGGCAGAAGTACACCGTGTTCCCGCTCTCATCGTCAAAGTCGAACCGTTCTTTTTTGCGCCGGGTAAACACCGAATAGGGCAGTTTCTTCCCGGTTTTAAGGGGGCCGGTCATACGGAAGGGGAAGCGCTCGCTGGCCTCGCCGTCAAGGCCGTAGTAGATCCGCACCCCGTAGTCGCTGCGGAAATCCGGCGGGGCCAGCCCTGCCACGGGCCGGATCTTCTGCAGTTCCACCAGGTGGATACCCGGAAAGACCAGGTCCGCTTCAACCTGGGCCTCAGGCGGGGGGATGCTGCTGGGGTGATCGTCCAGGAGGGGGATCCCCATGTTAAGGAGGTCCTGAGGGGTTACTATGTCCGGGAAGCCCCGGAACCACACCTGGATGAACCGGGAAAGGACCTTGCTGGACCGCTTCCAGGCCCCGTTCCGGGCCGCGGTTTCCGCGGGGGTATAGGCCGAATACCAGTCCTCGTAGGCCTCGTTCAGGGCCGTCCGCTCCGTATCCGGGATGTGGGTCCACTCAGGGCTTTCCCCCTCGCATTTGGCCTCCACATACTCGCGGATGTTCTTAAAGAACAAGTCATACCCAGGCCCCGGATTGGGAATAAAATGTTGTCCTCTTGCCATATTCTCTCCTTTCTTGAAATGAATATAAAAAACCACGGTCCGCCGTGGTTGTACCTCCTTGTGTACGCGGCCCTAAGCCCCTTAGCGCTGGCGCCAAGCCATTTAGCGCTGGTGCAAAACCCCTTAGCGCTGGTGGCAAATCTCTTAGCGCTGGCGGCAAACCTCTTAGCGCTGGTGCAAAACCATTTAGCGCTGGTGCAAAACCATTTAGCGCTGGTGCCAAACCTCTTAGCGCTGGCGCAAAACCATTTAGCGCTGGTGCAAAACCTCTTAGCGCTGGCGCAAAACCATTTGGCAGCGATGCAGAGCCGGAATATACGGTATGTGTATGAAGGGGGGGAGGGGGGAAGGTATAAAAGAACAGCGAATGGCCTGGTCCCGCTCTTGTAGGGAAGTAACCGGAACCAGCCAGCCCGGACCCCCCAGGCCCGGGCAACTGCCCTGGACCAGGTCTGCCGGGAGCGTACTGCCGGGGCCGGGGGTTCACTTTTTCCATACCAAAAATTCTACCAAAATCCGTAAAAAAGTCAATGGAAAGATACCCGCCTGCCCCGCGCCTGCGGCGGGCGTTGTGGGGAGCGGGGGAGGGGCGGGAATACGGCTCACGTCCCTTCGTTCCTGCCTCATGAGGATCACCCTTTTTTCTCTTACTTCTTATAGCCTTTAGTTTGTAATCGGATCGTTCTCTTACTTGTTACGCTTAGGCCGGCCTTCCGCCTAAAGCCCTAAAGCGGCAAAGGCGGGAAGCAAGGAGCGGCCCGCTTGCTTACCCCCGCGGCCATACAGGGGCATTAAACACCCTGGGGGGCCCGCTGGCGGGGGGAAATTGACAAATGACCAAATTATGGGTATGGTAAAACCATTATAGACTATGCGTAGGTTATAATAGACAATGCCTTTTTGCATTTGTCAAAGTTCCGGCGTATCTTATACGAGTACATAAATTGAAACAGTCCATACTTTTTTGTGTCTATCAAAATTTCGATGTACCCCTTATACAACTGCATAAACTGAAACAGTTAGTGCTTTTTCGCATTTATCAAGACTTATATGAACAACTATATCATTTTATTAACTTGGGACGATGAAGCTCGGGTATGGGTGGCGGTGAACGATGAAATACCGCTTGCCCTGGAATCCGGCTCATTGGATGTCCTCA
>JAISOX010000111.1 GCA_031275325.1 Treponema sp.
TTCTCACTTATACCGTGGCCAAGTCCCGTGGGCTTGGTTCCACAGCGGCAAAGCCCGAAACAAGGGGCGACCCGCGCTCTTACTACCCCGGCATTACAGGGGCATTAAACCCCCTGGGGGGCGCACCTGCGGCGGGCGTTATGGGAGGCTGAGGAGTTCGGGAGTGAGGCTTACGTCCCTTCGTTCCTGCATCCTGCGGGGGTTCTCACGCCTGCGGGAGGCGTTACGTCTCTATGATAAAAGTCAAGCGGTTTTTTCCCATTTTTTTCAAAAAAATTGCAGTACTGGGTCATCTCCGTTTCATGGTTATGCGCGTCCATGTCATACTGGTATTCCCCCTTCTTCAGCATTTGCTAGATCTCCGCAAACACCCGCCGCCGTAATCCCGTCCTCACCAGCCCGGCCTGCTTGTATTCTGACAAACGGTCATACCGCCTCCTCAGGTTCAACCTGGCGTTTAACCCATGGTTCAGTAACAAAGACAAAGAAAGCTTCCGCCCTTTCTTATTTGTCCCTCGGCTGCTGGTACTCGTATTTGAGTTCGCCCCATGGGGGGCTGACCGCACATACGACGTAAAGGGCTTGGAATCCTTAAACCGGCTCATCTCAATAATGTCCGCGATTATCGCTATAGCTATAAACACGCTTACCCCCTTCATGCTGGTCAGGATGTCGATTTGCCCCATGAAAGGCTCGGCATGAAGCAGTACCTGCTCTTTCAACGCTTCCCCCAGCCTCCTCATCCCCCTCAAGCCGATCCATCACCTGGTTTATCTGGAACTTCAAGACCGGGTCCAAGGGCGGGATGGCCGCCGGCGATAACGACCGCTTTCACCCGGCCCTTGAACAGCCGGGCGAAGGAAAAGGTGGTGATGGCAGCCTCAATGAGGACAGAGGTGTCCGCTGTCAGGGTTTTGAAAGATTGAGCCAGCCCAAAAGCCATTGAGGTCAAAGGTCTCAATGGCTTTTGGACTGTCCACCGATGACGGTTCATTCCGGTACCAACCGGTAAACCGGTTGGTATGCAGGTCGATGCCGATAACGTTCATGCTGAACCTCCTTGAGAAAAGAGTGTCTGTTCGGTCGAATCTCGGTATAATGAGCCATGCGTCTATTCGGGGTAGAGATCGGATCAGGATAAGCCCCCAGTAAGCAAATGCGGCTACCGTCGGACTTTTAGTCCGTGGTTATTCGGGGAGAACGGGGTCAGTTTCTGCCCCAGCAACGCCCACAACCGGCAGGTGTTCGCGGACGTTAGTCCGACCGAACACCTACACCATACCAGATAACCCCATGTCTTTATCATAGCTTCGGGGATTGAAATCCGTTGGGCCCTCCTTGACCATTACCCTACGACGGTTAAGGAGCTTATCAATTCCGGTTTTGACATGGCCAGCCCCTGAGGGAGCCGCGGCCAGCATACATGCCGGGGCAAGGGGGGCCGCCGGATTTTTCCGCCATACTAATAACCGTAACCGCAGCGCTCCCCGGCCCTGCTGGTTATAAGGCTACCCGGAAGACGCTTCCGGTACTCCCCTTCTCGGGGCTTGCCTTTTCCACGGTGATTGTTCCGCCGTGCGCGGCTACAATGGCAGCCGCGATGGTAAGGCCGATTCCCGCGCCGCCGGTGCTGCGGTTTCGGGATTTATCGGTACGGTAGAACCGTTCAAAGATATGGGGCATGTCCCCTTCGGGTATGCCCATGCCTGTATCGGCAATGATACCGTCCCAGTGATGGCGGCCTTTCTCTATAGACAGGGTTATCCTTCCTGAATCGGTGTATTTTACGGCATTAGAAAGGAGGTTCATAAACACCTGTTTAAGCCGGTCATAATCAGCTTCAATAGGACTTTCTTGCAGGTTCAGGCGTAAGGCTATGCCTTTTTCATGCGCCGCGGCCCTGAACTGTTCTGCAGCGGCCTGTACCAATTTGGCAAGATCAAAACGGGTTTTGTTCAGTTTAATCGTATCCCATTCAAGACCGGTAAGGATATGCAAATCCTCAACCAAATGGGTAAGCCGGATTATCTCCTCGTGGCAACTGAGCAAGTGTTCTTTATCCGGTTTATACACGCCGTCAATCATGGCCTCTACGTTTCCCTGCAAACAGGTGAGGGGGGTGCGCAGTTCATGGGCGATGTCCGCGCTGAGCTGCTTTTGCCGGCGTTCCCCTGCCTCCAATGCCGCGGCCAGTTCATTGATAGAATGGGAAAGATCCCGCAGTTCCCCGGTTTTATACTGATCCTGTATCCTGATGACCGGTCTTTCAGGATTGGCGCCCCGGGAATGAACCCGGGCCAGCGCCCGGGCCGCTTCCGCGGCGTTAAGAACCGGTTTTGCGATGCTTCGGGACAGTCCAAGCGCAATACCCCCGCTTAACAGGGTGAGGATAAGGCCCGCCGCAAGCAGGAGCCTGTTTATGGAGGTTAAAAAGTGTGTTTCCGTTTCACTATAAAAAAAGGGACCGTATGTTTCTATACGTACCGTTCCAACGGTTTTGCCGTTATAGTAAACCGGATACCGCTGCTGCTGTATCCCGCCGTTTACGCGGAATTGCCGTTCCATCCGGGAAGCTATACCGTTTATTACCGCAACGCATTGCTGCATATCGCAGGAACGGGCGTTCCATACCGGTTCTCCTTGCGCGTCTTCCAGACTTACAATATAACCCTCATGGACAAAGTACATGCCCATCGCCTCTACCGTAAGGCGGTCAAAACCCCCTTTCATGGGCTGGTACAGGTCCCCCATAACCCGCAGGATTTCTTCGCTTTTTCCGCGGATGTTCTCTTTAATCAACGCGTTAAACCGTAGGCTGGTAAACAGATTAATAGCCAGCGTTAAGACGCTGAGGGCCCCGCTGATAAACAAGATGTAGGTAAGGGCAAGGCGGTTTTGAAGGCTTATGGTGAAACGAAGTTTCATGATTCCCCCAGACGGTATCCCATACCGTAGACCGTAGTGATATAGCGGGGCGTTTTAGGATCATCCTCCAGTTTTGCCCGCAGTTTTTTTATGTGCGTGTCCACTGACCGGTCAAAGCCCTCATAATCCGCCCCTTTTATCGCATCCAGGATCTCTTCGCGGGTGAAGATTTTCGCCCTGCAGGACATGAGCAGGGCAAGGATATGGTATTCATCCCGGGTGAGCGTAACGGTTTCCCCCTTTCGGCTGACGATCCGCTTTTCCGTATCCACCATTAAATCGCGGTAGGCAAGGACCGGATCCCGGGGTTTTTTATCCCCCCTTCTCCGTAACGCGGCGTGGACCCGGGCCATGAGCTGCCGGGGACTGAAGGGTTTGGTTACATAATCATCCGCGCCGATAGTAAGACCGTGAATTATGTTTTCTTCCTCAACTTTGGCGGTGATCATAATGATAGGAACATCCGACACCTGCCGTACTTTTTTGCACCACCCTTCACCGGAACAGTCGGGCAGCATCAAGTCGAGGAGTATCAGCGAAACCGGGTTCGGGGAACCTTGATGTTTCTCAAAAAGCTCCATTCCATCCCTGCCGCTCTGCGCGCACAGGGCCTGAAAACCCTCCATTTCCAGGTATGCTTTTACCAGGTTCAGGATCTTGCCCTCGTCATCTATGACCAGGATCGGCTGTTTATCCTTCATGCTGTTATAGTACCTAGGGGATACCTCCCTGTAAAGCTCGGCCCCCCTGGGGCGCAAGAACGGGCCGTGCTGTTAATGCGCCTCAGGGAGCGGTCAATTGGCTCAGGCCGTTGGCGGGGAGTACCGGCGGAGGTTCAGCGTCGCGGCTTGACAAAGAAAAAGGCATGGGATATAGTGGCTCTTGTATACTGAAGGAAGCGGGGCGTAACTCCCCCACTATAGCGTAACTGTGATTGGATGGCCTCTGCGGGAGCGGAGGCTGGATCGTCGCAGATGCCGCTGGCGGCTTTTTAGGCGGCTGGGAAGGCGCGGCGGTCAGCGCGGGCTTATCCGTTCATCCATAAGTCAGGATATTTTGGTATGCGGCGGGCGTTGCCCGTGTCGAATCTATCCGCCGGCCTTTGACCGGCGCGGGTCCGCATCAGACCGGAGGATTCCATGTATCTGACAGCCGCCAGGCGGCTCTTTGTAAAAAGGCCTTTTCACGGCTCAAACAAGCTGTCCGGCATTCTTGTACCCTGTTCCGTTACCCCCTTGTTGACCCTTTTATCATGCACTATAAAAAACAGCGCTGCTGTAAGCCGCGGGTTAAAAAACCTTGAAGTCCGCGCCGCGGAGAGCGGTCTATCAAAGGGTTTTTAATACTCCGCTATGGAGGAGGAAATCTATATGAAAAACAGTAATTTTGCTTTTGGCAGCTTAACGTAAAATACAAGGAGAGAAATACATGAAAAAACATAATGCCAAGCGATTAACCTGCGGCGTTATATATGCGTTTATTTTGACGCTGTTTTTGGGGCAAACCGCGTTTGCCAGCGCAAAGCGGCAGGTAGAGGCCGTATCGGGTAATAAGGATGTTATTACGGTTGTAAGCCGTATAGGCGATGTGGATTATGCTGAAGATTTTACCGAAGCCCCGCGCCGTGCCGTAAGCCTGTCCCATTTTACTACCGAGATGATGCTGGCCTTGGGGCTTGAGCATAGCATGGCAGGCGTCGCGTGGATGGACAACGAAGTGCTGCCCGAATTCATGGCCGCTTTTGAAAAAATACCGAACCTTTCAGACCGTTACCCGTCGCAGGAAGCGCTGCTGAACGCGGCGCCTGATTTTGTAACCGGCTGGTCCTCGGCATTTACAGAAAAGAATTTTCCTCCTGCCTTTTTGGAGCAAAATACCATATCTTTTTACCTGCCCCGTGTTGAATACCTTGGCTCGAATATGGATTCGGTGTACGAAGACTTTATGCTTTTAGGCAGGATTTTCCGTGTTGAAGCGAGGGCTGCCGCGGTTGTAAAAAATATAAAGGAAAAGATAGCATCGGTACGTAATAAGACTGAGGCGCTTCAACCGGTTACGGTCTTTGTCTACGATTCTGGAGATACCGCACCCTATACGGCTGGAAACGCGCTGCCAACGGACCTGATAAAATTGGCCGGCGGCAAGAATATTTATGGCGGCGAACCGAAAAAGTGGCTTACGGTCCAATGGGAATCGGTCGTTCAGCAGAATCCTGATTGGATAATGGTGATGCAGTACAGCAGCGCCGAAGATGCGTCGAAGAAGATAGATTTTCTTAAAACCCATGACGGGACAAAGAGCCTTGACGCGGTAAAAAACAACCGTATCTTTGTGATGGGACTCGCTGATGTTACCGGGGGCCCGCGCAATCCCGCGGCAGTGGAAACTATGGCAAGACATTTTCATCCTGAAGCGTTTAAGTAGGCTGCGTGCAAAACATTCAAGGCAAGCGCTATGCCCTGATCTGTTCAGGACTAACCCTTGGCCTGTTAGGGGTAATGGTTTTAGCCATAAATCTGGGCGCGGTACATCTGAAACCAGCATGGATCCTTAAAATAATCCTGAATACCCTTTCAGGACGCGACCTATTTGCGGGTGAATGGAAACCGCAGATGGTAAGCATCGTTTGGAATCTCAGGCTTCCCAAAGTGATAGCCGCGGCTTTTATCGGCGCCTCCTTGTCCCTTTCCGGTATTTTTATGCAGGCCCTCACCAGAAATCCGCTGGCAGACCCGTTCTTGTTGGGCGTATCCTCCGGGGCCTCTACCGGCGCGGTCTCGGCAATCCTGCTGGGAGGCTTGCCGTTTATACGGTATTTTCCGCTGCACCTAGGCGCTTTTACCGGTGCCGTTATCGCAGGAACCCTGGTTTTTATGTTCTCTGATGAGCGCGGGAGCATCAGCACAAGCCGTCTGGTACTGACAGGCATGGCGGTATCGGCGATTTTTAGCGCCTTGACCAATCTTTTGATCTTTGTTACCCCCGATACGCATAAAATAAATTCCGCGGTGTTTTGGATGATAGGTTCCCTCGCGGGAATTACCTGGAAGCATCTGCCTGCGGTAGCGATAGTATTTTCTGCTGGTCTGGGCGTAGGCTTTTTAATACACCGTTCTCTGGATATACTGCTGACCGGCGAAGAACGGGCCCTTACCCTGGGGGTTGACCTTAAAGCCATGCGCCGCGTACTGATAGTAACAAGCGCGCTGCTTGCCGGAGTTGCCGTATCTATATCGGGGGTGATAGGCTTTGTCGGGTTGGTGATACCGCATATAAGCCGTATGGTGTTCGGACCGGTACACAGGCGGCTCATTGGGCCGGCCTGTCTTTTGGGAGCGGCTTTTATGGTTATGGCGGATATGCTGGCCAGAATGCTCGCAAAACCGGAAGAAATGCCTGCCGGCATAATCACCGCGCTTGCGGGAGCGCCGTTTTTCCTCCATCTGCTGCGTAAAGGCATGTGTACATTTGGAGACTGAAGTATGAAACAGGCCGGACCGCGGCTTTGGGGCGAGCATATTGATTTTACGATAAACCATGCGAAACTGTTGAACGACGTGCATTTCAAAATTGACGACGGCTCCTTTACCGGGCTTATAGGCCCCAACGGTTCGGGAAAAACAACGCTGCTTAAAACGATTTACCGGTTGTATACGCCCTCACGGGGCGCGGTATATGTGGACGGAGATGAGCTGCATTCCCTAAAACCAAGAAATGCCGCTCAAAAGATGGCCGTGCTGCCGCAAGAGCATACGCCTATTTTTGATTTTCCCGTGATGGAAATGGTGTTGATGGCCCGTCATGCAAAAAAGCGCGCTTTTGAAATGGATACTGATGAGGATATTAGGATCTGTGAGCGGGCTTTGAGGCGGCTTGGTTTGTATGAGATGCGGGATAGGAATTTTCTCAGCCTTTCAGGAGGGGAAAAGCAGCGGGTCCTTCTTGCATCGGTATTCGCGCAGGAAACCGGACTCATCATCCTGGATGAACCGGCAAATCATCTTGATATAGGGCAGCAACTGGTGATCCTGGATGCAATAAAGCAACAACCCCGCGCCACGGTGTTTGCTTCGATACACGATCTGAATCTTGCGGCGCGGTATTGCGACAGAATAATGGCTATAAAAAACGGCCGTATCATTGCCGCGGGAATTCCCGAACACATCATTACGGCACCCATGATGCAGGAGTTGTTTCACGTTGAAGCAGCCATTGAACGTGAAGCTGAAACCGGATGCCTGCATATCAGGTATATACGGGGTACTGCGGTTTAAGCGGAAGGCCTGTTCCATCCGGGAAGCTCTGCCGGTTAGTACCCCAACGCCTTGCGGCATATCGCCGGAACAGGCGTTCCATACCGGTTCTCCTGGGGCGTCTTCCCGGTTTAAGGGCGGCAGCGTGAAACCGGTTTACGCGGCGCCTCTCCCGCGCCTCAGCGGGTTGCGGGAAAGGTCCGGCTTATCGTTTCGTTATGGCCGCTGCCTCTATTTCGACCCCTTTAGACCCTCTATCCACTTCGCCGGTTATTTCCACGATGTCCTCTTGGTCTACTGAAATGCCGCGCCAGAGCTTCTTATCTATTTCAATGACGATACTTCCCGTGTCATCGGTGAACAAATATTTTTCATCTCCCAAAAATCGTTCGATTTTTCCCTGGACCTTTACGGGATACTCATCCTTTAGGGTTTTTGCGGCCTCCACGGTTACCACAGCCGGCCCCGGGCCCCGGTACCCTTCCTGCGCGTTAAGGATGGATCCCATCCATAGGGCCCATACCAACAGTACCTGCCATTTCCGGTTCATACGCCTGCTCCTTACTAGCTGAAACTATCTATTTTATAGTACAGCCGCGCTCATTTGTCCACTGCCGTTCTTGAAATCTTAAAAAAAATGAACCCCTGCATAGGGGGCGCGCCGAGAGGCCCGCCCCCCCTGGATGCGGAGGCGCTACCGAGGGGAATTCCCGTATACACTTCATCCGGGGTGTTTTATACTGCCTTGGTATGAATCCTTTGTTTTATACCTATGGCGATGACGCCCCCATAGCTGCACCGGCCACTCCTTTGGCTGAATGCGCGCTGGCGGTCATCAGGACCTCGGGAAAAAATGCCCTCTCCTTGGCGGCTTCGGTTTTTTCCCGGCCTCCCGCGCTGCTGGAGGCTCCGGGAAATACCGTGGTCCATGGCTGGATCCTGGACAAAACCGAAAAAATCGACGAAGTCTTGGTTTCCGTCTACCGGGGCCCCCGCAGTTACACCGGCGAGGACAGCGCGGATATTTCCTGCCACGGAGGTATTGCCGCGGTCCAGGGGGTGATGCGGGCGCTTCGCCGCGCAGGGTTCCGGGATAGCCTTCCGGGAGAATTCACCTTCCGGGCCTTTATGAACGGGAAACTGGACCTGACCCGGGCGGAATCGGTGATGGAACTGGTTTCCGCGAAAACCGATACGGCAAGAAGCCGCGCGGTGAACCGGCTGAGGGGCAGCCTGGAACAGGAAGTCCGGAGTATCCGGGATCAGCTCGTGCAGGTTCTGGCAGGAACGGAAATTTTTTTAGACTATGCTGAGGATGAGTTTATGGAAACCCCCGGAGCGCTGGATGATGAAGCTGCAGGCAGATTGCCGGACCGCGGCCTGGCAGAGGAAGCGCTTGCCCGGCTTCGGGTTCTCGCGAGGTCTTACCCTATGGAACGGCTGTACCATGAGGGGGCTTTGGTGGTCATTGCCGGACGGCCTAATGCAGGGAAGTCGAGCCTCTTCAATCTGCTCCTCAAAGAGGACCGGTCCATTGTTACGGACATACCCGGCACTACCCGGGACTGGATAGAGGGCTGGATTGCTATTGAAGGCATACCGGTCCGCCTGGTGGATACCGCGGGGATCCGGGAGGCCGAGCCTGGGGGGGATATAGAAAAACTAGGGATGGAACGGAGCCGGGCGCTCCTCAAAGAGGCGGATCTGATCCTCTATGTGCTCGATGGTTCCTGCCGGTCAGATGACGATATGCAGGGTTTCCCTGATTTTCTTCCTGAGGATCCGAAGCGGATCCTCCCGTTGCGGAACAAGGTTGACCTATGCGCTCCTGCGGCCATGCGGGAACAAAAGGCAGGTTCCTTCCTGGGGATCAGCGCCAAAACCGGATGGGGTATCCCGGAATTGACCTCTGCCATAGCCGCGGGTTTGACCCTGGATCGAGGGGGAAAGGAGGGAACCTCACCGGGAATAGGTACGGAACGGCAGAAAGGGCTTATCCAGGGGGCCATAGACAGCTTGGAAGCGGCCCTGGCCTTGGCGGACCAGGGAGAGCCCCTGGATCTGATCGCCCCGCTGCTTAGGGAAGGGGTCCATGCCCTGGGAGAAATCACCGGGGAGGTGTCTACTGCGGATATGCTTGAGGTGATGTTCAGCCGTTTCTGTGTAGGCAAGTAGCGGGCCCTGGGGAGATCGGTCTTGTGCGCCTGGGCGGTTTCTCATGGTTTCTCGTGAGACCTGCCCTCATAAAAAAAGGGCTTGTTTTTTCCAGCATTTTTTTTAAGCATGGCTTGTTTTTCCCCCATATGCTCTTTTGAGAATTTTTTTTAAGCATGGCTTGTTTTTCCCCCATATTCTCAGTTGAGAATGGTCCGTTTTCAGTTGAGAATGGTCCGTTTTCAGTTGAGAATGGTCCGTTTTCAGTTGAGAATGGTCCATTTTCAGTTGAGAATGGTCCATTTTCAGTTGAGAATGGTCCATTTTCAGTTGAGAATGGTCCGTTTTCAGTTGAGAATGGACCATTCTCTTTTGAGAACGGTCCGTTTTTTTTCCAGCCTGGATCCGCCCTGGCCGCAGGGGATCTTGCATTTTTTGCCTTTCTCCTATAGCATAAGGAACAAGCTAAAAATTGAAGTTTTACGTACTTGGGTTTTAGAAAAACCAGGATCCGATCCTGGTTGAAAACAGCCAAGTCCTAAGATTCTTTTACTGCGCCAAGGAGTTATTGTGGCTAAAGAAGAAGCGATTGAAGTAGAAGGGATCGTCCGGGACGCGCTCCCGAATACCATGTTTAGGGTCGAGCTTAACAATCAAAATGGACACCTGATACTTGCCCATCTTTCCGGTAAGATGCGTAAACATTATATTCGTATTGTACCCGGCGACCGGGTACGGATTGCCCTCTCCCCCTATGATTTAAACCGGGGGCGTATTATTTACCGGGAACGGTAGGTACGGCCTGGGGATCCCTTAGGGTTCTCCTTCCCCGGCACCCTCCTGGTTCAATTGCAGGTCTTGCAAGCATTTCCTTTAAGACCCTTCCCCAAATGAGAATCTATAGAGCCGTTCCAAGATATGGTTGATCTTGTCCCCATAGGACCTATCAACAGACCAGGTTCCTGCAAGGCCTTTAATGGCCGGCGCGGAGCCATACCGGACCAATCGGTATCGGGGATCTACCAGTCTTTGCTTGAGCGGGGCTTCGGTGGCGTACCCCTTGAGATGCTGGATCTGGGCTCGGACGCCGGTTTGGGGATCCGGGAACCGTTCCCCGGGCTGTCCAGGCCCTATTGAACCGAGGCCGCAGAAGTTGTTCATATCCGGGGTTACCAGGTTTCCATACCGGAGGAACCCGGTTTCCAGACACATCTGGGCAAAGGCCACATCATGATTTACCCCTTCAATGCCCGCTTCTTCCACATAGACCCTTGCCAGGTTCTTGACAAAGGAGGCTTCCGCTTCGGGATTAGCGGCAAGTAAAAACAACGCCAGCTTTTCCGGAGCGGTTCGCCCCTGGCCCATGATATATTCAGGGATCGGAGGTATGGGAGGGCGGGGAAGATCTTCGGGAACCTTCCCTTGAGGGGTTTCTGAAACCCGAGATTCCGGAACAAGATGTTCCGGCGTCCCTGATCCGGGACTGGTAGCGCAGGAAACCCATACCCCCGCTGCCAGGATAGATAAAAACCAAATACGATGCTGCATGGTTTTATATCGGCGTAATTGGCATATTTTTGTATTTTTCTCATGCGTGCCCTGCTTTTTGAGCGGCCCCTGCGGTTTCCCCAGAGGGGAGATTTTGAAAAAGCCTTTGTTCCCAGATACGCTTCGCCGCCCTGGAGGAGATCACATTTTCTCTAAAGCTTTTTTTTGAAATATCCGATACATATAGGGAATCAAACTGAAATCATGGGACGGCGGGCCTTTTCATGGTTGAACGGATTCACGGATCTTTATGCTTCTTTATTATAACAAAGAGAGGTTGAGGATTCCAAAAACATATTTTTTTGTTACAAACAATAATGCAAACGGCATGGATGCCGCGGCCTTGAACATTCTAACGTTATAAGGATACGAGAGCGCCGAAAAAGCCAAAGGAGTGACAGCATGATCATTAATCACAACATAAGCGCTATGTTTGCCGATAGGTCCCTTAAATCGACCCAGACAGCCCTTGAAAAGAACATTGAGAAATTGTCCAGCGGGTTTCGGATCAGCCGATCCGGGGATGATCCTTCGGGCCTTGCAGTTTCCGAAAAGCTGCGGAGTCAAATCCGGGGCTTGAATGTGGCCTCTGCCAATGCCCAGAACGGGGTTTCGTTTATTCAAACTACCGAGGGGTATCTCCAGGAAACCCAGGATATTTTACAGCGGATCCGCGAGTTGGCGGTCCAGTCTTCCAACGGGATTTATACTGAAGAAGACCGGACCTATATTCAGATCGAAGTATCAGCCCTGATCGACGAATTGGATCGGGTTGCTTCCCATGCCCAATTCAACGGGATGAACCTGCTCACCGGCCGGTTCGCCCGGCAAGGGGGTGAAAATGTGGTTACCGCTTCGCTGTGGCTTCACATTGGGGCTAACATGGATCAGCGGGAACAGGTGTTTATCAGCACCATGACCGCCAAATCCTTAGGGATTCGGAATGTGGGAGACGATTCCTTGTTGAGCATTGCGGATCCGGATAGCGCCAACCGGGCTCTCGGAACCCTTGATGAAGCCCTCAGGCTGGTCAGTAAGCAGCGGGCAGATCTGGGAGCCTACCAGAACCGTTTAGAACAGGCCATCCGGGGCATTGATATAGGAGCGGAAAACCTGCAAGCCTCTGAATCCCGTATCCGGGACGCCAACATGGCGAGCGAAATGGTTTCCTTTACCAAGAATCAGATCATTAGCCAGGCTGGTACGGCTATGTTGGCTCAGGCTAATCAGCGCAGCCAGGGTATTCTTCAGTTGTTGCAGTAAGTTTGAACCATCCCGCCGGGGCATACCTCAGACTATCAAAAAGACACCGTTCCCAATGAAAAGGGGAAGGTGTCTTTTTGAGTTATTTCAAACCCTCGTTAGCGCGGACAAAAGGGTCCGGTAAAACATTTTTTATAAATACGCTTCTCTCTATATAGCTGCCTCTTTTATCCAGTGAGCCTGTTGTTCCCCATAAGCATATATGCTAGACTCAGAGTGGTTTTTTCAAGATATCCGGTTTTGAAAAACCGCTATTATCATTATATCGGAGGATCGATTAGATGTTAAAAAAATGGGTATTAGCTATGGCGCTAATCAGTGCAGGTGGAACGGTTTTCGCGGGAACCTATGATGTGGTTAATCGTGAAGAAGCGGTGTTCATACTTGACGGCGTTGCGGATGAGCGGGTGTGGGATAGGGTGCCGGCTATCGGTAACTTTGTTCTGCCTTGGGAAGCAGATGTGGCTCCTGCAACGGTATTTAAGGCTTATCATGATGCAGATAACTTTTACTTCTCCTTTGTCGTTGAAGATGAGGATATCCTATCCGCAGAAGACGTGGAGGATGAAGAAGGGGTTGACCGTTTAGATGCGGTGCACCTGTTTTTTGCTTCTCATCAAATAGACCGTCCCCTGGAGGGTGAACTTCCTCCTTACTATGTGGTCTCCCTTGATGCACTGGGGCATGTGCATGATTACTCGGCGGTCTATTATCTTCGGGATCAGGATAATGACTGGGCATTCACCGACCAACAAGTAGCGGGCAGAATTTTTGATGGCCGCTATTCAGTCGAGGGAATGATCCCCCTGGAATCATTCCGGGAACTGGGCCTGCTCAATGAGGACCATGAGACCCTGCTTCTGGTAGGGCTTTTCCGTACTGATTGGAGCACTGACGGCGAAGAGCCCCGGTGGATATCATGGATTGACGATCTCGCATCGGTAACTGAAACCCCGGATATACATCTGGCCGCATCCTTTGGCCGGTTTAGACTGGCTCCCTAAATAGACTGAGGCAATGCTGAAGCGGAATGGGGGAAATATCCCCAAAGGCTCAAACATTGCCTTATGGGGAAGGGCATCGAACCTACGGTTATTATGGGTTGATTTGTCCTTGGGTTGATTAATCAGCCTCTATTGGCAGGTACTAAGAATGCCGATATTGGTAAGGTATGAATGCCCTGGCAGTATTATATGGGGGCAGCCTTACCGAGGCGGCCTATGAGCGGGTTTTTTCAGGAAAAAGCGCCCTTGCCCTTGCAGCGGAACGGGCGGCTGCGTTTCCGGATACCCGCAAGATTCTTCTATTGACCCAAACAACGGGGATCCGGCAAGCCGATGCGGTTCAAGGAATTGAGCTGATACAGGCTGCAGAATGGACTAAAAAACAAGTCCTGGATACCCTCGCCAGGGAATCAGGAGGGTTTGATCTTACCTATTTTGCCTGGGCGGATTGCCCTTTCTTGGATCCGGACCTGGCCAAGGCTATAGCGGAACGGCATCTCCAGTATGCCGCGGAATATTCTTATGCCGACGGCTGGCCCTACGGACTTTCTCCTGAGATCCTAGCGCCGGGTATAGCGGGGATTCTCTCAAAAATACTGGGAGATGCGGACGGCCCGGTAGCGCGGGATATGCTGTTTTCGGTTATACAAAAAGATATCAATACCTTTGATATTGAAACGGTCCTTTCCCCGGTGGATCTCCGCTGCCACCGCCTGAGCCTTACCGCAGATGCTAAGCGAAACCTCCTCCTTTTAACCCGTTTTGCGGAAGCAGGTTTTTCCAGGGCCCAGGATGCGGAAACCCTTATTGCCGAACAGCCTGAACTCCTGCGGACCCTTCCCAATTTCTTTAGTATACAGGTAGCCGGTCCCTGTCCTCAGCGCTGTACCCTCTGCCCGTATCCTCGATTCCATGGTTCAGGAGAGCTTACCCAAAGAACCGACTTCCTTGGAAGCGATCGTTTTGAGGAGCTTTTAACGCGTATCATCCCCTTTGCCGGGGATGGGGTGATCGATCTTTCCCTCTGGGGAGAACTCAGCCTTCATCCAGAAAAGATGAACCTTATTCGCGGGGTCCTCTCCCGGCCTGAACTATCCCTCGTTATCGAAAGCGCTGGTCTTGGCTGGAAAACCGATGAACTGGAGCAAATTGCAGCGGAAGCCCAAAAAGCCCTGCCCCGGAGTAATAGAATGGCGCCCCTCTCTTGGATAATTGCGCTGGATGCCCAGAATCCGGCACGGTACCGGGAAATTCGGGGCTCCGGTTATGCTGAGGCCCTGGCAAATGCCAAAACCTTGATCCGGTTGTTCCCCCAGGACGCCTATGTGCAAGCCGTCAGAGTCAAAGGGTTTGAAGATGATATTGAACAATTCTATCGGTCCTGGAAAGAAGCGGGGGCCCGTATCATTATTCAAAAATACGATCATTTTTGCGGGTCCCTCCCTGCATGGGGGGCTGCGGATCTCTCACCGGTAAAACGTCAGCCCTGTTGGCATCTCCTGCGGGATATGGCGATCCTGCTTGATGGAACCGTTCCCTGCTGTAGGGAAGATCTAGCGGCTCTGACCGGGGGATCGGAAAAAGGGGTCTGGGGAAATGTTTTTTCGGATCCCCTGGAAACCATCTGGTCCCGGGGCGCAGCCCTCTACCGGGAACAGTGTATACCGGCTTATACGGGAATATGCGCGGGGTGTGATGAATACTATACCTACAACTTTTAACGATACCCTGCCTTCATATACTGCTGTGGGGGGTACTGAACGGGGAGCTTCTACCGGGCTTTCCGCAGTGCTTCTAGGCAGAGGAGGAGGCCGCTATCCTCGGCGTACCCGTTTTCAGGAACTGGAAAAGATTGGGTTTGATTATATCATCTCCATGGAAGGCCCCCAGGAACGGTACGATGTGGAAGAGCTCTCTGGGCTTTTTCCCCAAGTCCGTTTTATTTTATTAAAGGAAGCGGTAAGTATTGGTGAACAGATCAATCTAGCGGCGTCGGAACTCTCCAGTCCCCTCTTTTTTGTATTGCGGAATGATCTGCGGATCCTCCATAGCGGCGGAGCTTCCCGAATGGAGGAACGGCTTCGGCTGGGCAAGGAAGAATTGTACCGGGGGGAGGGGCAAAAAAGCCTGTATAAACGACTTTGTACGGTCCCTTTGATTCAAAATTCCCATTTTGAAACCCTGCCCACCCTCATCGCGCCGGCGATGTTCCGTGCCACGGTCAAACCCCTTTTCTTTACCCCGGTTAAAGAAGGGCAGTTCTCCCTTTACCCCTTTGATGGAGTCGGTATCTATGACCGGACCCGGTTTATCCGACTGGGGGGCTTTGACAGTACCTTAAAAAGTACCCATTGGCAGCTGATGGATTTTGGGTTCCGGGCCTATCTCTGGGGAGAACAGATCGGGGCTACCCAGCTGATCCGCCTTTCCTATGACGGAGAAACACCTCCTGAGGATAGTACTGCCGATGAAAGTTACCGGCGTTTTTATCTCAAGAATCTGGCTCCGGTTTTCCGAGGGGATTCTGCTGCGATTCCGCTTCGGTATTTCCCGCGGTATTTTTGGCGGAGCGGCAGGACCCTCTTGGCTGCATGGGATGATTTTTCCCAGGGACGCCAATGGGTAAAGACCAACCGTTACCGGTTCCGCAGCGACGCCCGAGCCATAACCGAGCTTTGGGAGGATATGGGCGAACTATCAGAGGATCATACCCGGATAGAGGAAGGAAGAACGGAAAATCCAGGACTGGAAGCGCTCAAATTTGAACATCCGAAAAGTGAACCGGAAAGCACGGAAGGTTCAGGGTCTTTGGAATGATGACCGCGGTGATACTTCAGGCGCGGCTTGATTCGACCCGCCTTCCTGGAAAATCCCTTCTGCCTCTGGGAGGGAAGCCGCTGATCCTGCTGGTCATGGAGGCCCTTAAAGGGGTATGGGGTGATCGGTATGTGCTTGCCTGCCCGGAGGACTGTGTTAGAGCCTTTGGCCCCTGGGCAGAACAAGCCGGTTTCGATCTGGTAGCAGGATCTAAGGAAGATGTGTTAAGCCGTTATTGCGCAGCGGTGCGCCGCTTCGGAATAGACCGCCTTATCCGAGCCACAGGGGACAATCCCTTTGTGTTTGTAGATGCTGCGAATACCCTCAACCAGGAGGCCCTGAACCGTAAGGCTGATTATGCCGGTTATAGCGGACTGCCCTACGGTGCAGGAGTGGAATCGGTCGCTGCAGAAGCCCTGCTCAAGGCTGAACAGGATGCTTCCTTCCAGGCTGAACGGGAACATGTGTGTCCCTATTTGTATACCCATCCTGACTTGTTCCGGCTCCACCGGCCCTTGGCGCCGCTGGTATGGCAGGCTCCCTCTTTGCGGATAAGCCTGGATACCCCGGAAGATTACCGGCGAGCCCAGGTCTTGTTCGAGGCTCTTGCAGGGTTTGGAGAGGAGCGTTTCCAGGGGGAGACCATCATCGCAGCATACCGCAGGAGTTGTAACCTTTTAGAAGGCGAACTGCCATGATGCATGGCCCCCTCCTGGTAGTTTCCACCGTTGAAAAAGGCCGCGGGGGAGGGCACCTGGTCCGGTCCCTGGTTCTGGTCCGGTCCCTCCGTTCCCTCAAACAAGAGGCCTATCTTTACATCCCAGAGCTTGAATCCCAGGATGTCTTGGCGCATAGGTCCCTGGGGATGACGCAAGAGGCGGCGTTTGAAGCATCTTGGCTTATAGGGGATACTGAAACCATCAGGAAACGACACTGGGAATGTATTATCCTGGATCGTTTCAGAACCGCCCCTGAAGAATTCGCCCAATGGGCGGCCTTAGGTCCCCTGATCGGCATTGATGAAGGAGGACCGCAACGGGATAACTTTGATTTTCTCATTGATCTGCTTCCTGGTCCTCCGGACCGGGTTCCTCCCAATATCCTCGCCCCAAGCCTCCTCCCGCTGCCGAAAAACCGTCGGCCTTCCTTTGATGTTCCCCGAAGGCAGGCATTGAAAATCCTGGTGAGTTTCGGCGCTGAAGATCCTGGGGGACTTACCCTTCCGGTATGTCTTGCCTTGAAGGCCCCAGGACAAACGGAGATTACCGCCCTATTCGGCGGGTTGCATAAGACCGACGTAAAGGAACAGCACAGGGCAGCCCTAGTGGCCGCAGGAATCCAGGTTGTGGAGGGTATGACAGAACTCCGGGAGCAGCTTGCCTGCTATGATCTGGTGATTACCCATTTCGGCCTCACGGCCTTTGAAAGTCTTGCTGCCCGGGTGCCGGTCCTGCTCTTATCCCCCAGCGCCTATCATGAAAAACTGGCTGTACATACAGGATTTATGTCCGCGGGTATCGGGGAAAAGGGAGCGCACCGTTTACGACGCATCCTCTATACCCAGGCAGTTCTTGATACGCAGCACCCCAAGAACCGGAAATCCCTTCGTCTCAATGATGAAGCTCTTACGTCTTTGAGGGATCGCTGCGAGCGGATCCGGGCACGGTATGGGCTTAATCCGCCAGAAGATGCAGATACTGCCCCTCAAGGGCTGGGTGATCTGGTGAACCGCTATACCTTCCGGGTACCTGCAGCCTGTCCGGTCTGCGGTGGTACCATCCCTGCTCAGGATCCGGTCTGTGCCCGGTTTCCGGATCGGACCTACCGGCGGTGCCGGCGCTGTGGTATGGTGTACCTCCTCCGTTCCACGTTGCCTCCCGTGGAATATGAGGGGGATTATTTTTTTTCATTTTATAAACAGCAATACGGCAAAACCTACCTGGAAGATTTTCCGAATCTGATACAGTATGGAAAAAAACGGCTTCGTTACAGTAAGCAGATACTCTATCGATCCAAAAGAAACCGAGGGGAGGATCCTTCCAAGACCCCAGCCCGGCTCCTGGATATAGGTTGCGCCTATGGACCTTTCCTGGTTGCGGCTCGGGAAGAAGGGTTTTTGCCTTTTGGTATGGACCCCGCGGAAGATGCGGTCCGGTATGTGCGGGATGAACTGCACATTCCTGCATTCCGGGGTTTTTTCCCGGAAACCCCGGTGCCTGAAGCGGTAAGGGCTCCAGGGTTTGACCTCATCTCTCTGTGGTATGTGCTGGAACATTTTGAAAGACCTGGAGCCGTATTGACAGAGCTGTACCAGCTCCTCAAACCTGGCGGGGTATTGGCCTTTTCCACCCCTTCTGGTTCTGGTATATCCGGCCGCAAGTCCTTCCAAGGTTTCCTGGAACAAAGTCCGCCGGATCATTGGACCCTTTGGCAGCCTTCCCGGACAGGGAGCATTCTCAAACGTTTTGGGTTTAAGCTCAAAAAGGTCGTTATTTCTGGACATCATCCTGAACGGTTTCCTTTAATAGGAAGGCTTTTTGGTGAAGTTTGGAAAAAAAACAGTATGGTATATGGTTTATGCTTATGGATAAGCCATATATTGCATCTTGGAGATACCTTCGAGGTGTATGCAGTCAAAAAACCGGCGGTCAAAGAAGGGGCCGTCGCGAAATCAGCAGGTGGGAGATGATATGCAAGAACGATTAATGATCCTGGGGGCAGGGGTGATGCAGGGACCTGCTATCAGAATTGCCAAGGCATTGGGGCTTGAAACCGTGGTGGTGGATGCGGATCCTCATGCTCCCTGCGTCTCCTTAGCAGATCGATTTGAGCGGATTGATTTAAAAGACAAGGAAGGCATTGCAGCCTTGGGAACTTCCCTTAAAGTCCAGGGAGGATTGAATGGGATCATGACCGCAGGAACCGATTTTTCTGCCACAGTCGCCTGGGTTGCAGCCCAATTAGGGCTTCCTGGAATCCCCTATGAGGCTGCCCTCAATGCCTCGGACAAGGAACGGATGCGCCGGTGCTTTGAAGCGGCAGGACTCCCTTCGCCTGCATTTGTGGTGGTGGAAGCGGTACCGGATCCGGAGTTTTCCCCTCCTTTTGGGTATCCTCTGGTGGTCAAGCCTGTAGACAATATGGGCGCCCGGGGTTGCTGCAAGGTTGACCGCCCTGAAATGCTCGGTTCTGCGGTGGCCGATGCCCTGAGATTCTCCCGAACCAATCGGGTTATTTTGGAAGCATACATGGACGGGCCGGAATTTTCGGTAGACGCCTTGGTATACCAAGGGGAGATCCGTATCTACGGCTTAGCGGACCGGCATATCTTCTTCCCTCCGTATTTCATTGAAATGGGTCATACTATGCCCACCACCCTGAACGCCGCCATGACTGAATCCATCCTTGCGGTCTTTAGAGCCGGGATCAGAGCATTAGGTATCACCAATGGAGCCGCGAAAGGAGATATGAAACTCACTTCCCAGGGCCCTATGATAGGGGAAATTGCAGCCCGACTTTCCGGAGGGTACATGTCAGGTTGGACCTACCCCTACTCATCAGGGGTGGAAGTTACCCAGGGAGCCATCCAGATCGCTTTAGGGAGGCCTCCCAAAGGGCTTGAGCCGATCCGTCAGTGGACCAGCGCGGAGCGGGCGTTTATTTCCATACCTGGAAAGGTTCGGAGTATGCAAGGCATTGAAGAGGCCAAATCCCTTGCATACGTACGAGATCTGTTCCTCCGGATTGAGCCGGGAACCCGTGTCCAGTTTCCTGAAAACAACGTAAGCAAGTGCGGGAATATTATTAGCGCAGCTCCTACACGGAAAGCCGCGGTAAACGCAGCGGAACAGGCTGTTCGTGCGGTCTTGATCCGCCTTGAGGCGCCGGATACTGAAACCAGGCAATTCCTCGCTTCTGGTGCAAGGGACCAAGCATTTCCCCCTGCGGCTTTTACCATTCCCGAATCCCTCGCTTCCCTCCTGGCCACTTTCCCGGAGCCGGAATATGAGCCGACAAGGATTAAGGAGTCCCTTGAAATGCCCCAAGTGGTGCTCCTTCGGTTCCAGCCCTTGATCGAATCAGATTTACGGGATTATACCGGGAGGACCCTGCAAGAAAGCCTTGAAGCGGTCCGGGCAATCACCGGGTTTCCCCTTCCCCTGTGGGAAGCCGGGGCATCTGTCCCGGCTAAGATCCGGGAACCAAGAACCCTGGTTCTGGGCCGCAGTTTTTGGGCAGCCCTTATCCGGGGAGGGTATCAGGGGGCGGCATATATGGTAGATACCCTGGTACCGTTCCATTCTTTTTGAAGAAAGAACCGGTACATCCCTGGGCGGGTGGTAATTAATGGCGAGGGTACAAGGGCAGGATCTTCTGAAACCTGGTTAGTTTCGATAGTGTCAAGGGTTCCGAGGTGTGGATCGCCCTTACCCGCCTAACTACTCACGGTTCCTGTGGTAACAGTGATTGGTTCAATGCTTCTTCAAGTTGCATGAAAAGGCTTTCTGTGGGTAATAGAATTGATGCATAACCGGCGTTTCTTGATAGGTCTCTTGTTTTCCAACATGCTCTTTCTGTCCGCACAAATAGTGGGCTTTGGGGATGAGAAGGCCCTCACCTTAGATGAAACCCTCCAAAACCTCGGTTCCCCAGGAAATGCGGCCGCATTCCGCTGGGATCCCTTTTTCCAGGCCGGGATCTTTTCATGGGCAGATCAGTACGTATCTTTCCGGGTTGGGATGCCCGGCGAAACAGGTCTGGTTGTACTTAACGGCAAGGAAATACGCTCCCTGCCCTCCCCTTTTCTTGAACAAGGAACGCTGCAGTTTCCCCAAGCCTTTGTGAGCGCCCTCAGTAAGGCCCTGGAAGACGATCTTCCCCAGGAAGCGCCGGTCCAGTTTCGTATTGCCGCGATTATTGTGGATCCTGGTCATGGAGGTAAAGATACCGGAGCAGTGGGAAACCATACTATTGATGGAAAATCCTTGCGGGTGGCGGAAAAAGACATAGTCCTCAAGGTTTCCAAGGACCTCCATAGCCGGCTTGCCCGGGGGTTTCCAGATAAACAGGTCTTATTAACCCGGGACCAGGATACCTTTATCAGTTTAGATGAGCGGGTAGCCATAGCCAATGGGATTCCCCTGAAAGACAACGAAGCCACGGTATTCATTTCCATCCATGCTAATGCATCTTTCAATAAACATGTCAGGGGCTATGAGGTGTGGTACCTCAATCCCGAGTACCGGCGGACCGTCATCGACCAGTCAAAATACCAGGATGCCCAAGAGGTGGTTCCCATTCTTAATGCTATGCTTGAGGAGGAATTCACCTCTGAAAGTATCAGGATAGCTGAATCTATTATGAAACGGTTTGATGAAACCCTAGGCAGCTCTTTTCCTTCCCGGGGTATCAAGGCAGAGGAGTGGTTTGTAGTACGGAATGTGCGGATGCCTTCGGTCTTGGTCGAGTTAGGCTTTCTGAGCAATGAGCGGGATGCCACGCTTTTGACCGATGAAACCTATTTGCAGCACTTTTCAGAAGCCTTATATAAGGGTATTATGGATTTTGTGGATGAGTTTGAAGGGTTGTAGGGATGAAGGGTCCCCAGATACAACAGCGTTGTTCGGAGCCTTCAGTTTCTGAACAAATTCCGCTAAAAAATACGTCAATTTCGCAGCCGGTGAACCAACGGTTCGTTGGCAAAAAATTGCATGGCTTGAAACGGACTTTAGTCCGCGACAACCCGCCGGGTGGTCGAACAAGTCTAATAATCGAATGAAAAGAATGGGCATGGTAAGTAGTGGTACGAGAAACAGGACAAAAAAAGGCGGTTTTAGGGTAAAATCGTATATTCGGCGTTTGGTTTACCTGATCCTGCTGGGCATCTTCACCTTCATCCAATTCCGGCAAATGAGCCAGGTGAGACGGACCTTTATATTTTATACCTTGGGGGACGGAAAACCAGTGGTAGAAAACCGTATGCTTTCCCGATCCCCCACAGAAGAAATTGCCCTCAGACGCTATGTGGAAGAGATCCTCCTCGGACCGATTGTACCGGATTCCCTGCCCTTGTTTCCAAGAGAGACCCGGCTTCGTTCATTATTATACCGGGATGCGGTGGTATATATAGATCTTTCGGAAACCGCTGCCTTACCCCCTTTAGAAGCCCTGAAGAGGGATGTCTTTTGGGGTCTGGATACGCTTCAACAGGGAATCCAGCGGAATTTTCCTTCAGTACAAGGGGTCAAGCTTTTTATCTACGGCCATGAGGTACCGGTCATGCAAACCGGTGAAGCAGGGGATCAATGAAGCAGAGCCATAAGTTGACCTTTAAACCGGCCTCAAATAATTCTTTTAAAATTTATCCATATTGCAGAAATTGCGGTAAAAAGCCGTTGACAAATAAATTATATTTTGTATACTTGTTAATAACTAGTATGTTAGAATTACAGACAATTGAAAGGAGCTGTGAATGAAACGTATCTTCATTCTTGTCGTCGTCACGTTGTTGGTGATGGGATCGGTGTTTGCTGAGGAGTCGGTGCTTATTGATTTCTCGAAATTAACGGCTGATATTGTTCCCGATCAAAATGACGTGCCCACTCAAAACCGTGCGACCTTGATGGACTTTACCAATGAGGCCACTAGCAACTTCACCGCCCGGCAAAGGGTAGAGATGAAATCTTCTTTAGCTATAGAAAGATGGGATGTGGTATTTGCATCTTCTTCGCAGAATGTTACTACCAAGCATCTCAGTTATACTAAAGAGGCCCCTTCTAAAGAATGGGAAAAGGTGATGGGTGTTCGTATCCACTTCCCAGTGGAGCCCTTTAACTCCTGGGCCATTGTGAAGCCTCCCTTTGACATTCCCGCGTTTGAACCTCCGGCAACCATTGATGACGATGGAAATATCGAACCTGCTGAAGGAGCATCCGGGGTTACGGGTCCTAGCCGCTTTGAAGGTGAGCCTGATGATGAAGGTAAACCTACCGGTGGTTTAGGGGTGGTCAAAAACGTAGGAACCATTAAGTCAATAGCAGTAAATGCCTATGGACTCAATTTTCCCCATGCCCTTTCGGTGATCCTGATTGATGACAAAGGGAACGAAAAGACCTTCTTCATGGGTTATCTTAACTTTGAAGGTTGGGGAGAACTCCGGTGGGAGAATCCTGCATACGTGCAGAATGTTCGGAATCGGGAATTACGGCTGTACCCCATCTATCCTGATTCAACGCCTTTTGTAAAGTTCGGCGGATTCCTCATTCAGCGGAATGCCTCTAGCCCCGGCGGAGATTTTATCGGTTATTTCAAGGATGTCAAACTCATCTACGATCAGGCGGTTCTTGATACTGAACGGGATATTGAGGATGAGGCGCTCTGGAATATTATCCAGGATCGGGAGACTGCACGGAAGACGAGAGAATTGCAGCAGCTTGGTCAAGCTCAAATTCAGCGGTATCTGGATAATCAGCGGCAGGCTACCGAAACTACCTTTACTCCTACTGAGGGAGCCGGTGGCGGCGAGGAAGAATAGGGTTGATTGTGAGGTAAGTGGTTAGCTTACCGTAGTTCTAGGAATCAAAGGCTACCTGAGAATGCTTAGCGTTTTTTTAGGTGGCCTTTGATTTTTTCCTATAGGAAACTGGGCCGCAGGATGTATAATCCCACAATTCCCGATCAGACTACGCTCCGGCAAGCCTATGAAGGGTATGCCTTGGTAAGGAGTTTCATTGCCAAGGATATGGAAACCACCCTTGAGGAAAAGCTTAAATTTCTTCCGTCCCGTCCGGTAGTCAAAGGCCGGGTCAAGGAATTTGAGAGTTATTATAAAAAATACATCAAACTGCTTCAAAAAGATTCGTCCTGTTCCCAATCTTTGGGTATTACCGATGTAATCGGTATCAGGATTGTATGCCCTTTTTTTGAAGATCTCATCCTCGTTGAGGGGTGTGTAAAAGCGAACTTTGAAGTTATTGAGGTAGAACGAAAGGGTTCTAATTATTCTTTCAAAGAATTCGGTTATGAATCCATTCATTTCTTGATAAAAATTCCTGAGGTCCTTATAAAAAAACGAGGGGCCTGCGGATTGGATGTAGTAGAGATTCAAATTCGTACTATTCTCCAGGATGCCTGGGCTGAAGTGGAACATGAACTGGTGTATAAAGCTGCATTTACCCCCTTTGATGAACCGATGAAACGTAAATTAGCGGCCCTTAATGCCAGCCTTTCCTTGGCAGATACGATTTTTCAGGAAGTCAGGACCTATCAGCGGCGGCTCAACGGGGAGTTGGAAAAACGGCGGGATTCTTTTTTTAAGAAAATTGAAGCATCCATTGATACCCCCCTCTTTGCCAATGAAAAACCGGACAAGCCCCTTCAGAGCCGCCACAAGGAAATCTCGAGAGATGAAGCCTTGCTTGCTGCAGCATCCCAGGACTCTCCGGACAGTAATTCGATTGATGAGCTTCTGCTTACGGCCCTGTATGCTCATAACGAGCATCGGTTTACAGAGGCAATTACCTTATACACCGCTATTCTGAACCTGGAGCCTGAAAATACCATCGCGTCCCTTATTTATAAACACCGGGGCATGGCTAGTTTCGCCCAATCCCAATATGACGACGCTATTGAGGATTTTACCCGTTCTTTAGCATTGGACCGTGAATCCTATAAAGCCGTTTATTTTCGGGGTATAGTCAAAACGGTTCTGCAGCAGTACCTGGATGCCATTGAGGATTTTACCCTATCCCTCAAGATAAACCCCTATCAGGCATTTTGTTACTATCGCCGAGGGCAGGCGTATTATCACCTGGATGACCTTCCCCAATCGCTCGCGGATTGTGACGCCGCCTTAGCCTTAGAACCGGATTCCAAAGCCATAGCGCGATTCAGGAAGCTCCTGCTGGATAAACTGGCGTAGTGCCCGAAGCAAGGGCCCCTCATGCATCCGGCAAGGTCCGCAAAAAGTACCCATTCGGTTCCCAAGCCCGTTCCCCATAACCGCCCGCCATGATCCAGGCAGAGGGAATCCCCCGTTCTCGGAGGTACTGATAGACGAGCCGGTCCCGTTCAATACAGCAGTCCAGGCTCAGGCGGAGGAGACTGCTGGAAGGGAGCTCATCATGTTCATAAGGGTCGGACCCGTCAACCACTATGGCCAGGTCTGGCTGCAGGTTTTGGGAGCGTTTCTCCAGCAGTTCTAAACCCTTCTGTAATTCCGGCACATAGGTATCCTCTGCTCCCGCTTCGATATCGATCTCCACATCTCCCTTAATCCAGGGGGCCCGTCCTAGGGGCGCGGCGTGCAAGGTTTCCTCATCCAAGGGCCATCCTTGGGCCATGTGTATGGAAAGGGTACTGATCTCAAGCGCCTTTGCAGCGTCTTGATTCCCTCCCAGAGCCCCGGGGATTCGGGAAAAATGTACCAGTTCTGCAGTACCACACCCTTTATGCGCATCCAGGTCTATAATCCAGATCCGTTGGACCTGGTTTTCAGCCTGCAATTTCCGAGCCGCAATCATCATATCATGGATAAGACAAAACCCTGCCCCGTGGTCATACCGGGCATGATGCATACCCCCGCCCAGATAATAACAGAACCCCGGCGTAGGGCCCTCCTGCTTGAGGGCAAGCCGGCACGCTAGGTAGGTGCCTTCAACCTGGGCTAGGGTAAGGTGAAACAACGCGGCCAAGGGTTTCACTGCCCGATCCGGCTCATAACGGTGGGGCCGCCCCTGGCTGTCTATAAGCTCATAGGTCTTGAGGAGGGCTTTCACCAGTCCTTGGGAACCTTCCGGGCCCTCTTGGTACAGCGCAGCGACGAACTCCTTTTGATGGACCCGTTCCAGATCCGCCCGGTTTATGAGGGGCCCTGGGGACTCCCCTAAAAGGCGGCGGGCTCCGGGGCAATCCAAAACAGGTTTGAGCGGATGGGTATCCAAGACTCCGGTCTGGGTAAGAAAATCAATGATCCGCGGCGCCCGGGCAGGGGAAATCGGGAGCATGATACCGTAATCTGTATAGGCTTGTATGAGATCTGGATCGTATAGAATCATGGGATCATTATATATATGCTTCCTAAGATAATGCTAGGGTATGCGCTTTAAGTACAGGATAAACCCTCGAAAACGCGGCTGGGGGCCTCTCGGCCTTCCCTATACAATTGAGCCTGCCAAGGTCTGGATCGTTCCGCGGGAACCCCCAATGCCTTATTCGGGACCCCCAATGCTTCATTCGGGACCCCCAATGTTGCGGGTTATGATACTTTGGGGATCACCTCCAACCCCTGAAGGGCATTACCGGATCATGTCTGCCTCATGACCATCCTCTCCGGAACCCTTCTTGTTATATGATCCGGCTCAGCCCTATAGCGAAGGCTTTCGATACCCCGCCCCTATGTGCTTCATGAGGAAACCGCTGCCTGCCCTTCAGCGGGTTTCTACGAGGGGGTAACAAAATTTTCTTGACCTTTATAGCGCTGGTTAAGTATGTTTTTAATGAGTAGTAATCTGAGAGACTTAAAGAGCCTTGGGTTTTAAGCCCATGAATAGCATGTTTAGGGTGTATATGTTTCACCAGGCTGCATCAAGTATCCAGAATTCATAAAAAGGTGTGAATTGTATGTCAACAGAAAATTGCCCTCATCCAGAAGAAAATCAGCATTCAGAAGAGGTAACGGAAACCTCCAAAGCCTCCCCCCATCCCCTTACCCCTGAACCTGAGCAGGCTCAGGACGAACAAGGGCCTGTAGAACCAACTGAGAACCTTACCCCGGAGGAAAAACTCAAAGATGCGGAAGCGCAGATCGCGGAGCTTAAAGATCAGTATCTACGCAAAGCCGCAGAATTTGAGAATTTCCGTAAGCGTATGAACCGGGAGAAACAGGAAGCCATTGATTTTGCCAATCAGAGCTTGCTTTTAGACCTCATCCCCATCATTGATGATTTTGAGCGGGCCATCAAAGCGGCAGACGCCTCCCAGAAGGGGGCTGCGGACTTCACCGTCTTTTACGAGGGGATCAGTATGATAGAAAAGCGCCTGTCTTCTCAGTTGGAGAACAAGTGGGGACTTAAACGGTACGATTCCACAGGAGAATCCTTTGATCCCAATCGGCATGAAGCGATCATGATGGAGAAGTCTCCAGATATAACCGAGCCGGTGGTAAAGGAAGATTTCATTAAAGGATACCTCTTAAAGGACCGGATCGTCAGGAGCGCCAAGGTAAAGGTCTTGATGCCTGAGCAGCCGGGGAGCGGCAGGGAACCGGGAAGAGCCGACCCTAACGAAGATGCGGAAGCAGGGGAAAATCCCTCATAATTATACAGGATAGGGGGCGTATGATCGCAACCAGGTGATTTTTTAGTATATTTATTTAAGATAGCATACTTATATTTTTCTATTTTTATAGAAAAATATAGAAAAAATGGGTCAAGGAGTTTATCATATATGGGTAAAATAATTGGAATCGATCTGGGAACCACTAACTCATGCGTATCCGTGCTTGAGGGGGGTGAACCTATCGTTATTCAGAATTCTGAGGGTGGACGGACCACCCCTTCTATTGTCGGTTTCACCAGTAAAGGTGAACGGGTGATCGGTCAACCCGCAAAAAACCAGATGATCACGAACCCTGAGAATACGATTTATTCTATTAAACGGTTCATGGGGCGCCGGTATTCTGAAGTGAGCAATGAAATGAAACTGGTCCCCTATCGAGTGGTAGAACAGGGGGATGATGTACGGGTGGATATTGACGGGAAAAAGTATTCTCCCCAAGAAATATCCGCCTTTGTTTTGCAAAAAATGAAAAAAACCGCGGAAGATTACCTGGGGGAAGCGGTTACCGAAGCGGTAATCACCGTGCCGGCCTACTTCAACGACGCTCAACGGCAGGCTACCAAGGATGCAGGGAAGATTGCAGGACTTGAAGTTAAGCGTATCATCAACGAACCTACTGCCGCGTCTTTGGCTTTCGGCTTTAACAAGGATCAAAAAAAGGAAAAAACCATCGCGGTATACGATCTGGGAGGCGGTACTTTCGATATTTCCATTCTGGAACTGGGGGAAGGGGTCTTTGAAGTGAAGTCCACCAATGGGGACACCCACCTGGGAGGGGATGATTTTGATCGCCGGATCATGGAATGGCTCATTGCCGAATTTAAGAAAGATACTACTATAGACCTTGGGCAAGATCGTATGGCGTTGCAGCGTCTCCGGGAAGCTGCGGAGAAGGCCAAGATCGAGCTTTCTGCCATGCAGACCACTGAGGTGAACCTGCCCTTTATTACCGCGGATCAATCAGGGCCTAAGCATTTGCAGAAAACCCTTACCCGGGCGAAATTTGAACAGATGGTCGCGGATCTCCTGGAACGATCCAAAGAACCCTGCAAAAAGGCCCTCGCTGATGCGGGACTCACTGCAGACCAGATTGACGAGATCATCCTGGTGGGCGGTTCTACCCGGATCCCTGCGGTACAGCAGATCGTCAAGGATCTCTTCAGGAAAGAACCCAATAAAGGGGTCAACCCTGACGAGGCAGTGGCCATCGGCGCGGCAATCCAGGGAGGTATCTTGGGAGGAGATGTCAAAGACGTGCTGCTCCTGGATGTAACCCCCCTCTCCTTGGGGATTGAGACCTTGGGAGGGGTGATGACCAAGCTCATTCCCCGGAATACCACCATCCCCACCAGGAAGAGCCAGATCTTCTCTACTGCTGCGGACGGTCAGACCGCGGTTTCTATCCAAGTACTTCAAGGGGAGCGGGAAATGGCGAATCAGAACCGTACCTTGGGCCGGTTTGATCTGGTAGGCATCCCTCCTGCGCCTCGGGGTATACCCCAAATAGAGGTGGCCTTTGATATTGACGCCAATGGTATTGTCCATGTATCTGCCAAAGATTTAGGGACCGGTAAGGAACAGAAGATCCGTATTGAAAGTTCTTCAGGGCTTTCAGACGCTGACATTGACCGTATGGTTAAGGAAGCGGAACTCCACGCGGAAGAAGATCGAAAGGAACGGGAGCGAGCGGAAGTCCGGAACGAAGCGGACACCATGATCTACAGTACCGAGAAGAACATCAAGGATCTGGGGGATAAGATCAATGCTGCGGATAAGGCCAAGGCAGAGGAAGCCATTGCAGATCTCAAGCGGGCCTTGGAAGGGGCCGAGGTTCAGGCCATCCGGGATAAAACCGAAGCCCTGAAACAGGTATCCTACAAGATTGCAGAAGAAGTATACAAGCAGACCGGGGCTCAGCCAGGGCAGCAGGCCGGTTCTAATCCTGCAGGAAGCGGTTCCGCTCAGGATAGCGCTGACCAGACCAAGCGAGCCGAAGACGTGGATTACGAAGTGGTGGATGACAAATAGCAAGGCCTTCATGTGCAATTCTTGTGTCGGGTAAAATCAGGGAATTAAGGGAATTGTAATGAAGTTTACTAAGGTGAAAAGGGTGTTATTGTGGCAAAGCGTGATTACTACGAAGTCCTGGGGGTACAGAAGGGCGCTACCAAAGACGATATAAAGAAGGCATACCGGAAGCTGGCCATTCAATATCACCCGGATAAGAACCAAGGCAACAAAGAAGCGGAAGAGAAATTTAAGGAAGCTACCGAAGCATACGAAATTCTTTCGGATGATCAGAAAAAAGCCGCCTACGATCAATTTGGTTTTGCTGGGGTTGAAGGCATGGGGGGGCAGCAGGATTTTTCATCGGCATTCCGCGACTTTGGGGATCTTTTTGGGGATTTTTCCAGTATATTCGATACCTTTTTTGGCGGCAGCGGCCGTCGTTCCTCCAGCGGCAATGGGGTCCGGCAGGGGGCCAATCTTCGCTATGACGTGGATATATCTTTTAAAGATGCGGTATTTGGTACTAAAGTAGAGATCCAGTACTCTCGGAATGAGGCTTGTCCGGTCTGTAAGGGAACCGGGGCCTCCAGCGGTACGGGCAAAAAGGTCTGTTCCACCTGTGGCGGTTCCGGGCAGGTGCGCCATAGTCAGGGCTTTTTTTCCGTAGCCTCTACGTGTCCAACCTGTGGAGGGGAAGGGTATATTATCGAACATCCCTGTAAGGAATGTAATGGTGCTGGGACTCAAAAGAAACGCCAAAAGATCATGGTTACCGTGCCTCCAGGGGTAGAAAACGGCAAGCGGGTGCTTATCCCCCGGCAGGGAGATACTGGTCCCAATGGAGGTCCTCCAGGAGACCTCTATGTGTTCTTCCGGGTTAAACCCCACGAATATTTTGAACGTCAAGAGATGGACCTGTATTGTGCGGTCCCTATTTCCATAAGCCAAGCAGCCTTAGGAGCGGATATTCACGTTATGACCTTAGACGGGAAAACCATTAAAGTAAAAGTGCCTCCGGGAATCCAGAATGGTAAAATGCTCAGGATCCGGGATGAAGGGATTCCCGCAGGCCCTGGGGGAAGGCGGGGTAACCTCTACATCAAACTCATGATTCATATCCCTACTAAACTCTCCAGAAGGGGTAAAGAACTTATGGAAGAGTTTGCCCGGGTTGAAGGTGAAAATGATTCCCCCAAGCCCATCCCCCTTGCGGAATTATCGGAGCAGTAGGCTTGCCGGTATAAACCCGCTGTAGCAGGAATTAAAGGAAGGTGCTATGTTGTTATCTGAATTAGGCGCTCCTATTGAAAGTTTGAGGGCTCAAATCTATGAAACCTGGAGGCGTCTTTGAGGACGCTTCCTTTGTACAGCGTATAGGAGAACTGGAAAAAAAAGCGGCGGATCCGGATTTTTGGAACGATCCAGGGCAGGCGGAAAAACTCATGGGGGAACTCAAGACCCTCAAGGGCCGGTATGAACCGTGGAAAAGCCTGCGGATGGCGATCGATGATCTGGTAGTACTCTACGAACTAGCCGTAGAAGCCCAAGACGAGTCTCAGGATGAGGAAATCGAAACTACCCTAACGGGACTCAGCGCTCGATATAAAAAACAGCATACTTTTGAACTCATGGGCGGAGAGGTGGATAAAAACGGCTGTTTCCTCACCATTCATTCCGGTGCAGGAGGTACTGAAGCCTGTGACTGGTCTCAGATGCTCTACCGTATGTACCTCCGCTGGGCGGAGCGAAAGGGATTTTCCATAGAAGAGGTGGATCATTTGGAAGCAGAAGGGGGTATCAAGTCCGCTACTGCCCGGATCGAAGGGGATTATGCCTACGGTTACCTCAAAGGCGAGTCCGGGGTACACCGGCTGGTCCGGATTTCTCCCTTTGACGCTAATGCTAAGCGGCATACTTCCTTTGCTTCAGCATACATTTTCCCGGTGATTGACGATTCTGTAGAAGTAATCATTAGACCGGAAGATCTCCGGGTGGATACCTACCGTTCAGGGGGGGCTGGGGGGCAGCATATTAACAAGACGGACAGCGCGGTCCGGTTTACCCACCTTCCCACGGGAATCGTGGTAGCCTGCCAAAATGAGCGGAGCCAGATCAAAAACCGGGCCATTGCCATGAGTATCCTCAAAGCCCGGCTCTATACCTATTACCGGCAGGAAAAAGAAAAGGAACATGAAAAGTTTGCCCAGGAAAAAAAGGATATTTCTTGGGGGAATCAGATCCGTTCTTACGTCTTCCAACCCTATACCATGGTTAAGGATTACCGTACCAAGGCAGAGAGCGGTAATATACAAGCGGTCATGGATGGGGATATCGATCTGTTTATCGAAGAGTACTTGCGTTTTGCCTGGAATTCCCAGGTCTAGGGTGAAGGGGCCTCATTGAGAAAAATGCTGGTGCTGAAGATGGCTTGTTTTTTGCTTATTCCCTTTTCTTGGCTTGTATGCGGACAAGTTCAAGGGCTGGGCAAGACCGATGCCGGGGAGCCTCCCCCAACGCAGAACAAGGAATGGGTTTTGTCGGTAACTGCCTTGGATGTTTCTTCCCTTCCCGATTCTCAGCAGCTTTTAGGGGAAGTTATGACCCGAAACCTTGTAGAAGCCTTGAAAAAAGTGGATCACCGGATCCGGCCTGCTGAAGAATACCTCTATTATACCCATTACGCGTGGTCCAAGTCCCAGGCTGCAGCGGCTAAAACACTGGTGGCAAAACGGGAAGAACGGGACAAGCTCCTCTTTGGAGGGGATCCTCCGTGGAAATATCGCAAGACCCTCAAGACCCTTGAGCAGGATATTCAGAAACTTGAAGAAGCCCTGGATAAGGCTGAAGCAGAAGTACCGCTTATTGCGGAGAGACCGGTTTTTAAGTTTTCCGATGATACCGTGAAAGGGATCTTTCCATTGCCGCCCAAGCCTGGAGGAGAATACCGGTTTTGTGTCAGCCAAAAGGCCGACGCTTTTCTTGCAGGGACTATTGCGGCATTTCACGGCCGCTTATATATCAGGGTGAAACTCTATACCCTGTATACCGGTTCCTTTCAGTATGAGGACAGCAGTATTTTTTCCAGCGAAGATATGGTCCAGGCAGTGGATGAATTGGCCAACAGGCTTGTAGCAGTGGTTTCTGAAGCGCCGCCTGCGTCCCTTTTGGTACATACCAAGCCGGAAGATGCCATCCTTTTGGTAGACGGTTCTTTCGCAGGCCGGGGTGAAGTAGGTCCCCGGGAATATCCCCCTGGTTCAGTAGAGATTGAGAGCTTTGCGGATACTTATAAGCCTCTGAGCATGTCTTTGGACCTTACTGAAGGGGAGCTCGCAGAGTTGTATATCAATTTACAACCTTTGAGTCAAAGGTCCCTTACTATAGCGGTTCCCGGGGAAGCCAAGGTGTATCAAGGGGCCCTCTACCGGGGAGAGACCCCTTTACCGGTAGAAATACCCCTCCCTGCATTGGAACATTTCCAGGTTGAAACCCCTGAAGGAAAGGTGGCATCGGTAATCATCCAGGAACAGGAACAAGCCAAAACAAGTCCGGCCTCCCTGACGTTAAACCCCAAACCAAGCCACAGCGCGGAGGAACAACGGGTAGACAAATCCCGAAGGCGCCTGTATAGTGCCTATGGAAGATTCTGGATTGCCTTACCCGTGGCCTTTGTCGTATACGGCATAGCCACTGCTCATATAAGCGCCTACAATAGAACGGGGAATCCTGATTTGTACGATGGGGCCCTGAGCCGGTATTATATTTCCATGGGAATAAATATCGCCGCAGGTGTAGCTTTAGCTGAAACTTTCTACCGTATATTCCGTTATATCAGGACCAGTGGTGAAGGCGCGGCCTTCCTCGTAAAACCGTAGTAGTAGAAGAGATAAAGAAGGATTGACCATGGGAAGCTTTGCCCAACGCTTAAAGAAATTTTTTGGTATCCAAAATGTCGTTTCCGAATCATTATTTGAAGAATTGACGGATCTACTGGTAGAAGGGGATTTTGGAGCTGCAGGGGCTTACAAGACAGTGGATACCTTACGGGCCTTCTGTAAAAAAGAAAAGATCGCCGAAGCCGAGGGGGTACGGAAAGGGTTAGCCAAACTGCTGGAAGACCTGCTCCTAGAGCCAAGACAAGGCACAGCGGTATCTCTGGATATACCCGCAGGGACCTTACAGGTGATCCTCTTATTAGGGGTGAACGGGGTGGGAAAAACCACTACCGCGGCTAAATTGGCGGATCGGTATCGTTCCCAGCAAAAAAGACCGATCCTCGCGGCAGCGGATACCTTCCGGGCCGCTGCGATTGATCAGCTTAAAATCCACGGCGACCGCTTAGGGGTGCGGGTAGTGGCCCACAAACACGGCGGCGATCCGGCAGCGGTGATCTATGATGCGATTGAAGCGGCTCGTTCAGGGGGCGGGGACCTGATCATTGCTGATACGGCAGGCCGGATGCATACCAAATCCGCTTTGGTGGAGGAATTAAAGAAGATAGACCGGGTAGTGGAATCCAAGGCAGCAGGGGCCCGGTATACCAAATGGCTGGTCCTGGATGCTACCACTGGCAGGAACGCCCTGGTTCAGGCGGCAACCTTTCACCAAGCAGTCGCTCTCGACGGGGTTATCATAACCAAATACGACTCCAGCGCTAAGGGAGGGGTGGTTTTTTCCTTGGCAGAGGAACTCAAACTGCCGGTGATTTTTATCTGTACCGGAGAAAAATACCCGGATATACATCCTTTTGATCCCCGCCATTATGCCTTGGAATTTGTCGGCCTTGCGTAGCGGGTATGGGCTGGCGCTGGTCTTGCTTATGACCCTGACCAGAGAGGCCCTCCCCGTGGATTGGTATCGTTCCAATGCAGCAGGTATGATCTTAGAAGGCATTCCCTCCCGGATTGCCGCGTTGCGAAATCAATACTGCCTTTCGGTGGAGTTCATGGCCGCCCAGGACCTGCCCGAACCTTTACAGTCCTATTACCAGCCTTCATACCGAATCGAACTGCACACCCTCTATGAAGAAGGAGAGGAATCCCGGCGGCAATGGATCTTCCGGAATGAGCAGGGGAAGACCATGCTGGTTTCCTCTTTGGTGCGTATTCCCGTAACAGAGCCTGATGAAGCAGGCGAGCCTGCCCCTGCTTCAGAGGAGGAGCCTGCGGCACCTGCCCCTGAAAAACCCCGGTTTACCGGGTTCATCGAAATCTATGATTTTCTTAATGGAAATAACCTGCTGAGGGAAGAGCGCCGCTTTGCCGAAGAGGGGACTGAAACCATCACCGCCTACTTCTATAATCAACAACTGCTTATTCGAGCGGAAACCCGGCTCAAAACCCCGGCCCCTGTTGATGGAGAAGAGGACGAATCTCCTGAAGCCCCCGGCGAAAAGATCGAACCGGTGTTGAGCGACTATTACCGGTATAGCCGTTCCTATGCCCTGCGGGCAGTGGAGCGGGTGTATCATCAGGAGGTTGCTACGGACGCCGGTTTAACCCGCTTGCAGTTTCCCCATTTTGGACTTCAAGATGCGGTGGAAGAACAAAAAAAGGCTTTTGTCAGTCCCAGTACGGCCTATGGTTCGGAATTCATGCAGGACTTTTCTTTGGAAACCGCTCATGCCGGGGATCGAGTGGTATACACCGCTGATGAGCGGGGACGGATAGTAACGGAGATCGCCCAAGATGAAGCCGGAACCATTTTGAGGGAGATTCGCAATACCTGGAACGGGGACCGGCTGGCTTCGGTGGACTGGAAATCCGGGGAAGAGGAACGGCGTATTGAATACGCCTACGATGGCGCAGGGGACCGTATCCTGGAACGGAATTACCTCAACGGGGTCTTGGAACGGCTTGTCCGCAGGGATCAGGGTCAGGAAATCGAAGAGTTATATATGGACGGCAGGTTAGTCTTCCGGGCTGTCTGGGAAGAGGGCCGTAAAATATCGGAAGAACGGGTCCGTCCTTAAATGGATCGCGCCCATTCTTTGGAGTTTTCGGCCTCCCCTGGTATCAGAGGCTGTTTCAAAACCTCAAGTTAGGCGTACCCCTTCACGCTGCCTGCTCCCTGGAGGCTTAATGTATGAAATGATATAGTAAGAGGGATTTGAGGCTTGTGTTACTGTTTTAAGGAAAAGGGTATTGCGCCAATTTTCCATATAAACTACAATAATTTCATGTTCTTGACAACCGAAGCCCAAAAGCCAGCCCCCTCGAGGAGTTTTGCTCCGCAAAACCCCGGGGCAATTCCGCAGATTTCGCCTGTTCCCGCCCCCTCACCCCGTTGTGGAGTTTGCGAAGCAAACTCCGAGGCAAAGCCGCAGGCTTTGCCGGCTCACGGCTATACGGTATTAAAAAGACGGCGTGTCAAGTACCTAATGCCTAAATTGTCCCTTTTTTACGGAAACAAACGGAACCTTTGTTCATTTTCCCCATTTTTAAACAAAATCACCCCGTTGGTAACTACTTCCGGCACAACCGTACCTAAAGGAGAAAGCATGAATACCCCGCATTCAGGCGAACACGCCCCGTATTCAGGCAACCGCACCCTCTATTCAGGCAACTACACCCCGTATTCAGGCAACCGCACCCCGTATTCAGGCGAACACGCCCCGCATTCAGGCAACTACACCCCGTATTCAGGCAACCGCACCCCGTATTCAGGCAACCGCACCCCGCGTTCAGGCAACTACGCCCCGCGTTCAGGCAACTATATAACCGGAGGACTACCATGTCAGTAACACGAGATTGGCTTCCCGCCACCCGGGACAGCCAATTAGCAATGGCCCAGGACTGGATGGAACGTGTATGCCCCAACGAGTCCGCATGGGCCCTACCCCCGGCGGCCGTGCAGGAACTGAACACCCTCGGTCAGGAGGCGGAAGACGCCCTTGCTACGGAGAAAAACGCCCTCCGCAAACCCCGATGATTTATACAAATCTTTTTACGCCAAACGGAAAAGGATGTGATAGAATTTGACTTGGGGGACAGCGGAAAGACGGCGTATTTTGCCGTACAGATAGAAAATGAGGGAACGAAAGGCCCTTGGGAGCCTTCGTTTCTGCGCTCTTTCCATGAGGGCGGAAACAAAAAGCCGATCCTGCATCAGGAGGCTCATTGATGAAAAAAACGGAAAACACGGGTATCAGTATTCTGGTACAAATAGCCGGTTTATCTTCGGGATTTGTTTTCATGGCTATCCTCATTATGGCGATTACCAGTATTTCCAGCACGAAAACCATAAGTCTGGAAACGGCGCATATCATGGCGGAAAATAAAATCAGGGGGGATATGGTGTCGTTTCAATATCAGCTTGCCCATGAATATGGTAGCTTGTCCCTTACCGATGGAACGCTGAAGGATGAGCAGGGGCAATCTCTTAATGAACGGTATGATCTGATAGACCGGATATCAGCGGATCTTGGTATCGTAGCAACCATCTTTGTGCGGGAAGGCAGTGATTATAGACGGATTACCACCAGTATTCGGGATACTTCTGGTCAACGGGCGGTTAATACCATGCTTGGAACTTCCAACGCCGCATACAATACGGTAAAGGCCGGTCAGCTCTTTATTGGCGGAGTAACCATTCTGGGGAAACCCTACCTTGGCGGGTATCAGCCTTTTTTTAGGGAAAATTCCAAGGATATAATCGGCATTCTGTTTATCGGGATTGAAGAAAGTTCTATAATGGATACTATCGCCCATAGAATATACGCTGAAATACGTATTTCCACCGGTATCGCGCTGGTTATACTTCTCATTGCGGTACTGTTAAATATTGTGATATTCAAACAGGTTATTGTCCGCCCTATTCGTACCGTGGTAGCTATGTTAAAAGATATTTCCGAGGGCGAGGGGGATATTACAAAACGTCTTGAAGTAAAGAACAAAGACGAGATCGGCGCCATGGTCAAATATTTTAACCTCAGCTTTGACAAAATCAAAAATCTTATCCGGGTTATCAAACAACAGAGCGTTTCCCTTTTCGATATCGGGGACGAGCTTGCTTCCAACATGACCGAAACCGCCGCGGCTATTAACGAAATAACCGCCCATATCCAGAGCATCAAAGGCCGGGTAACCAATCAGGCCGCCAGCGTTACCGAAACCAACGCGACCATGGAACAGATCACCCTAAACATCGACAGACTTTCAGGCCATGTGGACTACCAAAGCGCCAGCGTTGCCCAGTCCTCATCGGCCATAGAGGAGATGCTTGCCAATATTCAGTCCGTTACCCAAACCTTGATCAAAAACACGGATAATGTACAGGAACTCATAAACTCCTCCGAGGCGGGAAGAACGGGTCTTCAAGAAGTGGTCATGGACATTCAGGAAATCGCCAGGGAATCCGAAGGACTTCTGGAGATCAACGCGGTGATGCAAAACATCGCCAGTCAAACGAACCTCCTGTCCATGAACGCCGCCATCGAATCGGCCCACGCCGGGGAGTCGGGGAAGGGGTTTGCGGTGGTGGCCGATGAAATCCGTAAACTCGCCGAAAGTTCCGGGGAGCAGTCCAAGACCATTGCTGCCGTCCTTAAAAAAATCAAAGACTCCATCGACAAGATAAGCAAGTCCACCGAAAAGGTGCTGAATAAATTCGAGACTATAGACAGCGGGGTAAAGACCGTTTCGGAACAGGAAGAGAACATCAGAAACGCCATGGAAGAACAGAAGACTGGTAGCAAGCAGATTCTGGAAGCCATCGGTCAGTTAACCGAGGCGACACAGATGGTAAAAGGCGGCTCGGAGGAGATGCTTGAGGGGAGCAGACAGGTAATCCAGGAAAGCAGGAATCTTGAAACCGCGACTCAGGAAATCACCAACGGGATGAACGAAATGGCGGCCAGGGCGGACCAGATCAATGTGGCGGTAAACAGGGTCAACGAGATCAGCGGACAGAACAAGGAAAACATCGACGTACTGGTACGGGAAGTATCAAAATTCAAGGTGGAATAAAAGAAATCGGACATATAGTGAGCATAGTAATTCGACAAACAGAAATAATTCCTCCGCCGTGCATGGCATGGGGCGATCTGCAGGTGGGGGCAAAATAATTTTTAAATGTTATTGCAATAATAACTATAAAATAGTTGTATGCAACTTCACCAAAAATGTATTTTAAAATAATTGGATAAAAATAAGCGTAGTAACATAACTGGTGGTACGGCATAGCGGCACATAACAGGACTGTATATGTGCAGTGTGCCTTTTACCATAGTATTTTTAATCCATTTTCTTTATATTGTTTCAACAAATCATCCTTACTTAATAATATCATTTCATTTGTTATTGCCTGCCATATTAACATCCTGTCAAATGGATCTTTATGGTTTTCTTTTAATGGAAGTTCATGAAATGTAATCGTTTCCGTTTCTTTCAGATCTAAAATTGTAAATCCCATTTCTTTGGCATATTTTGGAAAATTTTTTATATCAATTTTTTCAAATGTTAATTTCTTGATACTTGCCTTTAATGTTATTTCCCAAAACGTTACTGTACTTACAAATATTTCATTATCTCTATTTGAAATAATTTCTCTCACATTTTTGCTTAGCCTGACTGTTTCCAATGTTACCCATATAAATGCATGGGTATCTAATAGATATATCATAATCCAAGAAACTCTTCAAGAGAAATTTTTCCATCACCATCTTCTTTATATGATGCAATACCATCCAAAATACCTATTTTTCTGGATGTATTCGTATCTTCCAGTGGAATTATCATTGCAATAGGTTTTTTTGACTTGCCATACAATATTTTCACTTTTTCCCCATTTTTTACCTGAAAAAGTATGTCCGAAAAATGGGTTTTTACTTCCGCAACTGTTAATGTCTTCATATTATCTA
>JAISOX010000136.1 GCA_031275325.1 Treponema sp.
CCCCCCCCCCCCCCCCCCCCCCCCTAATAAAGAATATTTATGAGTCCCTCTGGGGTCTCTCTTTACAAGCCCTTGCATAATAATCAGTATATATCTCCATGAGAGAAATGTCAAGTTCCTGGGGCAAAAGGAGGGGTAAAATCCTGGGATTTTTTACTTTTTGGCCCAATGGAAAAAGAATGAAAAAGAATGAAAAACCGGTTCCCGAAAGAACTGTTTTGCCCAGCCTCTCGCTTCCGGCTTAAAGGCTCCAGGACCCGGTCCGCAAAATAGGCCGTCAGGGTCCGCTGCCGGTTCCCCGCGGCCATAAAAAGAATGGCCCCTCACGGCTGTTGCAAGGAGACCTGCCGCGGACTAAAGGCCCCCTGACTATAGTCCGCAAGAACCGGCCCGGTTCCCGAACAAGCCCCATACCCGAATTGACATCCTCAAGGGGGATCCCTTACCCTATGAGCGTCCCTATAGGACAGGCGATATACAGAGGACCGGTTCCATGAAGCGCGGTGAGGGAGGGAGGCTCACAAGTCCTGCCCGGTTCCCTTAAAGCCGCGCCAGGGGCAGGGACTCGCCACATTATTAAGCAGGAGCTTTTATGCACGAAAACCACCTCCATGAACATCCCCACACCCACTGCCACGAGCATCCCCATGAACATTCCCAGGGCAGTCATGATCTGGCCCAAGTACGGGCTTTAATGGAATATATGCTCGATCATAACCAGCACCACGCAGGAGAACTGGGGGATATGGCCCACACCCTCTCCCATGCAGGGCTGGATGAAGCCGCGGGGATCCTCCTCCAGGGGGTCGAAGATTTTAAACAGGGGAATGAACAACTCGCCAAAGCCCTGAAACTCATCCAGGGAGGGCAGCCTTAATGTGTTTATCTACCGTATATGAGCTGGGAACTGAGGGTTCCCCGCAGATGCTGGCGGAATACGTGAGGGACCTCAGGGTCAGCGGGGATACCATAACCTTCACCGACATCATGGGCAAAGAAACCACGGTTTCCGGATCCCTCCAAAGGGTGGATCTGGTGAAAAATGCGATCCTCATCGCGGGGCTGCCCCAAAAAGCAACCTAGCCGGGAAACCGCGTAAGCGCAAAGGGGCTCCTATGAAAAGATACGAGATGGTCCGGGAAATATTCAACTCCTGTAGTAATAATCAGATGCGGGATGTGTTCATTAAAGAGATCCAGACTGATAACGTAGAACCCTGGGTACAGGAATTCCTCACCGGTACCCAGGTACGGTGGGAAAAACATGAAAACCCCGATGGATCCATCCTGTTCGATATCAATACCGACGGGATGATGCAACGAATTACCTTTACCGAACTGGCCGAAGGGGATCCGGTTTTCACGAATGAGGCAGGGTAAGGTCTACTGAGGCGCAAGGGCGCCGGATTTTTGGATCTACCCTGGTCCGGGGCTGGCCCGGACAGCAGGAAATTCCACGGAACCCCGGTGTTCTCCCGGCATAGCAGGGTCTCAGGGATATACCCGGCGCCGCTTACTTTTATTTCATCCTGTTTTATGGTATATTTAAGCTAGTTTCAAAAGTAACGTGCTGGAACTCGCGTAAAGGGTAAACATACGACAGGAGGAAAATCGATGAAGCTATACAGCCGTGGGCAGGTGGTACTGTTCTGTGGGTTAAGCAGTCTCATCGTGGCTATGGGCGCTGCGGGTCTTGGATTGCTGAGGATTCCCCATAAAGAGGATCGCCCTCCCCTTACCTCAGCGCTGGATTCCCGCGAAAAGGAGCCGCTGGACCTGCGGCAGTCGAGCCAGCTTCAATCCCTCCAGATCAATACTGCAGATCTTCTGCCTTATACCGAGGATGAGCGGGAAAACATCTCCATCTATGAACGGCTCAACGGCGCGGTGGTAAATATCACCACTGAAACGGTGGCGATTAACTGGTTCCTAGAACCAGTGCCCCAAGAGGGAGGTTCCGGTTCAGGATCCATCATTGATACCCGGGGCTATGTATTAACCAATAACCATGTGGTAGAAAACGCGTATAAGGTGTTTATCAACCTCGCGGACGGAAGTCAGTTTGAGGGAACCCTGGTAGGAACGGATCCGGAAAACGACATCGCGGTGCTTAAATTCAACCCTCCCCGGGGTACGGAACTGCGTACCATACCTTTTGGAAATTCCGGGAATCTCAAGGTAGGCCAGAAGGTGCTGGCTATCGGGAATCCCTTTGCTTTGGAAAGGACCTTGACCGTGGGTATTGTTTCAGGGCTAGGCCGTCCCATTCAGACCTCTAAGCAGCATATTATCCGGGACATGATCCAAACCGATGCGTCTATCAACCCGGGTAATTCAGGAGGGCCCTTGCTGGATACCCAAGGCCGTATGATCGGCATCAACACGATGATCTATTCTCCCTCCGGAGGTTCGGTGGGTATCGGATTTGCCGTCCCGGTGAATACCGCCAAGCGGGTAGTGGCGGAACTCATCGAATATGGCAAGGTTAAGCGGGGGTGGATTGACGCAACCATGGTGCAGCTTTTCCCGGCTCTGGTCCGGTATGCAAAGCTGCCCGTATCTACCGGGCTCTTAGTTTCCCGGACCAAGCGGGCCGGCTTTGCTGATCGGGCAGGTATCCGCCAGGGCAGCGAGCCGGTACGGTACGGTTCCAGTGTGATCTATCTGGGGGGAGATATTATTACCTCTGTAGACGGCATGAAAACCGAGACCTTGGCGGATCTCTATTCAGCCCTGGAAGACAACAAGCCTGGAGAAAAGGTGGCGGTAGAAATCCGGCGTGGGGGAGAAACCATCAAAGTGGAGCTCACCTTGGCGGACCGGGAAGAAGTGTTACGCCCCGAAGGGACGCGCTGAACCTAGAGCCTGCCCGCTTGACGGTAACTGAAATACGCGGTTTCAGAAAATATCAGGTGATCGAGAAAGTGTACGCCTAAAATTTCAGCAGCCGCCTTGAGCCGGAGGGTGATTTCATCGTCTTCGGGAGAGGGGGTAAGCTGACCGGAAGGATGGTTGTGGGCCACAATCACCGCGCTGGCCCGGTCCAGGATAGGGTCGGCAAATACTTCCCGGGGATGTACGATGGTCCGGTTGACTAACCCAATGGTTACGATCCGTACTGCCAGAATCTCATGGGCTCCGTTCAGGGAAAGACAAATGAATCGTTCCTGTCTACGGTCCGCATGATGGCGAATCAGGTGGTAAATATCCTGGGGTTGCTTGATCCTGACCCCTGCAGCGCCCCATCGCCGTCTGCCGAATTCCAGCATGGCCACGATGGCACAGGCCTTGATCTTCCCCATGCCAGGGAAAAGGGATAGTTCTTTTACCGGGGGAATACCTTTTTCCTGATCGAGGCGTTCCAGCAACTCCTTGGCCAAGGTATGGCTGCCCCGCCTACGCATATTGAGGAGGATGGCAAGCAATTCCTGATCCGACATCGCATCAGGCCCGGCATTGATGAGTTTCTCCCGGGGACGCTCCTCTTGGGAGCGCAAACAGGAATCCGGTCCCTCACCGGCATCCCGGACTTCAATAGTTTCATCACAGTCTAAGTAGATACGGTCCATAACCTCATAAGGGTACGCGTATGGATTATGCTTTAAGGTTGCCCCAAAGATATTAGCTACTGTAGAACGATCCTGGTTCTTCCTTAATAAGCGCCCTAAGATGCGGATAGCCAGGTATCCCAACGTAATGAGCCTTTACACTCGTTTATTCACTGCTGTTCTAGAACCGCTGCCAATGCACGCCGCGGATCCCCTTGGGCCTTTAAGGTTTTCGCTGCGGCGATAAACTTGGCAAGATCCCGGCCAGAACGCTCGTAGAGGGTCTTGAAATAATCCCCTCCATCGTAATAGAGCCGGAAGAGTTCCAGATACCCGTTATTCACCGGCAAATGGGAAAAACCCCGATATGCATCGCTGTGGAACCAGGTTTCATAGGATGCATCAAACCGGCTTTGCGCGGCCTGGATGAGGGCTTCCTTTTTTTGCAATTTTTCTGCCCGGTCTAAAGGGCTGGTATACACAGCATCCAAGCCGGCAATCAAACCCTGTATGAAGGCTAGGTAAGCGGCGCTGTCTTTTTCAGCATCCTCCATACGCTGGTATTCCTCCGAATCACGGCCAAAACGCCTTTCGATGTAAAGCCTCGCTCCTTCACTACCCACGAATTCCGCCAATTCCTCGTTAAACTGGGACTGCCCTTTGAGATACACCGTGGCATGCAGAGTCTCGTGGATAAGCAGGTCCGCCAAGTGGTAGAGGGGATAGGTTTGCATATAGGAATAGAGGGGGTCTGAAAACCAGCCCAAAGTGCTAAAGGCATCAACCCGCCGGATCCACACGTCCAAACCCTGCTTCTTGAGCTTTTCCGCTTCCTTCCGAGCATCTTCAGGATTAAAAAACCCTTTATAGGGGACCTTACCCACTACGGGAAACCACCACTCATACCGGGCAAAGGAATCCGCAGCAGAGGCGGAAACCACCGCTGCCAAGTAGTCCCGATCAATAGCAACGTACCGGGTGTAATTGGCGCTTTTTTTGAGTCCCAGTTCTTGGGTGGCAAACCGGAGGATATCCTGAATATCGTCCACGAAGCGCTGGTTTTTCGCCAGTTCTTCAGGAGCATCCTCCTCCAGCAGGGATTCGATGGGGACTGCTTTGTGCAGATACCCCAGCATGGTGAAGCCTTGTTTCAACGTATAGCAACCGGAAAAAAGCACCACGCCCCCAAGGAATATAAGCGCCCCTCCTGCTACCGGCAAGAAGGGACATAAAGAGGAGCATAACCATTTCATTGAGGTAAGTATAGTGAAGAATAGGATGGGTGAGTAGAGCAGAGTGCAGGGACGTTTTAGCAGGGGGAGGAACGCAGGTCCCTAAACCCTACCTAATGCTCTTGAACCAAGCACAGCTATGTCAGATTCAGCTTACACGTTTGATACCCTCAAAATCAGAGCGGCTTACGATCCTTCCCTGCATAATCAGGCGGTTTCACCGCCTATCTACCAGACTACAGCCTATGAATTCAAGGATACCAAAAATGCCGACGGGCTTTTGGCCTTGACCGATTCGGGATTTCTCTGCACCAGGGTAAACAACCCTACCGGGGCAGTTGCAGATATTGAAGCCCTTGCTGCGCTCGCCCATAAGTGGGGGATACCGTATGCAGGTCTGGAATCCAGCCCTGCATACAAGCTGGCGCAGAAGTATTTGCCTAAGGGGGTACCGGCTATTTTTTCATTTGGATTTAAGGGAACGGTTGAACAGAGTGAAGCCTTTCTCCACGCCATACAACTCTGGAGTTACCACGTCAATGTGGGGGACGCCCTATCGCTCATCGTCAATTCCCCTAAAACAACCCATGGAGAATTGACGCCGGAGGAACAGAAACGGGTGGACATCGAGCCTAATCTAATCCGCCTCTCTTTGGGACTTGAGGATGCGGAGGACCTCATTGCTGATTTGGATCAGGCTTTGGTAAAAGTTTTCGGCGCGTCATAACAACCCAGTGGGAATATAGAGGGGTTCCGTTTTTCTGCCAGTATCCATCTTTTGTGGGGGAGGGGGTATCAAAATGAAAGGTTGCCCCGTAGTGAATTTCACTATACTGGTTTCACCCTGGCGTGGTTTGAATAGAGTTAAACATTTGAGGTTGTTTCAAAATATCAAATGTTTAAACAACCTTATAACGAAAGAAAATAGGGTCAGCCTTATTTTCAGTTTCTTTCCCCCAATGGTTATCCTTCTGTATAAAAAACAGTTGACAAGGCAGCACAGCTTTATTATGATAACTTACTAAATATACGTAACAACTATTTTTGAGGAGTAGGATTATGAAAACAAAGAACTTTTCTATTGTTTTGGGGTTATTCCTGGTGGGAACAGTATTGTTCGCTGGGGCTAAGAAAGAGAGCATCGGTAGCGCCACCCTTGTTCGGGTGGGGACCGAGGGGGCCATGCCGCCCTACAACTACGTAACCGAACAGGGGGAAGCCGAGGGGTACGACATGGCCGTGGTAAAGGCTATTATCGATCTCTTGCCGGAATATCGAGTCGAATTTATACCCACCGCATGGGACGGTATCTTCGTCGCCTTGGAAGGCGGCGAATTCGACCTCATTGCCAGCTACCTCGGCTGGCGTAAGGAACGGGAAGAGAAGTATTACCTGTCCACGGTGCCCTATCTCTGGAGCGGTTACAGCCTGGTGTTCAAAGATGGGCGGAGCGACATCCGTTCCCTAAAGGATCTGGAGGGCAAAAAAGTAGCCGCGGGAGTGGGAACCGCTTATACCACGCAACTTGAAGAATATATCAAGCAGACCGGGGCAAATATCGAAATCGTCTATACCGACGGCAATATCGCAAACGCCTTGACGGATATCGAAACCGGCAGAGTGGATACCACCATCAGTTCAATTATTACCACCCAGCTTACCGCCGATTCCCTGGGGTATAAGATCGATTCGGTACCCCTTTCCGAAGAAGGATGGGCCGTGGTATCCATCCATCTGCTGTTCCCGAAAACGGAAAAGGGTAAAACGCTTCGGGACCAATTCGACGCTGCGCTGAAGCAGCTCCTTGATAACGGCAAGCTCCGGGAAATTTCGCGGAAACATTTTTACGGCAAGGACTATACCACCAGAGAGGCCCTGGAAGCCGGTGCGTAACCGAGTTGTAGCATCTAAGATCAAGGGAGCATAAAGAATGGGAAGAATTTTTGATCCCGCCTTCATGCTCCAATCGACACCGGAGATCCTCACGGCGCTGCCGGTAACCCTTTTCCTTGCCTTTATTGCCGGGGGAATAGGACTTATCATCGCCTTTGGGGTGGCTCTGGTGCGGTACTTCAACGTGCGGTTCCTATCAGGGGTATGCAAGGGTTACGTGTCCTATATTCGGGGCACCCCCGCGCTGGTACAGATCATGCTGGTCTACTTCGGTATACCCCTCATCCTCCGTGCCCTAAACGAATATATGGGTACCAGTTTCAATGTCAACGGCGTACCCCGTATGGTCTTTGCGATTGTGGCCCTATCCTTTAATGCCGGAGCCTATATGTCGGAGACGATCCGTAGCGCCCTCCTCGCGGTGGATGTGGGGCAGCTTGAGGCGGCCTATAGTGTCAACATGAGCGTAAGGCAGGCCCTGGTACGGATCGTGGTCCCCCAGGCATTTGGTATCGCTCTTCCCCCCTTGGCAAACACCCTGGTATCCCTTATCAAAGAAACATCCCTGGTTTTTACCATTTCGATCATCGATCTCATGGCCCGGGCCCGGATCGTCGGTTCCCGGGGCTACCGGTTCTTTGAAATCTACGTGGTCGTGTCGATTATCTACTGGATCCTCTGCACCGGAGTCGGCAGGCTTCTGGGGATGGCCGAGAAGCGGGCCCGTAAATACGAAAGGAGCCTAACCGCATGATACGGCTGGAACATATCAGTAAATCCTTTGGCGGTAATCCTGTGTTACGAGACATAAGTCTTTCCATCAATAAGGGAGAAATAGTTTCAATTATCGGGCCGAGCGGCGCCGGAAAAACGACGCTGCTACGAACCTTCAACTGGCTGGAAAAGCCTGATACTGGCAGTGTTACCATCGGCGATGCGAGGGTTAACGCTGCGGCGGTGAAAAAGAGCGATGTGTGTCGGCTGCGTTCCAAGTCGTCTATGGTGTTTCAGCATTACAATCTTTTTAAGAACAAGACGGTGTTGCAAAATGTTACCGAGAGCCTCCTGGTGGTCAAAAAACAACCCAAGGCCTTGGCCGACGAAAAGGCCTTGAGTATCCTTTCCTCCATCGGACTTGCAGACAAAGCCGGTGAATATCCCTCCCGGCTTTCCGGCGGCCAGCAGCAGCGGGTGGGCATCGCCCGAGCATTGGCAGTGGATCCGGAAGTGATGCTTTTTGACGAGCCCACCAGCGCCTTGGATCCCGAGTGGGTGTCGGAGGTGCTGGAGGTGATAAAGCGGATCGCCTTGGCGGGAATGACCATGATCCTGGTGTCCCACGAAATGCTCTTTGTCCGGGAAGTTTCTTCCCGGGTGATTTTTATTGACGCCGGTATTCCAGTGGAAGACGGAACGCCGGAGGAGATCTTTATCCATCCCCGGCAGGAACGGACCCGTCAATTTTTTATGAAGAACCGGGAATACCTGCCGGCCTGGTAAGATAACAATCCACGGCATCACAGGCGAATAATTGTGGCAAAAGTATGGTATCCTGATTTCTTCAATAAAAGTTGTTCAGAACCTTTGGTTTCCGTCGAACCAAAGGTTCGGCTACGAGTTTTGCGGGGGAAACAGCAGGGTAGGCCAGATCGTTTCCCACACAGGGCGGGGAGATGTGAAACGGGTGAAAATCCGTTCAACCCCGAAGACCAGGGGCATATAAAAACTGGGTAACATGATGGAAGCCCGGGCCTTGCTTGGGGGCTTTCAGTGATTCGCCGCCGATGATGAGTGGCTTGAACGCGCCGGAGAACAGATTCCGAAATGGCAGAGAATACAACCCCTCAACTTTTTGCATAGGGTGTAATACCATTACAATCACACAGCCAATTTTGACCGGAAGGAGATCTCCCGAGCGCACCGGGAAGCAACGATACGGCGGATGGTCGCATATGGCGGAACCATTCTGGCCGTCCAGGATACCACGGGGGTAAACTACAACACCCCCGTGAAAACCCGGGGGATAGGGTATGTCAGCGACAAGACCCTGGGGGTCAATATCCATAGCTGCCTGGCGGTAACCTGCGACGGGGTGGTTCTGGGGGTTCTGGACCAGTCAAGGTATAACCGGGAAGAACCGAAGGATGAATCGGTAAGCCACGAGAGTAAGAAGGTGCGCCCGATAGAGGAGAAGGAGAGTTGGCGGTGGTTGGAAAGCCTTGAGCGGAGTACGGCGGATATTCCCTGCGGGGTTAAGATGATAACGGTCTGCGACCGGGAAGGGGATAGGTATGAGTTGTTCGCCAGGGCACAATCGTTGGATGAACCGGTACTCATCAGGATAGTACAGAACCGGATGACGACAGAGAACAAGCGGAT
>JAISOX010000028.1 GCA_031275325.1 Treponema sp.
TATCTATAGATACAAATAAAATAAGCCCTTTTTTTGAAATTCCGGGGAGACAGCCCGTCCGGGGGTTCCTGGTAAACAGATCCCGGCAGGTATTTTACGAAGCGGCTGGTCAGGTTTGCGTGGGTCCATGCGCAAAGGCCTGGCACATGCAAAGGACGGCCCGTACCGTACCCCTTCCTGGAACACACCTTGGGCAATTCCAAAGGCTCCCTCCTGGGATCCGCTGGTCCCGCCCAAATACCTCCTGCTGTTCTCATGGGGGGTAAAAATACCTCTTTTTGTTGTAAAAACAGGGCAAAGTCTGGAGGGCCTAACCCAAAATCCTGAGACTTCACCTCGCAGTCTTGAGACTCCGCCTCAAAATCCTGAGACTTCACCTCGCAGTCTTGAGACTTCAATCCAACGTCTTGAGACTTCACCCTAAAGTCTTCAGACTTTGCTCCACAGTCTTCAGACTTCGCCCTAAAGTCTTGAGACTCCGCCCTAAAGTCTTCAGACTTCAACTCACAGTCTTCAGACTTTGCCCCGCGGTATTCAGACTGCAACCCCCAGTCTAAAGGCTTTGCCCTGTTCAAAGGTACTATCCGGCGGGGCGGGGAAAAGCAGGAAAACATTGCTTTTTAGCCTAACCTGGGCCGCGCCGCGGATCTCCCCGGACAGGGGATCCCCATCTGATCCCTGCAGCATCCTGGTACAGCAATCCTGTTGGATACGGGGCTGCCAAACATCAATGCCAACGCACTTTTACCGGTTACTGCGTCCTGTCTTGCACAAAATAAGTATCTATACTAGTATTCGGTTATGCTCGTTTATATATGGGTATCGTATGATAGATGGCCGTTCTTTTCTTACTGCTCAGGATTATGTTTTTATGGGTAGAGATGAGGCTCAGGTTTTTGACGCGGGGAAAGGAAGCGGGAACAATCAGGGATAGCACGATAGAGCAGGATGCAGTATATCGATACATTACATCGGTAAACCATAGGACAGAAACAATTTAAGTAACGGAGGCAATGCGTAATGGCAAAGCGAAAACAGGTTTTTTTCTTTGGTGAAGGAAAAGCTGAAGGGGACGCGGGGATGCGGGATATCCTGGGCGGCAAAGGCGCAAATTTGGCGGAGATGACCAATCTGGGAATTCCCGTACCCCCGGGGTTTACGATTTCTACGGAAGTCTGTGCAGCCTATTACCAGAACAAGGAACGCTATCCTGAGGGGCTTGAAGCGGAGGTGTTAAAGAACCTCAAAAAGCTGGAAAAAATCATGGGAAAACAATTGGGGAATTCTGAGGATCCCCTGCTGGTTTCGGTCCGTTCCGGCGCTCCCGTATCCATGCCGGGGATGATGGATACGATTCTCAATTTGGGGATTAACGATCAGGCGGTCTACGGGCTCGCGCAAAAGACCGGTAATCCCCGGTTTGCCTGGGACGCGTACCGCCGGTTTATTCAGATGTACGGGGATGTGGTCATGCAGGTACCGGGCAAGGCATTTGAGGCAGCCCTCACTGCCATAAAACAAGCCCGGCAGGTACAGATGGATACCGAATTGGACGAAAAGGATCTGGAAGAACTGGTAAGTACCTATAAAGCAATTGTTAAAAACCATACCGCTACCGAATTTCCCCAGGATCCCCGGAAACAGCTCTGGGGAGCGATCAATGCGGTGTTCGGTTCATGGATGAACGAACGGGCCATTAAATACCGGCAGCTCAATGGGATTAAAAACATCAAAGGTACGGCGGTCAATGTGCAGTCCATGGTGTTCGGTAATTTTGGTAATGATTCGGGGACCGGGGTGTGTTTCAGCCGGGATCCTTCCACAGGAGAACGTATCTTCTACGGGGAGTATCTTATGAATGCTCAAGGGGAAGATGTGGTAGCGGGTATCCGAACCCCGGAGAAACTCGCTGCCTTGGAACAGGAAAACAAACCGATCTACGATCAGCTGGTGAAGATCAAGAACCGGCTGGAAAAGCATTTCCGGGATATGCAGGATATAGAATTCACGATCCAGCAGGGGAAGCTCTTCCTGCTCCAAACCCGTAACGCCAAACGGACCGGGGCAGCCGCGGTAAAGTCCGCGCTGGACATGGTAGCGGAAAAACTCATTGATAAAAAGACCGCCATCTTCCGGGTAAGTTCAGAGCATCTGGATCAGCTCCTCCACCCCATGATCGACCAGGAGGTTCTCAAGGACGCGGTTTCTCTCACCAAAGGACTTAATGCCTCTCCTGGCGCGGCAGCGGGGAGAATCGTGTTTTCCGCCCAAGATGCAGAGGAATGGCATGAACAGGGAGAACGGGTACTCCTGGTCCGGCAGGATACCAGTCCTGAAGATATTGGAGGCATGGTGGTTTCCGAGGGGATCCTCACCTCTACCGGCGGCATGACCAGCCACGCGGCAGTGGTTGCCCGGGGTATGGGTACTCCCTGTATAGCAGGGGCCAAAGGAGTTTCAATAGAAGATAAAAAGGTGGTGATCGGGAACAGGAGTTTTTCCGAAGGCGATTGGATTACCATTGATGGTTCCACCGGGGAGGTTTATGAGGGACAGCTCCCCTTAGTGGAGCCGGAAATGACCGAAGATATGCAGACCTTTCTGAACTGGTGCGATGCAATTCGCGCTGCTTCGGTACGGGGGACGATCAAGGGCTTTGAGGTCAGGACCAATGCAGACCAGCCTGAAGACGCGCAGCGGGCCTTTGAGTTCGGCGCCCAGGGGGTTGGCCTGTGCCGGACTGAACACATGTTCTTTGAAAAGGACAAGCTCATTCACTTCCGTTCTATGATTGTGGCGGATACTCCAGCAGAACGGCAAGAAGCCTTGAGGCAGATCTTACCGCTCCAGCGGCAGGATTTCTTCGGCATCTTTAAGGCTATGGAAGGCCGTCCCGTTACTATCCGGCTTTTGGATCCTCCGCTGCATGAATTTGTTCCTCATACTAAAGAAGAGATCAAAGATCTGGCGGATTATCTCGGGGTGCCGGTGAAGCAATTAGAGCCTAAAATTGAAAGGCTCAAAGAGGCGAATCCCATGCTCGGGCACCGGGGCTGCCGTTTGGCGGTGAGTTATCCTGAAATCTACGATATGCAGGTTGAGGCCATTGCCCTTGCGGCAGTGGATTGTATCCAGGCCCAGATTCCCCTCGCGCCGGAGATCATGATCCCCATTGTCTGCGATGAGAAGGAACTGGCCCTGATCCGTCCCCGGGCAGAGAAGATTATCGAGGCGGTCTTTTCCGACGCGGCAGTGGAACTTCCGGTGAAAATCGGTACCATGATCGAGGTTCCCCGGGCCGCGCTCCGGGCGGATAAGATCGCTGCCTATGCGGACTTCTTCAGCTTTGGCACTAACGATCTGACCCAGATGACCTTTGCCTTTAGCCGGGATGATGCGGCGTCTTTCTTACCCGCGTATCTTGAAAAGGGAATCCTCCCTGAGGATCCCTTTAAATCCCTTGATGAAGCAGGGGTAGGGATCCTCATTAGCGGAGCAGTTGAAAAAGGCCGGTCTGTCAACGAGCGTCTGAAGATCGGGATCTGCGGTGAGCACGGCGGGGATTCGGCCACCATTGATTTCTGTTACCGTTCAGGCTTGAGTTACGTGTCTTGTTCTCCTTACCGGGTGCCGCTTGCCCGGCTTGCAGGCGCTCAAGCAGTGCTCAGAAATGCTGATAAGGGGACCGAGAAGAAACGGGGCAGAGGCAGACCGCCTAAGGCTTTGGCCGCGGATAAGCCTGCCCGAACCGCTGCGAGCCGGTCCTCCAGACGGGGGAAAGCCCCGGTAGAACCAGCGAAGCCAGGGAGAAAACCCCGGAAGTAATCCCGCTGGTCAAAGCGCTTTTATGGGGCTGGGAGAACCTAGCCCCTATTTTTTTCAGCGCCTCAAGATAGAGATGCCAGGCCCGCCAAGGTCCTCACTATGTTTTGATGGCTTTATCTCATACCGTATCCAGCTTTACAAGAGGAGGTTCTGTCAGTATTATTAAAACCATTATGAAACATCCGCTTATCGCCCCTTCGGTCCTGTCGGCAGATTTTTCCCATTTCGCTGCCGCAGTGGCGGATATTGACGCCTCTGGAGCGGAATGGGTGCATTTGGACGTGATGGATGGCAAATTTGTTCCTACTCTTACCTTTGGGCCCAAACTTGCAGCAGACCTGCGGCCTCAAAGCGCTGCGGTTTTTGATGTCCACCTGATGGCCTATGAACCGGAAAGCCTGGCCGTAGCCTTTGCCCATGCAGGGGCGGATTATATTACCTTTCACGCGGAAGCCATGATTCATTCCCATAGGCTCCTTATGGTTATCCGTAAACTGGGGAAAAAAGCGGGGATTAGCCTTATCCCCTCCACACCGGTGTCTGGGATAGCGGAACTGCTTCCATTTGCGGATCTGGTTTTAGTTATGACCGTGGATCCGGGATTCGGCGGTCAAGAACTCATTCCCTCTTGTCTTGAGAAGATAAAAACTTTGGCGCAGATCCGGGAACAGCGGAATTACCGGTATTTAATCTCCGTGGATGGAGGGATAAATGAATCCACTGCCGGTCTGGTCCGGGAGGCAGGGGCAGATGTCTTAGTTACTGGATCGGCCTTTTTTAATGCGCCGGATAAGGCTGCTTTAGTAAGACGCTTAAAAGGCATGGGAACGTGAAGGCTTTGGCTGGCAAGGCGCCGTTCATGGAAGACGGGAGCAATACATTTTAGAGCAGGGAGATGGGCAAAACTAACGTATCATGTGGATATACGGTAATCAATGAAGCTTGATCCTATCCTAACAAAGGCAGTCCGTTTGTTAAGGCGTAAAAATTACGATAGAGCCATCAAAATCCTCGAACCGGAGATAAACCGGTACCGGGGTATTTTCACCTATTACTATGTTTTGGCAGTTTCTTATCTGCATACCGGGGTGTTTAACCTGGCCTTTACCTATTTCAAACTAGCCCGGGATATAAAAATGCGGGACCCCTCGGTTTTACTCGGTCTAGCGGTCCTCTACCTTCGCAGGGGAGAAACTGACCGGGCAGTGGATTTCTACCTTGAAGTCCAAGATCAGGATGAGCAGAATAAGATCGCGCACAAGGCCCTCAAGGTAATCCGCAAATACTCAGGGACCGAATATCTTTCCGCGTGGATTGAATCCGGGGGACTGGCTAAACTCTTCCCGCCTCCGCCTCCAGTACCCCCAAGCAAGGCAGGTATCCTGGTACTCATAGCGGGACTCCTTATATGCCTGGTGATAGCCGGGGGGATCCTCATCAAGGTTACCGGGATGACGCTGCCGGTTCGCACTTTTTTCCCGAAAAATGAACGGGAAGGGCTTATCCCTAGCGCCTTGGATCTTAAGGAACGAGAGGAACCCGTACAAGTAGACGGGAGTTACCGGTACATCTTAACGAGAAACCAGGTCTTTGATACCTACGAAAAGGCTCGGGAACTTTTCACTAAATACCGGGATGAGGCGGCAAAAGTTGCCTTGAACCGAATCCTCGAATCCAACGCGTCAGATACCATTAAAAACAAGTCCCGGCTCCTCATGTCATACATGGAAGTTCCCGGCTTTGATACCTTAAAAGACCGGTTTACCTATGGGGAGGTATACCAAGAACCAATGCTGTACCGAGATTGTCATGTGATATGGCGGGGTATGGCCACCAATCTGGAGGTCCTGCAAAACGCCACTTCCTTTAATCTTTTGGTAGGATACGACACCCGGAGTATTTTGGAAGGCATCGTACCGGTACGGTTTAACTTTGCCGTTTCCCTAAATCCTGAACGGCCTTTGGAAGTTTTGGGCAGGATCCTCCCCATATCCACTGAAAAAGGGCAGGATATTCTATTGGAAGGGGTGGCCCTCCATCAGGCAGGGCTTCTTTTAAGGGGAGATAAATGAGAGCTGTAGTGCAGCGGGTCCGGGACGCGTCGGTTTCGGTGGAAGGAATCCTCCAGGGAAAAATCGCCGCAGGGCTTCTGGTATACTTAGGGGTAGCCCAGGGGGACACTGAGGCAGATGCCCGCTACCTAGCGGAAAAGATCCCGGGTTTGAGAATTTTTGAAGACCCCCAGGGAAAGATGAACCGTTCAGTGCAGGATATAGGAGGAAGCCTCCTCGTGGTGTCCCAATTCACCCTCTTAGGGGATGCCCGAAAGGGCAGGCGGCCTTCCTATTCGGATGCCGCTGAAAGTAGGGTTGCCAAGGTTTTGTACGAATACTTCATGGAGCGGATCCGGGAACAGGGGCTTGCCTGTGAAAGCGGTATCTTCCAAACCCACATGGAAGTCCAGGCTACCAATGATGGCCCGGTTACCCTCTTACTGGATTCCCGGAAAGGGTTTTAATAGGGTTGTTCGGAACCTTCGGTTCCCGTCGGACCAGAGGATGGGGACCGCTATATAAAGAGAGGTGATGATAATGGCTACCATGGGAAACAATCTTTCCGAGGGTAAGGTTTTGACGAAGCTGTTCCGCTTTGCCCTTCCTTTTCTGGCAACCAATCTGGTCCAGTCCTTTTACAATGTGGCGGATATGCTTATTGTGGGAAATTTCAGCGGGACCTTAGGGATGTCCGGGGTTAATATTGGAGGACAGGTAACGATGATCCTGACCTTTTTGGTCATCGGCCTCTCCATGGGGGCCACGGTCATCATCGGCCAGTATGTGGGGGCCGGCAACCGGGAAGGACTCCAAAGGGTTACCGCGACCCTTATCACCCTCCTGCTCATCATGGCCCTGGGGCTGACCGCGGTGATGCTGATCCTCAAGGGGCCGATCCTGCGCCTCATCAAGACTCCCGCGGAATCCTATGGGGAAGCCGACCGCTACCTCACCATTACGGTGGCAGGGCTGGTCTTTATCTTCGGTTACAATGCCTTCAGCGGGATCCTCCGGGGAATGGGGGATTCCAAGCATCCCTTCTACTTCGTACTTATCGCCTGTATCACCAACGTGATCCTGGACCTGCTCTTTGTGGCGGTTTTCAAATGGAGCGCCTTTGGCGCGGCCCTGGCAACGATCATTTCCCAGGCCCTGAGTATGTTCCTCTGTATCGGCTATATGCGGCGGAACGACTTCCAGTTCGATTTTAAGCCCTCATCCTTTAGGATCGACCGGGACCAGCTCGTGCTGATCTTCAAAATCGGACTGCCCACCTGCATACAAAACGGAGTAACCAGCATTTCCTTCCTGTTTATCACCGGCATCGTCAACATGATCGGGGGGGTAAGCGCCTCCGCTGCGGTGGGGGCGGTGTCCAAGTTCAACAGCTTCGGCATCATGCCCACTCAGGCCATAAGCGCCTCCATCTCCGCCATGAGCGCCCAGAATATCGGGGCCAACCGGATGGACCGGGCGGTCCAAGCCTGCCGGATCGGCATTGCCGTTTCCGCAGGTGTAACGGCGATCATCTTCGCCCTGGTCAGGCTCTTCCCCGCTCAGATCATGCTGATCTTCGGCGATGACCCGGAGATGATCCAGATGGGGGTGAGCTTCCTTAGGGCCTTCAGCGCGGAATTTCTGATCATTCCCTTTTTCTTCTGTATCAACGGATTTTTAATCGGCGGGGGACACACCCTGTTCTGCCTGATCGTCGGCGTCATCTCCTCGGTGGTCCTCCGGGTGCCGGTCTGTTATATCTTCGGGGTGGTGCTGGACTGGGGTATTTTCGGGGTGGGCCTGGGCTATCCCGCGGCAGTGGGGGGCTCATTCCTCCTGGTCATCGGCTTCCTGCTTTCCGGCAGGTGGAAGCGCAACGCGGTGATCCACCGCCATACCGCGGAAGGGATCCAGAAAGAGCCTGATCAGGATCGGGAGGCGTAGCCCTGGCGGACCATCCCCAGGATCCGCTGGAAAACGGTATGAGCCTTGTTCGATAACAACAGGGGCTTAACACAACGAGTTTTGCAAGAAAGGTCTTCACTGGTAATTCCTCATAGATAATTACTCATGGTTAAACAGGTTAGGGGCGCGTAGATAGGTTTCCGCATTAAAGGGTTGCAAGAGATTGCTCATGGGGCTGTTACTTACAATGGCCCTGATGATCTGGGCGGATAACTCTGTAGAAGAGACCACCTCCAGGTTGGGGATCTTTTCCGGGGTTGAATAGGGACAGTACACCGTATCGGTTACGATGATGCGGCGTAACAGCCCCTGCTCTGAAAGCTGCTTCAACCGTTGCGAAGCAGGAGGAGAAAAAATGGCGTGTACCGCGATGATATTGATCTCCGCAGGTCTTAAAGGCGCCAAAGCCCCGATGAGGCTTGCCACGGATCCTGCGGTATCCACCATATCATCCACAATCCATAAGACCTTACCTTCAATCGGCTCCGCGGAAAGGATATTGATGGATTCAATAGTATTGACCCGGGAATAATCCCGCTGTTTATGGGCTACCACCAAAGGGGCGCCAAAGGCATTGGCAAAATCCCGGGCCAGCTTTTCCCCTCCCGCATCAACCGAACAAAAGGCCCAGTGGGGACGCACCTCTTGTTCGAGGGTCTTACTATTCCGAATATACACATCACAGAGGTATCGTTTGAGAAGGGTCAGCGCGGGAATATCATCTACCATACACATAGTGGGATCCACTATGGATTTGGATTTATCGGAATGAAGTTGGTAGGTTACGATATGCCGTGTTCCCAGGCTTACCAGGGTTTTGAAATGGACCCACAAGCCTACAGAACTACGCCGGGCGGTTCTATCGGACCGTGAACAGGAAACGAAGGGTTCAAAAAGGATGATTCGGGATGCTTGGCTGCGTTTTAGGGCATCTACTGCATGGTAGGATTCAATCTTGGCCTCTTCCACGGGGATATTTGCCTCGTTTCGGGCGCAACTGGTAAAGAGGATCACGTCTTTACCCCGTATGGAAGTATGGATCACCACTTCCATTTCCCCATCTGCAAAACGGTCGGTTTTCAAAGCCTCAACCGCATTACAGGTATTTGCTATTGATACAAAACTCGGAAACTTTGTCACTTGCGTAACCACCCGAGCAGCATATTCTTTCATGGATCGGGTGGCCATTATGACAAATTCATGCACCATGTGAACCCCGCTTAAACAATAAGCTCTCTCAACCCTCGATAGTACCGGTAAACTTTCGTGATTAGGTGGATGACGGGGTTTGAACCCGCGACAGCCAGATCCACAATCTGGAACTCTACCCCTGAGCTACATCCACCATGGCAAGATTGGGCTTGTTTGACAACTGACCTGTCTCAGCAAGCCTATTATTGAATATGCCTAAAACCACGGGGTTTGTCAAGCGGTAAGACAGGGCTTCTCAGGGCCGGCGCATATAAAAAAGCTGGGGAAGGCGGAACCTTTGCGAAAGCGGTACGGGAGCATTGGGGGGAGAGAAAACCCGCGTTGACCGCGGCACAGGCCGGCACTGAAACGAAAAACAGCAGCATCGGGCGGAGGAAACCGAGGGCGAGATCGAATGAATAGCTTGAGCCGTTTCAATCTTCCTTCGCTCCCGGTTCAGGGTACTGTATATACGCTCCCCCTGGACATAGCCTTAGTCAAGGGTCAGACATGGCCTATGTCAGGGGTTAGACATAGCCTTAGTCAGGAGTCAGACATAGGCTATGTCAGGGGTTAGACATAGCCTATGTCAAGGGTTAGACATAGCCTATGTCAAGGGTTAGACATAGGCTATGTCAGGGAACCGGTTTCACCATGTGTCCTGTCTCACTCCTTAACACAAAAGCAAACCCCGTCAGTGGTATGGAGAACGCTCCTCAGGAGGCCCTGCTCCGAATAGACAAATCTTCTATCCGCGCTACCCCGTACTGCTGCATATACCCGGCGATTCCCTGAATGATTTCAGGCATAAGCGGAGGATGGGCAAAGGTAGCGGAACCGACTTGAACCGCCGCAGCCCCGGCCAGGAGAAATTCCAAGGCATCTGGGGTATTCGCAATACCTCCTAAGCCAACCAAGGGAACCCTAACCGCTTCCCAGAGATCCCACAACATTCGAAGGGCCAGGGGTTTGATCCCTGGGCCTGAAAGACCCGCCTTGATATTCTGAAAGACCGGTTTCCTGGTATAAATATCAATCGCCATGGCCTGAAACGTATTCACCAAGGAAAGGGCGTCAGCTCCGGCGGCAACACAGGCCCTGGCCACTGCCGGGAGATCCGGCGCATGAGGAGACAGTTTTACCATGAGGGGCTTATCCCAGGCCTTCCGTACGGTCTGTACCACTGAAGCCGCAGGCCCTGGATCCAGGCCAAAAGCCATACCTCCAGCTTTGACATTGGGACAGGAAATATTGAGTTCGATCATATCCACCGATGCCCTGGCCAGGAGCCTCGCGCCCTCCCTATATTCCTCTACAGTTGAACCCGAAAGATTGGCGATTACCACTGGTCCGAGTTCCCGAAGCGCGGGAAGTTCCTGTTCAATAAACGCGGGAATCCCGGGATTTTCAAGGCCGATGGAATTTAAGAGCCCTCCAGGGGTTTCGTGGAGCCGAGGACCGGTATTTCCAGGGCGCGGGTGCAGGGTAAGCCCCTTGGTACAGATCCCCCCCAGGCAGGCTATATCCAACAGCCCCTGATATTCCCGGCCATACCCGAAGGTCCCTGACGCAGCGATGACCGGATTCCTGAACCGGATTCCGGCAATACACACCGACAGGTCTGGGACCGGGTTCTTCAAAGGGGTATGTTCCTGCTCAAGTATCAAAGAGGACCTCCTCCGCCCGGAAAATAGGACCGTCCGCACAGCAGCGCCGATTCCCCTGGGTGGTTCTGACCGTACAACCTAAACACGCCCCTACTCCGCAGGCCATGTGCCGTTCCATGCTGATAAAACAAGGAACCTCCCGGGTTTTACACAAGCTGGCCAGCGCTTTGAGCATGGGTTCAGGACCGCAGGCGTACACCCGCCGGTATCGTGCCGGTTCCAGGAAGTCCAGTATCCGGCCTTGGCGGCCTTGACTCCCATCTTCGGTGGCGATAATGCAGGAACCGGGAGGAATTTTTTCTACGCCAAAGGGAAGGGACTTGAAACCCCCGTAGAAGTCGAAAGTCCCAGGAGGGAGTTCTTCAGCAAAGGCCGCACAAGGGGCTATGCCTATGCCGCCTCCCACGAGGGCAATGGGACCCTGAAGAGGTTCCGGGTCTAAGGCTCCCCAGGAATTACCCAGGGGACCGGTCAGTTCCACCAGTTCACCGCACTGGAGCGCAGCCAGTTCCCTGGTCCCTTTGCCGCGTTTGGCCGTAGAGAAACCGACCAAACCAGCGCCGCCTTGATCTGGGTGAGGAGGCTTCCAGCTTGCGACGCTCATGGGACGGCCCAAAAACACCGAGGATCGCTGGGGTTTAAGCATAAAAAACTGCCCTGCCCGGGGACGTGGTCCTGGCCAGGTAAATTCAAGGTGGATTACCTCAGTAGTAAGCTCCTGATACTGATTGAGCCTACAGAGGAGGCTCTTTTTTAAGCCTCTGGGGATCATACCCATCAGGAAACTCCCCCCTTGTCTTGGCTCTGTAGGGCCGCGCAGAGGTCGTCCCGCATCTGGATTACCGCGTTACGGGCCGCTTGTGCAGCAGCGGCCGTATCCGCTGATTCCGGATCCAGCCCCGCGGCATGAGTCCAGGCTTTGAGAATGGAACGGGAAGCATTCACCACCCCGCCGTTAGCCTGCTGGAACAGTAAAGCCGCATCCTTTGCAGCGCCCCCTTGCGCGCCATACCCGGGGATGAGGAAAAACAGGCGTTCCCATTTTGCCCGGATGGAAGCGGCTTCCTCTGGTTCGGTACACCCCACCACTGCTCCAAAGGCCCCGTAGCCATAGGCGCCTAAGCGAGAAAGCGCTAATGCGGCTAACGTATCTCCTACCGCATCGTACAAACGGCCTCCGGTTTTGAGTTCCTGGTATTCAAAATCCCGCATCCCCGGATTAGATGTCCGCATGAGTACAAAAGCCCCTTTTCCCTTACGGTCCGCATAGGAAAGCCAGGGGGCAATCGAATCCATCCCCATATAAGGGGAAAGGGTAACCAAATCCGCTTCAAAGTCCCCTTCAAAATGAGCCTTGGCGTACTGCGCTGCGGTTTCCGCTATGTCCCCGCGCTTGATATCCGCGATGACCAGGCTTCCCTGTTCCCGGATATACCGCAGGGTTTGGGCGTAGGCGTCCAGCCCTGCCCGCCCCAGAGCCTCATAATAGGCGATCTGTACCTTATAGCAGGCAGCAATGTCTACAGTACAGTCCACCAGGGCCTGGTTATAAGCCAGCACTGCTTCGGCAGCAGCGGCCCCTTTCCGTCGTTCTTGAGGGGGAATATAATCTATTGCAGTATCAAGACCCACACAGACCGGACCTTTGTATGCCACTGCTTCGTAGAGTTGATCCATACTATACATGATTTTCTAGTATATACCGCTAGGCCGGTTCAAATCTATGGATTCTTTCAATACAAACTGAGGGAACCCTGGGATACCTGATACACTAAGGCCCCGGATTTACCGTACCGGTGATAGGGTTCATCAGGAAGAAAGGTAAAAAAGGCTTGGGCATATTCAGGAAGGGCTGCCAGAAATTTCCACCGCTTTTCCGGGTCCAGTTCAAGGAGTACATCATCAAGGAGCAGTACGGGATACGTTCCAGTTAGTTCGGAAAAACGCCGGGCCTGGGCCGCCCGCAGGAGCAGGGCAAGCAGCCGCCGCTGGCCGGTGGAGGCTTTCCCGGCAAATTCCGTTTCTCCCCGGATAAAAAGGTATCGGTCCCGGTGGGGCCCTGAAAGGGTAAGCCCTGAGGCAACATCCTGTTCCCGGTGTTCTTCCAAGGAACCCTGGATTCCCTCCAGGGTCAGCGCTTTCCAGGACGGGATATATCGAAGCCCCAGCTGATCAAGACCGGTAACCTGTTCATAGAGGATGCCAAAGGTTGCGGAAAACCCGGCGGCCGCTTCTTGCCGCTTTTCCATGAGCTTGAGTCCATAAAAAGCAAGCTGAGGATCCAGGGCGTCCAGCATGGGCCCAAGGGAAGTCCCGGTATGGTGATCCCCTCCTGTTTTGAGCAGGGTATTTCTCGTTTTAAGGACCCGGCGGTATTTTCGGAGGTCTTCCAGATAACCCGGATCAGCGATCCCTAAGGTCTGATCAAAGAACCAGCGCCGCCGTTCCGGGCTTCCGGTAACGAATTCCATATCTTCATGGCAGAATACGATACTGGGAGCCACCCCAAGCAGGTCCCGCCGGTCCTCAATACGTTTTCCGTCCAGGTATACGTTTTTCTTGTGGTGTTCATAGGTAACCCGGACCTGGTCATAGAGCATGACCTGCGTGTCCGCAGACCCATTCCTCTCAGCAGAACCGGCAAAATGGGCCGCCACCGCACTGCGCTGCTCCCCTTCACGCACTACCTCCCGATCCGATACTCCCCTGAAGGATGAAGCATAGGAACAAAAATAGACTGCCTCAAGGAAATTGGTCTTGCCCTGTCCGTTTTCACCCACCAAAAAAACATTTTTTTCGTGGGTGTTAGTCTCCGCATCTACCAGATTCCGAAAACCCAGGGTCCGCAGGCTTCCAAAGATCACAGTTGCATAGGCATGACAATGTGGAAGAAGTCTTTGGCAGGCTCCGGCATGATGGTTATGGCCCGGGTCGCCTCGGTAAACTGAATACAGATATCCTTATCATCCATCACCTTAAACGGTTCTTCTAAGTACCGGTAATTCAAGGCAATGGACACCTCTTCCCCTTGGTATTTACAAGGAATTTCCTCTTTTGCCGTTCCTATATCGCTTTCTTCAGAATACACCGCGATGGTCTCGGAACTGAGCCCTAGATACACTCTATGAGACTTTTGTTCCACCAACAGGGAGACCCGTTTGAGGGCGTCAAGCATTTCTAAGCGATTCACAATAAACGAATAACTTTGACTTTCAGGGATAACCCGGTGGTAATTGGGGAATTGCCCTTCAATTAACACGGAGGATAACTTATAGGAACCGAATTGGATAAAGATGAGCTTATCGGTTACAGAAATTGATACCAAACCTTCATCTCCTGCCCGTTTCATGATGATGTGCAGGATTTTGGGCGGGATGATGATACCGGAAAACTCCTGGATCTCCTTATTCACGGCTTTACTGATATAGGCTAGGCGCCTGCCGTCAGTGGCGACCATGACGATCTTGTCTTCGGTCTTTTCAAAGAATACCCCGTTCATAAAATACCGGGTTTCATCATCGGAGACCGCAAAAATGGTCTGGAGGATCATCTCTTTGAAGTCTTTAACCGGTATTTCAAAGGCATTTTCCGTATAAGGCGCAGGAAACTCGGGAAATTTCTCAGAGGCAATGCTCTTCAGTTGAAACCGAATCTTCTTCATGGTAGGCCTGATCGTTATTTTCATATCAATTTGCTCAAACTCAAGCTCCCCATCAGGAATGGAATTGAGAATCCCTAAGAATTTATCCCCAAACACCGTGGTCGATCCTGGTTCTATGACGATGACCGGAACTTTGGTTTCGAAGTTGACCTTTATATCCGTTGCTTTGATGGAAAGGGCGTCATGTTCAGCCTCAAGATAGATATTAGACAGTATGGAAATGGCATTCTTGGAGGAAATGATTTCCTGAGCTATGGCGATTTCTTTTAACAGAACGCTCCGTTCACATGTGAATTTCATATAAGCGTATCTCCTCTTGCGTTATGGTTACGGGCAGCTTTCCCAAACCTTTAATTTTTGGGAAAGCCTTTCGGTTATAAACAGCCTTATAATACTGCTTTTGCGTACTTATTCATAGCGCCGGTAAAACAGCGGCTACTTATCCCCGGCCCTTGAGTTTTGCCTCGAAGCGCTCTAACTCTTTCCCTTGCAGGCTTGCATCTGCGGCAGTTTCTGGGGCGACTCCCAGGCGCCGCTGGATTTCAGCAAACTCTTCCCGAGAGAAGGAGACTCCCTCCAACTCATGCCGCTCAAAGGACCTACAAGACCGGGGAGCCACTTTCTTCGTTATCTCCAGGAGAACCGCAGCATAGCAGCGGATTTCTTTTTGGGCATGGGCGCTCAGGCGGAGTTTCAGAAAATGAAACAGGTTATGCAGATCGATCTGCCAGTAGATCTCGGTATATAAAGACAGGGGCAGGTTTATCCGGGCCAGTTCCCGGGCAATCCCCTGCTCAATAAGCCCGGCGTAATCGGTATAGGTTCGTTTTTGGGCCGCCGCCATACCCGTACATATCCCCTGGGCAATCTCCCTATCCAAGGCCGCTGTAGCGCGGCCTTGCTTATGGTCAGTACTTTGGAGAACCACATCCTCAGGAACCGGTACATAAAACTCCTCCCCCATCACCGAATACCGGCCTGAAATTTCATTGAGACGGGCAGTCCGGTGCCGGATCCATTGGCGAGCCACAAAGATCGGGAGTTTTACATGAAAGGTGAACACTACCTGTTCAAAAGGCGACGTATGCTGGTTTCGTAGGAGATAATCAATCAGTCCCTCGTCTTCTCGATATCCCTTAGTTCCTGTTCCGTAGGATACTCGAGCGGATTGTATCACCCGCTCATCTCCTCCTAAATAATCTACCAGCCTGATGAAGCCTTTATCCAAAACCGGAAATTCCTGATCAAGTATGGCTTCGGCTTCCGGCACAACACAATGAGCCATTGCATCCCTCCATTTTGAGTATACTATATTTCAGGACTCCCGGAAAGCGGCCCGCGCTGCCTCATCAAAAAGATACCCAGATCAAGCGAGCCTTACCTCTGGTAGCTAGGATTACCGGAAACCCTTATAGGATTATCCAGGAGGGACAAACAAAGTCTCACCAGCAATTCCATCCCATTCATAGAAAGAAGGCTTGACAAGAGCCACAGCCTTCTGATAAAGTAAGTATCGTTATAATATGAAATTATAATGAACCATTGAAGTGATACTTATATATCTTACTATTTGAGGGGTAGTCCATGAAGGGCCGCCACAACGTTATGAAGACGCAGCCGGAAGGTTGCGTTTTTTTTTTGCATAAGCCCATACCCCGTTCCTGACGGTCAAGTTCAAGGGTAAGGGCGTTTTCAGATTTTTTTATTTTTTAGGAGGAATAGTCATGAAAAAATTCAACATCAACCCATCTCTTTTAGGCCTGCTTGTGGCAGGCGCCCTGGCAGGTATGCCAAATCAGCCTGCTCATGCCGCATCCCGGAAGGAGGCTCCCCAGGGGACGGCAAGGGATTCGCTGGTGATCTCGGTGGGTAACAGTCCCACGAATGGAAACTACGACCCCTGCAAGGGGTATGGGAATTCAGGGATCAACCTGTTTCAGACGGCCCTGCTCAAGATCAACCTGCAGGTCCTCGCGGAACCGGATATCGCGTCCGGGTACACGATCAGCGATGACCGGCTGGTGTATACCTTCACGATACGGAACGACATCCGGTTCTCCGACGGCGTAATCCTGACTCCCGAAGATGTGGCGTTCACCTATGAAACGGCCAAGAACAGCGGTTCCAGCGTGGATTTGACCATGCTCCAGCGTGTTGAAGTGGTAAACGGCAACCAGGTGCGTTTTACCCTGAACAAGGTCTACTCACCCTTTGTCAGAACCATCGCGCTTTTGGGCATCGTCCCCAAACACGCGTATAACGATGACTATGCGAGGAACCCCATCGGAACCGGGCCTTTCCGGGTAAAACAGCTTGACTTAAACCAGCAGCTCATCATTGAGCCGAACCCCTATTATTACGGGATGCAATCGCCGTTCAAACAGATAACGATTCTCAACATTGACGAACAGGCGGCCCTGGCCGCGGCGAAGTCGGGACAGTTGGACGTGGTGATGGTAAGCCCGGAATATGCGCTAGAAAGGGTAAACGGGATGCACCTGGAAACCATCAAAACCTCGGATAACCGGGGCTTTAACCTGCCTATGATTCCTGAGACAAAAAACGCGGCGGGCCTTGTGGTGGGGAACAACGTAACCAGCGATCCTGCGGTCCGGCGGGCCCTCACCATTGGCAGCAACCGGCAGACCATCATCAACAACGCGCTGAGCGGCATCGGTACGCCAAGCTGGGTACGCTTCCAGGGGCTGCCCTGGGCAAGCGAGGAGCCGCCATTCCGGGACGGCCAGGTCGAAGATGCAAAGCGGATCCTGGAAGCAGCGGGCTGGAGGCCAGGGCCGGAGGGGATACGGGTGAAAAACGGGATCCCCTGCGAAATACGGATGTCTACGTTTGAACTCCAACGGTACAACATCATCGTTGCCCTTGCGGAAAACGCCCGGCCCCTGGGAATCCATATCCTCCCTGAGATGTCCGATTGGGCGACGATTCAGAAAACCGCCCGGGGGATCCCCACCTGTATCGGTACGGGAAGTTACAGTTATCTGGATGTGTTTAACTCCTTCCATTCGTCCTATGCGGGCATCGACTTGACGAGCCTTTCCAATGCTTCGCTGTATACCAACCCCACTGTGGACGCCTACCTTGAGGCGATGATCCGGGCGAAATCCGAAGCTGAGGCGATTGAGTTTGCGAAAAAGGCCCAGTACGACGGAGAAACCGGCGCGAATGTGGACTTTCCCTATCTCTGGCTGGTCAATATCGACCATACCTACTTTGTGCGGGACGGCCTCAACCTGGGGATTCAGCGGATTCACCCCCACGGACACGGGGTTCCGGTCATCCAGAACTTGAACGAATGGACCTATCAGTGATAACCATAAAAAATCCGCAGCGGTCTTGCTGCGGATGGTTCTTCTGCTCCTGGGGGTAGGCATTTTCAGCTTTATCCTGATTCCCCCATTAACAAACCGCCCCCGCCAGGGCCGCGTACCAGCCGGAATCCCAGATAGGTGCTCCGACTCGACGGGGTGCTGCTGCCCCGGTACGCTGAACGCAGGCTCCCGGCGAGGTTGTCCCAGGACCCGCCCCGTCGCACACGAGCGGCGCCGGTAACCGCTCCCCCGGGGTCTGTCTGGGCGCCGACTGCATAGTCCCCATACCAGTCCCAGCACCATTCCCACACGTTCCCGTGCATCTCGTATAAACCCCAGGGGTTCGGTGGCAAACTCCCCGCGGCCAGGGTCTTCTCCCGGTATGTCCCTTTGGAGCCGTTGTTATAGGGATAATTGCCGTCGTAGTTGGCGATGTCCGCGCTGATGCTGCTCCCCGTGTTAAAGGGCGTGGCGGTCCCCGCGCGGCAGGCGTATTCCCATTCCGCCTCCGTGGGCAGCCGGTACCCCTCCGCGTTCCGGTTCCAGGTTACCTGCCACCGTATGTAATCATCGGTGCTCTTGTTATCCGGATCGCTCCGGTCCTTTGTTATCCTATACGCCGGCATCAGCCCCTCCCTCAGGCTCAGCCGGTTGCAGAACTCCACCGCATCGTACCAGTTTACGTTTTCCACCGGCAGATTATCCCCCTTGAAGTTACTGGGATTGTTCCCCATCACCGATGCATACTCCCCCTGGGTTACCTCGTACTTCCCTATGTAAAAGGAACCCACCGTTACTTGGTGCCGCGTTTCATCATCATCCCTGTCCGCTTCTGCCGAAGGGCTCCCCATGGGGAAGGTCCCGCCTTCCACCAGGACCATAGCGGGGGCCGCGGGGATAGCCGTCTGCGCGGGGACGGAAGACAGAAACAGTATCAGAAACAACCAAAACAAACCGGGCTTTTTCATTATCATCCGCATAATGGCAGTATACCGGCGGCTATACTAAAAAGCAATGAACACATCATCTTCTGTACTTATGAGATCCATCGGCTTCCGTAACCGGTAACGTTCCATCCCTTTGTATTTCCGCAGATACTAGGGCTGACGCGCTTGTCCCCCAAAGGGCTTGTGAAAATCTTTTGCCTGTGATAGAATAAACGTCATGGGTTTCTTTCCGGCGAAAAGGGGGCGTTTCATTTTTGTTGCCTGCCTCTGGTTGTCCGTTATGGGTACCTTTACCTTTGCGGCAGCGGACCTTCCCGCCTTTGATTTTTGGGAAAGCAAACCAATAACAGGCGGTTCTGTTACCAGTGCAGATGGGGACTCTACTATCGACTGCCTTCCTACTGTTAGGGCAAGAGGGTGTGCGTCCTTGCCTGGCCGTAAATCCACGCACATCATAACGCTCTTGGGAACACTTTGCGCGGGTATGGTTACGTCATGTTCGGTACTAAAGATCACCCGGCCAGCAAAAACGCCGAATAGTAAAAATACCATCCTGCTCAAACTCAGAATTTGATATTTCCTCCGCTCTTTCAAAAAATCCATTTTACTTTTTCTCGTTAATTTTCTTTTGAGTGGAGGAATATATGAAACTTTTTAAGAAAAGCCGCGGCATGTCATCGCCGCAGCAGTCGACCAGGGGGTTTGAACTCATTCCCAATAAAAAATACCGCTTGACCCGGCAAATGTACCTGTTCCCGAAACAGGAAGTCAGCCCGCAGATCAATGATTATTTGACGATAGGCGCGGTGGTTACCTATCTGAAATCCGGAGAAGTGGTGGAGGATCAAAACGTGCGTATGCCCTGGGTGTATGTGCGGAGTGAAATGCACAAGAAAGCGGATATGGGAAAAGGGCAGGAAGGGTGGTGCTTCTCCCATTATTTACAAATGGCGGAAGACGAAGAGGACCGGGTATGACTATTCTTGAAATGCTGGAACAAAGCGCGTTGTTGACCGTTCTTGGCATGGCCATTGTTTTTTTCTTTTTGTGGATCATGATTATCTGTGTCAATTTAACGGGCAAACTGGTTCATAAAATGGGCTGGGACAAGGATATACCTGCTTCGGAAACCGCGCCGCCAAAGCAGCATGAGGGAACGGTAAAACCGGATCTTATCGCGGTACTATCCGCGGCGGTTCAGGAATATCGGAAAACCGAGTCAACCGGCGCTGGAAAGAGCCAAGGGGTCTGATACCGCCTTCCGAAGGGCGGATGAGCCGGTAATGGTACATGTACCGGCTTATAATTGACCAAGGGAGGCCGCGCAAGGGATATTGGAGAGGCGAGAAAGCCGGAGCGCCAACGCGCGCCTCCAGTCCTCAGCGTCCTGCTTAGGACTTCCGTCCGGGGCGCGCCTGGTTTTGCGTCCATCCCTGGCGCGGGGAATGATAGTGAAAATAATAGAAAGTATGGTATAAAGAACGTTATGGGAAATGGATTATATGAAATAAACCACAAAAATCATGAGATTGACCATGCGCTTGAAGCGGAAACAACGCGTCTGGCTGAACAGGTTCGTTTACATGCTCCTTATGATGGTGATTTTGAAAACAAAACAGTGCATTGCACGTTTGGCAGATATTCAAAAGGCGGCGCTGGCTGCGTTAAAACCTTTAATGCGTCGTCCTTATTACTGGTCGCGCAAGGGGCAAAAACGATAGCTATAGGGCAAGAGGTCTATCATATAGGTAAGGCTCAGATGATGTTACTGCCTGTCGCGCTGCCTGTCGCAATTCACGCTGTGCAGGCGGGTCAGTCAAAACCTTTTCTCGGTATTGGCTTATATCTTGATGCCCATAGAATTGCGGAATTGGCATTAAAAATGTATTCCCAAGATATGCATAAAAGGCAAAGAACCGGTACAGGTCTTGTTGCCGCCGCGGATATACCTATTATAAATGCGGTAAACCGGTTATTGCTGTGTTTGTCACATGCTGAAGACCTACACTATATCGCGCCCATTATCTTGGATGAAATTATAATACGGGTTTTACGCGGTCCTATCGGCCATAGAATTGTTCACATGGGGTTTACGGATGCCAATATGCAAGGGGTTATCAGAGCAATTTCCTGGCTCGGTGAGAACTTCTCACAGCAGGTAAAAGTTGCGGACTTAGCTAAAATGGCATACATGAGTGAATCGGCCTTTCATAAACATTTCAAAAATGTTACTTCCATGATGCCGCTGCAATACCAAAAATCGCTGAGACTTCATGAAGCGAGGCGGCTTATGCTCTCTGAGTCCATGAACGCAGCTGCCGCAGGTAGTCTGGCCGGATATGTAAGCGATGCTCAATTTAACAGAGACTACAGCCGTTTCTTTGGAGTTCCGCCCAAAAGGGACATGACTAACCTGCGTAAACAATTGCAAGGGCATACTTAAAATCATAGGATTAGGCAATAATTTCACAGGAACAGGCAACTAGCATACAAAGGTATATTTTATAATTATTGTATCAATTAATTTCCAGGAGGCATTTCTTATGAACGAAATAATGAAGGTAATTAAAAGCAGGCGCAGCGTCCGCAAATTTTCTGACGAACAAATAAAGCAGGAAGCGCTTGATGTGCTATTGGAAGCAGGTATGTATGCGCCGTCAGCAGCGGGTAAGCAAGCGCGGCATTTTACGGTAGTACAAACCCAACAAGTCCTTGATGAAATAGCTTTGGAAGCAAAGAAGATTTATCGTTCAAGTAATAGTGCATTTCTTCAGGATCTCGGTTCAAATGAGGCATTTCACCCGTTTTTCCACGCGCCTACGGTGATTATTATCTCCGGAGAGATAAACTCCATAGCGCCAAACAGCGACTGCGCGGTTGCGGCACAGAATATAATGCTTGCCGCTGAGTCGCTGCAAATCGGCTCCTGCTGGATTAGCGCCGCAGCGATTATCACGCAGACCGAGGAAGGCAAGAAGATTATAAAAAACTTGGGGCTGCCGGAAGGGTATGCGCCTTTTAACAGTATTGCCCTCGGATATAAAGAAACAGAAAGACCAAATGCGCCTCCGCGCAGGGAAGGTATGGTAACGTACCTTCCCTAAGAACGATACTGAGGCACAGGGTAACGCAATGGCGGCTGGCCTGACTCCCGAAAACGGATGAGCCGCTCTCCATAGACGGGAAGCGGCTTATTGGCTTTAGGGAAGCGGTCATTGGCCTTAGCGAGCGGGTCATTGGCCTTAGCAAGCGGGTCATTGGCTTTAATGAGCGGCTTATTGGCCTTAGCAAGGCGGTCATTGGCTTTAGGGAACGGCTTATTGGCTTTAATGAGACGCTCATTGGCTTTAGCGAGGCGCTCATTGGCCTTAGGGAGGCGGTCATTGGCTTTAGGGAGATGATCATTGGCTTTAGGGAGCGGGTCATTGGCCTTAGGGAGCGGCTTATTGGCTTTAGCGAGCGGGTCATTGGCTTTAGGGAAGCGGTCATTGGCCTTAGGGAACGGCTTATTGGCTTTAGGGAGATGATCATTGGCTTTAGGGAACGGCTTATTGGCTTTAGCGAGCGGGTCATTGGCTTTAGGGAGCGGCTTATTGGCTTTAGGGAACGGCTTATTGGCTTTAGCGAGCGGGTCATTGGCTTTAATGAGCGGCTTATTGGCCTTAGCGAGCGGGTCATTGGCTTTAGGGAGGCGGTCATTGGCTTTAGGGAAGCGGTCATTGGCCTTAGCGAGCGGGTCATTGGCCTTAGGGAACGGCTTATTGGCCTTAGGGAGCGGCTTATTGGCCTTAGGGAGGCGGTCATTGGCTTTAGGGAGATGATCATTGGCCTTAGCCAGCGGGTCATTGGCTTTAGCGAGCGGGTCATTGGCTTTAGCGAGGCGCTCATTGGCCTTAGCGAGCGGGTCATTGGCTTTAGGGAAGCGGTTATTGGCCTTAGGGAGCGGCTTATTGGCCTTAGGGAGGCGGTCATTGGCTTTAATGAGGCGCTCATTGGCTTTAGGGAGCGGCTTATTGGCTTTAGCGAGGCGCTCATTGGCTTTAGGGAGGCGCTCATTGGCTTTAGGGAGCGGCTTATTGGCTTTAGGGAACGGCTTATTGGCTTTAGCGAGCGGGTCATTGGCTTTAATGAGGCGCTCATTGGCTTTAGCGAGCGGCTTATTGGCTTTAGGGAGAGGCTTATTGGCTTTAATGAAGCGGTCATTGGCTTTAGTGAGGCGCTCATTGGCCTTAGGGAGCGGCTTATTGGCTTTAGGGAGGCGGTCATTGGCTTTAGGGAGATGATCATTGGCCTTAGCGAGCGGGTCATTGGCTTTAGCGAGATGATCATTGGCCTTAGGGAGCGGCTTATTGGCCTTAATGAAGTAGTCATTGGCTTCAATAAGCGGTATAATGGCTTTAGTAAACGGTTCATTGAGCGGCGTCAATGAACCTCAAGGCCAAAAACAAGGAGGTATATATGCCTACCCATGGCGATTATTTGTCGCAGCAGGAAGCAGCCCTCATCGACTGGGGGGACAATTTTGCCGCGGAAATTACGGCCCACAGTACCGCGTGGGAAATTCCTGCCGGGGAGGTTACGGGGATAACCACCGCGCTGGCCGCGTTCAAGACCCTGCACGCGCAGGCGGTCAGCCCGGAGAAAAGCCCCGTGATCATTGAGGAAAAGAACGAGGCCCGGGACGCTTTTAAGGCGAAAGTCCGGGCAATGGTGAAATTCCGCTTTGAAAATCCGGTGATCACCAACGCGGACCGGGTGCGGTGCGGGCTGCACCCCCACGATACGGTCAAAACCCCCATTGGAGACCCCGGGACCGTGCCGGTCATCGAGGAACTGCGCCCCCTGGGGAACAGCCGTGTGGAAATCCGCGGCCACGACGAGGCCAGGCCGGACAGCCGGGCCATTCCCTACGGCTGCAACGGCTGCCTGTTGAAATACGCCTGGGGGCCGGAACGGATCACCGACCACGCGGCCCTGACGCAAAGCAAGCTGATGACGCGGTTTCCCTTCACGCTCGTCCTGCCGCCCGAAGCATCGGGGTTGCGCCTTTCCTGCGCGGCCTCCTGGCAGAACGAGCAGGGCCATCTTGGTCAGCC
>JAISOX010000037.1 GCA_031275325.1 Treponema sp.
CCCTGCGAAGGCTTATCGCAGCCCCCTGCGAAGGCTTATCGCAGCCCCCTGCGAAGGCTTATCGCAGCCCCCTGCGAAGGCTTATCGCAGCCCCCTGCGAAGGCTTATCGCAGCCCCCCAGGGGGTTTAATGCCCCTGTATGGCAGGGGGGATAAGCAGTCGCAGCGCCCCTTGCCTCACGTCTCGCTTTAGGGGAGTTCCCTATCCAACATTAGGAAAGCCCCCCAGGGGGTTTAATGCCCCTGTATGGCAGGAGGGATAAGCAGTCGCAGCGCCCCTTGCCTCACGTCTCGCCTTAGGAGAGTTCCCTATCCAACATTAGGAAGGCACGTACGTAAAAACTGATCGATGGCGGCAACCGTACCGGCCTTCACACACGGGAGGGGGATTCCCGCCTCTTTCCATAAGCCGGTAAGGGTCTTGCCCGGACCGGTTTCCAGTACCCCCTCAATGCCTGTTTGCGCGGCAATGGCCCGTTCTTCATCAAGCCAGCGCACTGGTTTCGTTATCTGTTCCAGGGAGCGTTGTTTTGCCTCAGCCCCGGTACTCAGCAGCGTACCAGACACATTGGAATAGCAGGGGATCACCGGATCCCTAAAGGCTACGGATTCGAGAACGGGCCGAAACTGTTCCGCCGCATCCGCAATCAAGGGGGAGTGAAAGGGACCGGCCACTGCAAGGGGGATAACCCGTTTAGCTCCTGCATCCTTAAACCTGCTTGCGGCTATAGCCAAGGCTTCGCTGGTTCCAGCTACCACGGTCTGCCCTGGGGAATTGATATTGGCCGCATACAGACCGGATACCCCTTCAGCCTTCCACGCGGCGATCAGGGACCCTACCTGTTCAGGGGCAAGCCCAATCACCGCAGCCATACCCGGAGCCGCAGCTCCGGTACCCAGGCGATCCGCGGCCTCCTGCATCGCCTTCCCCCGGGCAGTAACCAGCCGGAAACAGTCCTCTGGGGAGAGTACCCCTGCGGTAACCAAGGCTGCGTATTCTCCCAGGCTGAACCCTGCAGCCCCTGCAGCCCTGAAACCCTGTTTTGCCAGGTATGCGGCAGCGCTGAGATTGGCCAGGGTAATAGCGGGCTGAGAAACATCGGTCCGTTTCAAGGCCTCCTCATCCCCATTCAAGAGTAAGGCACGCATGTCTTTGCCGGCGCTATCTGAAGCAAGCTCAAAGAGCTGCCGAACTTCCTCAGCCTGGTCCCAGAAGTCCAAGGCCATACCGTGGTACTGGGCGCCTTGTCCGGGGAACAGCAAAACGAATGGATGGGTGAACATACGCGTACTACCAGACAATGATATTCCCTCCAGAGGTTAACCCCGCGCCAAAGCCGACGGTCATGATGACATCCCCCTTGTGCAGCTTACCCCCCCGATTGAGTTCGTCCAGCGCAATAGGAATCGACGCGGCAGAGGTATTGGCGTATTCTTCAAGATTAAGAAAGAACCGTTCCGCTGGTATACCCATCCGTTTCCCCGCGGCCGCAAGGATCCGGCGGTTGGCCTGGTGGGGTATGATCCACTGTACCTCATCAATGGTGAGGTTTGTTGCTGAAAGGAGCTTTTCGATAGTTTCAGTTACGGATTTAACCGCAAAATTGTAAACCGCCTGACCGTTCATCTCAATAATGGGAGGCACCCTGATGGAATCCCCTGCTTTAAAGGCGCGGCGGGAACCTCCTTGCCGCATGATGAGGTATTCCGCGCCGGAACCGTCTGCCTCCAGAATGGTTCCGAGGATCCCCCGCCTTTTCGGAGCGTCTTTAATCTTTTCAAGCAGCGCCGCGCCGGCTCCATCCCCAAAGAGTACGCAGCTTTTCCGATCATTCCAGTCAATGAAACGGGATAAAATCTCTGAACCAATAACCAGGGCCCGTTTCCGGGAAGGCGCATGGGCGAGGAGCGCGGCAGCGGTTTCAAGCCCATAAATAAAACCAGTACAACCCGCGGTAATATCCATGGCAAAGGCATTACGGGCCCCGAGTTTATCTTGCACAATGCAGGCCGTGGAAGGGCATCCATGATAATCCGGCGTAGCAGTGCCAAGGATGATCATGTCCACCGTGAGGGCCGCTTCGGCTATGGTTTTCTCTTGAGTCCCCTCCTGGGTGATGGCCATAGCTAAGGCTTGCCGGGCCGCTTCCAGGGCTAAATCACTGCACGCGGTGGATGCATCCGCGATATGCCGAGCCTTGATGCCCGTATGGGATCTAATCCACTCATCATTGGTATCGAGGGTTTTCGCCAGATCATCATTGGAAAGCCGGGTGGATGGAATGGCCCTTCCGGTGGCTCTGATCTCAATGGCCATAGTCCTGCTCCTTCAATATATTTTTTTCAATCGGGTAAAGGCCGCGCGTATTGGCGCGAGACCATTTACCATTTGAGGTCTGTTTTTATCGCCCAATAACAAACTAATCCGGCAAAGCCAGGGCCAAAACCTCTTCAAACCGTTCCACCGGATGAAATTCAATGCCTTTCTTTACGATATCCGGAATGTCGTCCAGATCCCGCAGGTTCTGTTTCGGAATAATGATATGCCGGGCCTTGTTACGCCGGGCAGCGATGGTCTTTTCCTTGAGCCCGCCAATGGGAAGCACTTGCCCGGTAAGGCTCAGTTCCCCGGTCATCACCAGTTTGGCCGTGATGGTTTTGTTGCGGAGCATGGATAAAAGGGCCGTGGCCATGGTGATCCCCGCAGAAGGGCCGTCCTTGGGAGTAGCCCCTTCGGGGATGTGCAGGTGGATATGGTTCTTCTCAAACCAGGCCGCGTCAATACCGTACCGTTCAATTCCCCATTTTCGGGCTACGGTCATGGCAATCGCGCCGGATTCCTTCATGATGTCCCCCATCTTACCCGTCAAGGTAAGTCCTCCTTTACCCGGTACAGCCGCGGCCTCGATCACCAGGGTATCTCCTCCCATGCTGGTCCAGGCCAAACCCATAGACATACCAGGACGATCCGCCTTTTTAAACTCCCCCTCAGGGAACAAGGGTTTACCCAGATGTTTTTCGATCAGTTTTTTATCAATTACAAATTTCTCTGCGATACCGTTCTCATACCCTGATTGTTCCTCCGGCCTCTTCTCAGAAACTGCTCCTTCGCTTGCCGCCCCCCGGACGGTCTGGGATTCCCCGGCATATTCAGGCATCTGATGCTCTTCAGCGCTGATGTTCCCCGCCTTGTCCTGCTTTTGGGTATTGGCTTTGGCTTCTTCTTCAGCTTCTACCAACTGTTTTGCCAGCTTCCGGTGGATCTTATCCAGGTTCTTCTCAAAATTACGCACCCCTGCTTCCCGTGCATATCCATTAGCAATGTAGAGCAGGGATTCCCGGGTGTATTTAACCTGATTTTTTTTGAGGCCGTTTTTCGTAAGACTCTTAGGAACCAGGTAACGTTTGGCGATCTCCAATTTTTCCGTATCAATGTAACCGGGAAGCTGGATGATCTCCATACGGTCCAGGAGAGGACGGGGAATGGTATCCAGGGTATTGGCGGTAACAATGAAAAAGATATGGGAAATATCAAAGGGAAGATCCAGATAATGATCCCGGAAACTGTTGTTTTGCTCCGGGTCCAGGACCTCTAAGAGGGCGCTGGCAGGATCCCCTTGAAAACTCACCCCCATCTTGTCGATTTCGTCGATCATGAAAACCGGGTCCTTAGTCTTGACGATCTTAAGCCCCTGGAGGATCTTCCCCGGCATAGCCCCAATATAGGTACGACGGTGCCCCTTGATCTCCGCCTCGTCCCGCATACCTCCCACAGAGAAACGGAAAAACTCCTTGCTCAGGGCATGAGCTACGGACTTGCCCACTGAAGTTTTACCCACCCCAGGAGGTCCCACCAGGCATACGATGGAACCCTTGGAATCCTGCTTGAGCTTGCGGACCGCCAAATATTCCACAATACGGCTCTTCACATCCGTGAGTCCATAATGGTCGTTTTCCAATATTTCCCGGGCAACCCTGAGGTCAAAATGCTCCGGCGCGGGTTCACTCCAGGGGAGGTTTGCAATCGTATCCAGGTAGTTCCGGGTAATGATGAATTCCCCTGAATTGGGGTCCATGAGGTTAAATTTTTCAAGCTCTTGCTCCACTGCATCCTTGATTTCCCCTTCAAACTTAAAGGCATCCAGTTTGTCCTTGAAACGCTGATATTCAGAGCTTTTAGCGTCAGTGGTCATCCCCAATTCGGTTTTGATGGCCTTAAGTTCCTCTTTCAGGAAATAATCCCGCTGGGACTTCTCGATCTTTTCATTGATTTCCTTTTGAATCCGTTTCTGAATGCGCAAGAGTTCCTGCTCTTTTTTGATAAAGACCAAGACCTGCTCCATACGCTTACGGACATTGAGGACTTCCAGGATCTTCTGCTGCTCCCCTTTGTCGATGTTGAGAATACTGGCGATAAAGTCCGCGATTTTCCCTGGATGATCGATGTTGATCATGTTGAGGCGCATTTCTTCGGAAAAGAGGGGATTATTCTCGGATATCTGCTTCATTTCACTGATCAGCGCCCGGGTGAGGGCCTTGACCTCGCTCGTATTATCCTCTTCATCATCGAGATACTCCACTGCACCTACCATGGGATTCGCGGGATTGAGGGCCTTCTTTATCCTGAACCGTTTCAAAGTAGAGATGAATATATTCACGCCCCCGTCGGGAAGGTTGATCTTCTTAACGATTTTAGCTGCAGTACCCACCTTGTACAGATCCATAATCGTAGGGCTTTCGCTTTCATTGGCCAGCATCACCAGTCCAATAAGACCGTCTCGAGCCACGGCCTCATCAATAACCTTCACATCCATGGGATTTCCGATCATGATCGGGGTAAAGATCCCCGGAAATATAGGGCGGCCCATGAGGGCTACTAAAGGCAATTTATGCGGAAGAATTTGATCAATAGGCACGACACTTTGTTCTGACATACACTAGTCCTTTTATTAATATAATTAACGGTGCTACTCTTAATACTGGAGGCTTTTTCAACCTATCAGATTTTGAAAAACCTCACGTATATAATGCAATACCGGCTTTAAGGAACCGCTGTTTGTATAATTGAGGGAAACCTACGTTTCAAATATCGCACATATCAGTATAAAAGGAAAGGGTCTTACCTTCTACAGAACTATTGAACGATTGACCTCTACCGGGAAGACCCCAAAAAGCCTATCCAAGGGAGAATCAAGGGTATAGGCGGTCCCAGCGATTTTGTTGTAGATCTCTACCACCAGTTTTACCTCTTCCTGGTCTTTGGCGTATACTGCGGATGCATAAGCTGCCCGGAAAAAACCCTGTTCAGCCAATTCCCTGGTTGAACAGGTGCCATACCGCTGTTTAGCCTGGCTATCTACCACCGCGGTGGGACCGTCATACCCGATGGTAAATACAAAATCTTCTCTTGATAACATACAACTGCACCTTCTGCTCATATTGTATTTTTCTATAAACGTCTCTTGAAACACCCTCATGTTCAAGAGACGGCGGTATCTTTGAGTTACCTAGGAACCCTACTCCGCGGGGGAAAAGGACTCTTTCCCTACCCCACAGGTCGGACATACCCAGTCATCAGGAAGGTCTTCAAAAGAGGTTCCCGGCTTAATTCCATTCGTACTATCCCCCTGAGCAGGATCGTAGCTATAACCGCATACATCGCATATATACTTCTTCATATATACTCCTTTGTTTAGATTGGTCATATACCAAAATGACACTCATCATGTATAATGATACTATAATATGTCCTTTTTAGGGTATGATTTTAAATAAAAAATTCCCGCCGCAGAGCACTAAACTTGACCCACAGATTTTTCCCATTTGTGCTATACTCCCTGAAAGCGAAGAACGCCGGGGAGGGGGATATGGCACGGAGGAAAAGTTTCGACCTGGAAGAAGAATTTGCGGGAGTGGATTTTCATTCAACCCGTCTTGAACAACGGTTTATCAGAACCATGGAAACCCTGATAGAACAGCCGGATAAATCCATCTGGGAAGCAAGTGAAAACCGGGCCGAAGCCAAAGCGATTTACCGGATGCTGGGAAACGAAGACCTTGACCGGCAGGAAATCATCAGGGCACACCGTGAAGCGAGGATACGGCGGCACCCAGCTGAAGACGGAGGGGATAGGGTATAGCAGCGACAAGACACGGGGGGTCCACGTCCCTAGCTGCCTTGCGGTGAGCGACGACGGGCTGGTTTTGGGGGTCTTGGATCAGTCGCATTACAACGGGGAAGAAAGCCGGGATGAGTCGGCAAGCCATGAAAGCAAGAAGACACGGCCAATAGAGGAAAAAGAACGTTTCAGATGGCAGGAAACCCTTGAGTGGAGTACGGCGGACATTCCCTCGGAGCTCAAGGTGATTACCGTGTGTGACGGGGAAGGGGATAGGTATGAATGGTTTGCCAAAGCCCAATCGTTGAAAGAACCGATAGTCATCAGGATAGTACAAAACCGGATGACGGAGGGAAACAAGCGGCTAGTGGATGAGAGAGAGCAGAAGCGGTGTCAGGGGAGGGTTGAGGTA
>JAISOX010000044.1 GCA_031275325.1 Treponema sp.
ATACAGCCCAGCCCGTAACGCCGCCAGCCTCACGTCCTCAGGCATAATCGCACCAGCTATCGCTCCCCGAATGGTTCGTCCGTCTCCACGCTTGTCTTTATGCTTCCTCAGAAACTCAAGCCGCTTGATATGTTCCCTCACATCTTTTTCAGTGGGTTTGCTTTTCACTTCCACCCCTATGCTGTAGTCGTCATTCTCAAGGAGGATGTCAAACTCCGCGGCTATTTGTCCGGTCTCTGGATTAACGATCTTACGCTCCTTAGCGATGTCGTCGAAATGGTAGCCCAAGGCGTTGAACTTCTGGGTGATATTGGGAATAACCAGGTGTTCAGCCAGTTCGCCGAAGCGGTTAGTCAACTCCCCCATACTTTTGTGGAGTTCCTTCAGGTGCTTGTCGGTTTCCGCTTTCGATTCTTTCAGGAATCGCTCGGTTTCTACTTTTGATTCTTTCAAGAATCGCTCGGTTTCTGCTTTTGATTCCCGAAAGAGCCGGTCGGTCTCCTTCAGGTGCTTGTCGGTTTCCGCTTTTGATTCTTTCAGGAATCGCTCGGTTTCTACTTTTGATTCTCGAAAGAGCCGGTCGGTCTCCTTCATTTGCCGATCAGTTTCCTTCATTTGCCGGTCGGTCTCCTGTTGAGATTCCTGCATTTGTTTGCGGTTCTCCATGAGCGCTGCCCAAACCTGCTCGAAATTCAATCCCATCTGCGGTTGTATTATGTCCGCCATAGTATCCTCCTGTTGGTTTATCTACGCACCTGCGCGGGGTGCAGTTATCTACCCTTATAACATAACTAACTCCGCTTATCTTAGCCTAATCCGCTTCGGGCGTTCTGCCCCAGCCCTTACCAATTCCCTACCTGGCGCGGCTCCTCTATCCTCACCGTATCCCCCGATTGCTCTATCACATACAGCCCAGCCCGTAACGCCGCCAGCCTCACGTCCTCAGACATAATCGCACCAGCTATCGCTCCCCGAATGGTTCGTCCGTCTCCCCGTTTGTCTTTATGCTTCCTCAGAAACTCAAGCCGCTTGATATGTTCCCTCACATCTTTTTCAGCGGGTTTGCTTTTCACTTCCACCCCTATGCTGTAGTGGTCATTCTCAAGGAGGATGTCAAATTCCGCGGCTGTTTGGCCGGTTTCTGGATTAACGATCTTACGCTCCTTAGCGATGTCGTCAAAATGGTAGCCCAAGGCGTTAAACTTCTGGGTGATATTGGGAATAACCAGGTGTTCCGCCAGTTCGCCGAAGCGGTTACTCAACTCCCCCATACTTTTGTGGAGTTCCTTCAGGTGTTTGTCGGTTTCCGCTTTCGATTCTTTCAGGAATCGCTCGGTTTCTTTTTTTGATTCTTTCAGGAACCGCTCGGTTTCTGTTTTTGATTCCCGAAAGAGCCGGTCGGTCTCCTGTTGAGCTTCCTGCATTTGTTTGCGGTTCTCCATGAGCGCGGCCCAAACCTGCTCGAAATGCAATCCCATCTGCGGTTGTATTGCGTCCGCCATAGTATCCTCCTGTTGGTTTATTGATTGGTTTATCTCCTCCCGCCATACGGGTCGGATTCTCCTATACCCTCCTATACCCCATATAAGGTCCCGCCCTGCAAGTCGGGGGGAAGCCCCACAGATTCAGGAACCAGCCCTGGAGCACCGGTTTACCGGAAAATACCCTAACTTTACATACGGGAAAAGAAGGGGTATACTGAAAAACACCCAGAGTACAGCCCTGGGCTTATCCAAGGAAGCCCCCTCCAGGGGGCAAGCCCTACACCCAAGGCAGGCCCGTATGGAACCCACCGCTTATTTTCCCCATGTATCTATTCCCGTAGATTTCGCGCTGGGGATCCTCCTGGAACGGACCCCTGGGCCTGAAAGAACCATCGATCTGCCTCTGCTTGAGGCCCTGCACCGTATTGCCGGGGAAGACCTGGCCGCCTGTATGGACCTCCCCCCGTTTGATAATTCCCCTTTAGACGGGTTTGCCCTGAGCCATACTGACAGCACAGGAGCCAGCAGGGATAAACCGGTTTTCCTGCAGGTCGTGGAAACCATCTACGCCGGGGAGGTTCCCCGGAAAACCCTTGGCCCCGGAGAGTGCGCCCGGGTTATGACCGGCGCAGCCCTCCCTAAAGGCGCCACCTGCGTGATCCCCTGGGAGCATACGGATAATCAGTCCCCCAGGGTGGGGATCTTTCATACCTTAAAAGCCCATCAGAATTACCGGTTTCACGGTGAAGAGCTGCGTCAAGGACAGCCCCTGCTCACCAAAGGCCAGGGAATCACCGTCCCCCATCTGGGTCTCTTGGCTGCCCAGGGATTTACCCGGATCCCGGTTTTCCCCCGCCCCCAGGTGGGGATCCTCTCTACGGGGAGTGAACTTATGAGCGGCCCTGAGCCGCTGATTCCCGGTAAAATATACGACAGCAACCGGTATTTTTTGGCCGCCCGGGTATCAGCCTTGGGAGCTGAACCGGTTTTGACCTCCCCCATTGCAGACGCCCCGGCCTTCATCGCCCAAACAATAGAAGGATTGCTGCAAACCTGCGACTGTATCATCAGTACCGGCGGAGTTTCAGTGGGAGACCGGGATTATATGCCCCAGGCAGGGGCATACATCGGCGCGGAACCCCTATTTCGCCGGGTTCAGATGAAGCCCGGCGGCTGGGTTACTGCCCTGTTCAAGGATAGCAAGATAATCCTCTGCCTCTCTGGAACCCCCCTGGCCGCGGCCATGAGTTTTGACCTCCTGGCGGGGCCTGTGATCCGCAGGCTTGCAGGGGCTGTCCCGGTTCTTCCCCGGAAGATTCCTGGAGTCCTGCAAGACCCCTTCCCCAAGGCAAGCCCCCAGCCGCGTTTTTTGTACGCCCGGCGGGAAGGGAAGGAAGTCTTTCTCCCCCCTGCTGTATCAAGGTCCCTGGCCTCCCTCATAGGCTGCAACTGCATACTGCAGATCCCTGCGGGAAGGGGCGCTCTGGAGCCAGGGGACAGACTGGACCTTATTCCCCTCCCAGATGCACCTGTATCCCCCCAGTTTCATCTGCTCTAACCTGGAGCCGGGAGATAACCGAATCCAGATCTTCCTGTAAACCTCTATTTTGGACTACTAGATCCGCCAAAGGCAGGACCCGCGTCGCAGTAGGTTTTATCCTAGAGGCGGGGCCGTTCATCAGCATGATAAAACACCCGGGCAAAACCACCTCCCGCAGGCTGTTCGATTCACAGATGATCAGCCCCTTGGGAGGGATCTGCGCCAAAAAATGCGTGTACGCCTCTGCCAGGGACCTATAGAGGGATCTGAGCCAGAATACCCGGTCAGCTCCGGCTTTAAGCAACTGGGCAGTGTCTTTGTGTGGGGATGTCCCCTGCTCTTCTTCCAGGATAAAGTCCCCGGTAATAGAGACGCAGGATCCGCAGCCCTTTCCCCCCCGGGGACATAAAGCCCCTTGTTGGGCCACGCTGGTGATCTTCAATGCAACAATAGGAACACCCCCCAAGGAACCAGAGGATTTCCAGGTTTTGATCAGAGCCTTGGCCAGGGTAGTTTTACCCCCGTTTTGACCAGCCGAACCGATAAGGATCATCTGAGGGGCATATACCATAATAGGGGGCCTTACAGTTCCAGCTTATGGATGATCTCCCCCAGAGCGCGTTTTACCGGGGAATCTTCCGGCAAGGTAATCAGCGGTTTTCCCGCAGCGTCGTATTGGTAGACCAGATCATCCTGGGGGATCACGCCGATGGGGGAAAGTTTTTGCGCTTCGATTTCTTCTTGTATACCCGCTTCCAGTTTTCCCCCAGGAGCGCGGTTCACAATGAGGCGCACCGCCTTAACCTTGAGGTCCAGCTCGCCTATCATGGCGGCGATCCGCCCTGCGGCCTGGATGCCCCGCCGGGAACAGTCGCTGACCAGCAGGATCAGATCCACCGGCGGGAGAATCCCCCGGCTTATGTGTTCCAGGCCGGCCTCGTTGTCTACCAGCATATACTTGTAGTTATTATAATATTTCCGTATCTGCTCCCGGAGCAGATCATTGACAAAGCAGTAGCAGCCTTTTCCCTGGCCTCTGCCCATTACCAGCATATCGTACTGGTCTTCCTCCACCAATGCAGAACTGAACTTAAAATTCGCATATTCATTTTTTGACATGCTCGGAGGGATGGGATTCTTGTCTGCAAATTCCGCAGTGGCAATTTCCTCCCGGATATCTCCCAGGGTAACATCCGCTTTCACCCCCAACACTTCGTTCAGGTTGGAATTGGCGTCCGCGTCTACTGCGAGAATCGGCCCTTTCCCGGTTTTGGCTAAATGATCCAAAAACAGCCCGCAAAGGGTCGTTTTTCCTGTACCGCCTTTACCGGCCATGGCTATCGAATAGGTCATAGATTTTCTCCCCATCCTCACTGTACCTTCCCCCCTGCCCTGCCGTCAATAGGGAGTCTTTCTATAACGATATATCGTCCCGGAACTGTAAAAACCTCGGGCCATGAACACAAAAAAGCATTACCGTAAAAAATGACAAAGATAACCATACAGGCTGGACCAATACCGGCTAAAGAGCAGATCAAAAGAATTCGGGCTGCGGCAAACGCGCCCATAACATACACACAGGATTGCCTGGAAACAACTACAGCAGGGATTACCGAATTTGCGGCTAAAGCCCGGAAACAACGGCAAAGCCGGGGGCTTGTTTTGTGGAGCCGCTCAAAGGGGATTTTGGTATTCTATGCGGCCTTGTTGTGAGACCCTCACGGTACGGCCCGCGGCGTGTGGGCCTTGCTGGGCGGCTTCGCCTATTCTTCCAGCCCTTTCTGATTTGCCCTTTTACGGTATAGTGATATAGCCAGAGAATAGATTTAGGAATAGCGGAGAATAGGCGGGATTTTGAGGGATTTAGCGAGAGGCCTGATTGTAAAGGGATTGCTTATTGTGTAATAAAAACACCGGGCCTTTCCCTCCCGG
>JAISOX010000076.1 GCA_031275325.1 Treponema sp.
GATCCGATCCTGTTACGAAGCAGGGTGTAACTTCATAATCCCTTTCAGAACTGGTATGACCGCTTCGGTGCGTTCAATACAGCCGGGAAAATCCTTAGGCTCTAGTAATACGGTCTCGCCGTCCATCTGGGCCAGGATGGGATAGATACCCTGGAATGCTACCCGGTGGGCATTAAACAAGATGGATTCTGGTTTATCTCTATGCTCACCAGTGGTAAAAAGCCCTTTTAAACGCAGCTTCCGCACAAGAGGCATCTGTTTTACAGCACAGACATTCCTATCGTCCGGGAGGATCCATTTATGAGCGCCATAGGTACGTCGTCCACTCACCCCCACGGCGAGCAGCAGGATACGATCCTGCAGAATGGTGAGGGTATTCCCCGCTTCATCAGACCCCCTAATCTCCATAGGACCAACGTGGTAGAGCCGGTCATAAAAGAGAGCAGCCATATCCACCCATAGTTTATAGAAATTCCCCGGGAAAAAACGCTTCATCTTATTGGTCATGTGGGTAACAAAGGCATCAAGCCCTAGGGAAAGGATGTTAAATGCATAGAAAGGCCCCTTGCCGGTGGCTGTGGTCAGTCGTAAGGCCCTGGTCATTTCTATCTTCGATGGATAGATCAACAGATCCAGGGCCTTGTCTAGGTCCCAGGCGTCAGCGCCGTCGTTCCCGGTCCCCATAGGCAGCCGAAGCACCACGGAATGTGAACGGGACCACGGAGAAGCGGCATACAGTGCGGTGAGGACTTCACGACTGGTACCATCCCCACCGGCAGTAATGATCAAGTACAAGGGGTCATCCCCAGAAGAGGCAACCCTTTCGCCTTGGACGCTGGAGATAAGGGCTCCGGTAATCTTACCCGCATGACCTGGTCCGTTTGTGGGAATGAGCCCCCATTTTCCCAACGCGTCCTTTCCGTGATCCATTGCCTGCGCGATCTGGGAAGGACCGGCATTAACACGGCGGGGATTAAGCCGTGCTTTTTCCTTGCTCCTTTTCAACTGTGCCTGATGCTGTTTCCACCGGCTAGGGATGATAAAACCTCCTGCATGAAGATTGGCGATAATGGTCCACATCAGGGGCCGATCAGGGGTAAGCAGGGTATGCATACAGATCTCCGCAAGAGACGCAGCAAATACTTCAGCAGCACAAGCTTTATGAGGAACCGCTTGGTTCATATAGTAAAGGTTACATGAATTATCCCGAGCGTCAAGGAGATAACAAAACAACGTTGCTTCTGAAACACTGGGGTTTTAAAGCCTTTCATCAGCCATATCCCCTGTTAAGCGGTACTTACGAGGGTTGTCGGAAACTGAAGTTTCCAAACAACCCTGGTAAAACAGCCTCATCAATAAGATTCGCTCATACCGATCAGGTTATGAGGTAATCTCCGCTATCGCTTCAATTTCCACAAGAACACTTTTGGGTAATTGCCGTACTGCTACGGTTGAACGGGCAGGTTTTCCGGTAAAGTATTTTCCATATACTTCGTTAAATGCCGTAAAGTCTTGCATATCCGCAAGAAAACAGGTGGTTTTGACCACCTGGGAAAGACTGGAACCTGCAGCTTCCAACACCGCTTTGAGGTTTTGGATAACCTGTTCGGTCTGTTCCGCGATGGCCGTACCGGCCACTTGACCGGTTTCAGCAGATAGGGGAATCTGGCCGGAGGTAAATACCAGTCCTCCGGTAACAAAAGCCTGTGAATAGGGACCAATAGCAGCAGGGGCCGTATTAGTTTGAATAACCTTCATGGATATTTCCTTGTTACTGTAAATTAGTTTACTTTACCACTGTATCATAATGCAGTCAAGCTATTTGCTGCACGGTAATATCCAACCCTGGCGTGTGCAACTCAATCCCGCGGCCTGACCCTAAGTCCATTACCCTCAAAATTCCTGCATCCACAACAAGCGCATACACAGATACCGTAAGAGCAGGCTTTGAGCAGCGTAGCGGAACCATCGAGACCCGCAATACCAGTATGGTTATTTTTGTGTTTAGTTATGAACAGGTATGAAAAACCGCTTATATGGCATGGTTTGTGTCATCCATAAGTATATTCCATATTGCTTTGTTTGTTTTTGTTGTGCTATAGTGGAAGCTATGGACCAGGAAAAAGAAGGAGCCTTATGGACCCTGTATGACGAACTTATCCAAGGGATTCCGCCGGAGTACCAGGTGGATGAGGCCATTCAGGGCAAGCAGTGGACCATGGTTCGTTCCGGTAAAGGGGTGGGGCTTGCCATGACCTTGGCCATTGAGACCCGTCCGGTTCATTTACCGGTCTCCTGTGTGGGAATGGCTTTGGGGGCATTGGCGGCTGCAGCGAAATCGTGGAATTTTGCAGAAGCCAGTCTGGGAGTCGCGGCGATTAACGCCTACTGGAGCGCCCCGGAACATATTCCAGCGGCCTTATCCCTGCAGGGGAACGGCGATGACGCCTTCACGGTATACCGAAATCAGGTGGCCGGGAAAAAAGTCGCGGTTATCGGTCATTTTTACCATTTGGAACAGATTTTAGGGGGGATCTGCCAGCTTTCCATCCTAGAGAAACGGCCGGTTCCTGGGGATTATCCTGATTCCGCCTGTGAGTTCCTGCTGCCCCTCCAGGATTACGTCTTTGCCACTGGGGTAACGCTCACCAACAAGACCCTGCCCCGGCTTTTGGAACTCTCCTGTCATACTGGACTTATCCTGGTAGGCCCCAGCGTACCCCTGGCCCCCTCGCTCTTTCGCTGGGGAGTACGGGACCTCCAGGGCTTTGTCGTTACGGATCTGGAGTTGTGCAGGGCCATTGTAACCGGAGAGAATCAAACCGCCTTCATCTTTGAAACCGGTAAACGGGTGGGTCTGACCCCAGAGATGGCAGGCCATCCCTTCCAGTGAAGGTGAAGGTTTTTCAAAGTATCAGATTTTTAAAAACCGAACATTAAGAGGTGCAGTATGGAACTTTCGGTTATACAGGATGCAGCTATGGCTGAAAAGGCCCTCGAATTTGACCGGATAGCGGAAGAGGTCTTTGCCCCTATATATCCGGTGATCGCTTCCCGGCTTTTGGAGCTGGCTGGGATCCGCCAGGGCCGGTGCCTGGATATTGGCTGTGGCGGGGGACACCTGGGCCTGGCAGCAGCGGAAGGTTTTCAGGGAACCCTGATCCTGCTGGATGTTAATCCCTATGCAGTAGCAATCGCGGACCAGCGTATTCCTGAAAAAGCCCGGGGCTGGATTCACGCGCGTTGGGGCGATGTCCATGCCCTGCCGTTAAGGGACGCTTCGGTGGACCTGGTTTTGAGCCGGGGGGCCATGTGGTTCTGGAAAAAGGAAGCGAGCCTTACAGAGATATGGCGGATCCTGGCCCCTGGAGGAGCGGCCATTCTAGGGGGAGGCTATGGAACCGCGCAGCTCAAAACCGCAATCTACCACCATATGTCGGAGCGTAACCAGGAAGATTTTGGAGAACAGCAGGAAAAGAGAACTCAAGGCGCTGCTCCTGAGGATTACGCCCGGATTATGGAGCGTCTGGGTATGGGAGTTCCTCGCTGTATCCACGAGGAAAGCGGCGACTGGCTCCTTTTCCGCAAGCCTTCAGGAGGCAGGGAAGGGCCATGAAACTTATCACCTTTGCAGGCCCTCCTTCGGCAGGAAAGACCGCTACTGCGATCAAAACCGCGGAACACCTCATGAGCGAAGGCTTTACCCTGGGGGCCGTCAAATTTGACTGTATTGCTACAGAGGATGACGGGCTGTACCGGAAAAAGGGCATCCCGGTCCTCAGGGGAATTGCCGGTAACCTGTGTCCGGATCATTATTACATCATCAACATTCAGGATTGCCTGGAATGGGGATATGCTCAAGGACTGGACTTCCTCTTCAGCGAAAGCGCAGGGCTTTGCAACCGGTGTTCCCCCCATATTCGAGGGGTAACCGGGCTTTGTATCATTGATTGTCTTGCAGGGGTCCATACGCCCAAGAAGATCGGGCCTATGCTGATCTTTGCAGATATGGTGATTGTAACCAAGGGAGATATTGTTTCTCCTGCTGAACGGGAGGTCTTTGCCTTTCGGGTGCGTAAGGCAAACCAGAAGGCAAAGGTATTGTTTGTGAACGGCCTTACCGGAGAGGGGACTTTTGAGCTGGCCCGGCAGTTGAAAAACGCCCCTGAAACCATGAGCCTAGAACATGGGAAGATCCGTTTCCCCCTGCCGGTGGCCCTCTGTTCTTATTGCTTTGGAGAAACCCGTATCGGCCCGGAGTACACCTCCAGCAGCTTTCCCGCCCGGAAAATCCCTATACCCCCGATAGCCCCTGCCCAAGAGGATGAACCGTGCACAGTTTGACCCTGTTAGGAGGGCATGACAAGGAGGGGCGCCCTGAAGTCCTGGACTTGACCTTAAACCGGGGAGATATCCTCTGTATCGTCGGTCCTACCGGCGCGGGAAAAAGCCGGCTTCTTGAGGATATTGGCTGTCTTGCTCAAGGGGATACCCCTACGGGGCGGCGGGTCCTGCTCGATCACCAGGTTCCACGGGAAGATCAGCGTTTTGCTCAAGGGAACCCTCTGGTGGCCCAGCTTTCGCAGAACATGCATTTCATTATGGATATTTCAGTCCGGGAATTTATCCTCATGCACGGAGAAAGCCGGCGCCTGGATCCTGAAGAAGCCCTGGTAGAACGGATTCTGACCTGCGCGAACCAACTCACCGGGGAAGCCATACAGGGAGATATGCCTTTGACCCAGCTTTCAGGGGGCCAGTCCCGGTCATTGATGATTGCCGATACGGCCCTCTTGAGCCCTTCACCGGTGGTACTCATTGATGAACTGGAAAACGCCGGGGTTGACCGGCAGCGGGCTTTGGAATTGCTGATTGGAGAAGATAAGCTGCTCCTGGTCTCCACCCACGATCCGGTGTTGGCCCTTTTGGGAGACCGGCGGCTCTGCATCCAGAGAGGAGCGGTGCGTAAGGTCATCCAAACAAGCCCTGCGGAACAGCGTAACCTGGCGTTCCTCTCCGGGATTAATAAACGGTTTCTGGGTTTACGGGAAAGGCTTCGAACAGGAGCGCTCCTGGACTTTGATATGCCTGCATATTTTGCAGAAGGGTCTGGGATAGCACAAGGGGCAAACCCTGAGGGTTACGATGAACCGCTACCCCTCAGCTTATAGAGCGGGTTCACTGCAGGTTATAGTAAAGAGTTGTTTCCATAGGCTTAGGGAACTCCCTAGAAGCCTTAGGGAACTCCCTAGAAGTCTTAGGGAACTCCCTAGAAGCCTTAGGGAACTCCCTAGAAGTCTTAGGGAACTCCCTAGAAGTCTTAGGGAACTCCCTAGAAGCCTTAGGGAGTTCCCTAGAAGCCTTAGGGAACTCCCTAGAAGTCTTAGGGAGCTCCCTCTGAGGGTTACGATGAGCCGCTATCCATCAGCTTATAGAGAAGGTTCACTGCAGTTATGGTAAAAGGTTGCTTTCGTAGACTTGGGGAACTCTTCCGGGGATTTAGGGAATTCCCTCGCTGGCAGAGAAAATTGCCGCATCCCCCGGGAGAACTTCCCCATAGGCAGGTGGAGTTCCCCCGGGGACTGGGGGAATTCCATCAAGGACTCGGGAAACTCCCCCAGGGACGGGGGGACCTTCCCCGGGGACTGGGGGAACTCCATCAAGGATTGGGGGAACTTCCCCGGGGACGGGGAGCACTCCCCCGGGGACTCGGAGATTCCCCTGAAGGCCCGGTCTGACCCTTGACTGGAGGACCCCGGTTATCGTGAGGGTGTACGTGAAGCGCCTCTGGTTTTTAAGGGAGGCCTCCAGTCAGAGGCGTTTCAAGGGCAGCGGTTTGTTGAACCCCCGTTAGGTATACAAGGGTCAAGCGCAAAGGAGCACAGAAAGGCATGAAAAAAGAGCAGGTCCATGAGGGGATTCCTGATTCCCTGCGGGAAACCTTGGATTTTATCGGTCATATCTATTGTCCCGTGAAGGAGCGGTTTTCCCAGGCGTATCTGGAATTTGAAGGACAGTATAACCGCACCCATGAGCCAAAGTTGCGGGGGATAGTTCCGTTGGGGAGCTGCGAGATGGATATCTATTACCACCTCAGTACCATCCAAACCTGGGAGAAATTTCCTGCGGTGGTAACTGAAGCCGGGTATGGGGACTTCTTTACCGGTACTTTTCTAGCCAACCTGGAAAAGCGGGCCTGGTTTTCTCCTTGGCCTGGTCCTAAACCGGTCAATCCCCTGTTCCAGGGTATAGACCTCCAAGACCCCCTGGGTATCTTCACCATCTTTGGCGCTATGCCCTATGTGTTTTTGGTGAATCATAAACGGCTTGGGAACCGGCCCGTTCCTCGACGAATAGCAGATCTCACTGACCCGGTATATGAAGGCATGATAGGATCCGTCTATGGCCCTGATGATATTACCGAATTACTGCTCCTGGAAATTTGGAAGGAACAGGGAGAACCAGGGATCCGCGGCCTGGCCCATACCATAGGCCTTGCCGCAGGAACCCGGGAGCTGGCGGCCTCTGCCCTGGGGAACCATGTAGAGACCTATGGGGTGTATATCATGTCCTGGTTTTTTGCCCATGCGGTTCCTAAACGGGATTATCTGGAGATCCTCTGGCCCGATGAGGGGGCCTTGTTTTGTCCCCTCTATGCACTGGTGAAACGGGAAAGAACCGCAAGCCAAACCGCCTGCGGCGAGTTTCTCTTCAGCCCGAACCTGGGAAGGGTCATGGCTGAAGGCTGGTTCACCCACGTTCACCCCGAAGTAAAGCACCGGGTACCCCAGGGAGCGCGGTTCCGGTGGGTGGGCTGGGATTATATCTACGAAAAGAATATACGCCAGCGGGTTAAGGAGATTGAGGCGGTGTATTATAGGGAACGGGACGCCATGTACCATAGACAAAAATAAATTACCTGATGATGCATGGCATATAAAACGATGGAGGCTGTTTCAGCATAGCCCATGCTCAAACAGCCTCCCTTCACCAAAATACACTGGCCTAACCCACTCCTCCCTAAAGAGGCGGTTCTGTTTTAGAAGGGTCTGGCCGCTAGATACTGGTATTCCTTCAATACCCGCTCTGTTTGAGCCTTGGCTTTGGTGAGCAAGGCCGCAGCCCGCTCAGGAGAGGCTGCCTTGAGGCTCTTAAACCGCACTTCCTTGTACATGAAATCTTCCAGGCTCGTGGTGGGGTCTTTGGAGTCAAGTTGGAAGGGGTTTTTGTTCTCATTTTTAAGCCGGGGATCGTAACGGTACAGGGGCCACAGACCACAGGTAACCGCCCCTTTCTGCTGTTCCAGGCCGCGGCTCATATCAATACCGTGGTTGATGCAGTGGGAATAGGCGATGATGATCGAAGGACCGTCATAGCTCTCCGCCTCCCGGAAAGCCTTGATCACCTGGCCCATGTTGGCGCCCATGGCGACTTTTGCTACGTACACATAGCCGTAGCTCATGGCCATGGCCCCCAGGTCCTTTTTGGTACTGTCCTTACCGCTCGCGGCAAATTTGGCGATGGCTCCCACCGGGGTTGCCTTGGACATCTGGCCGCCGGTATTGGAGTAGACTTCGGTATCCATACAGAGAACATTCACATTCCGGCCTGCAGCCAGTACATGATCAAGGCCGCCGTAACCGATGTCATAGCCCCAGCCGTCTCCCCCAAGGATCCACACGGAACGTTTGATGAAGTGGTCTGCCAGAGAAAGGAGCATTTTCGCCGTGGAACTGCTTTCCCCGGCAAGCGCGTTTTTAAGTTCATCCACTAAGCCGCGCTGCGCTTCAATAGCCGCATCATCGGCCTGGGCATTGGCGAGGAGGCGGTCGATGAGGCTAACCTGGAGGCCTTCTTTCTTGGCCTGTACCGCTACTTCCCGGGCGTACTCCGCGAGTTTGTCGCTGGTGAGCCGCATCCCCATACCAAACTCAGCCGCGTCTTCAAAAAGGCTGTTGGACCACGCAGGCCCCCGTCCATCGGCCCGCTGGCAGTAGGGGGTGGTGGGGAGATTCCCGCCGTAAATGGAAGAACAGCCTGTGGCGTTAGCGATGATCGTCCGGTCGCCGAAGAGCTGGGAGAGGAGCTTCACATAGGGCGTTTCGCCGCAGCCACCGCAGGCGCCGGAAAATTCAAAGAGGGGCCGCTTATACGCCAAGCCCTTGACCGCTGAGAGGTTGAGCTCTGCTGCCGGAACTTCAGGGAGCTTGAGGAAGTACTCCCAGGCAGCGGCTTGTTCCGCATGGTATGCCGGGTCATCCGCGTAGGACTTCCAGGAAAGGGCCTGGGGCTTGGAAGCATCTTTGGACTTGGGACAGATATTGATACAGACCCCGCATTCCATACAGTCCTCTGCTGAGATAAGCAGGCAGGTTTTCTTGCCCTCCACTGGCTTGGGCTTAATCGCTGCGGTCTTAAAGCCTTGCGGCGCAGCGGCCGCTTCCGCATCGGTGAGGTTCTTCATACGGATACACGCGTGGGAACAAACCGCCGCGCAGTTACCGCATTGGATACATGCCTCAGGATTCCACGAAGGGACCCGCTCGGCTACTGCCCGCTTTTCGTACTGGGTCGTGGCAGTGGGGAAGGTCCCGTCCTCGGGAATCTTGCTTACCGGAAGTTTGTCCCCTTCTTGGATGGATACCGCGCCCAAGGTTTCCTGTATCCAGGAATCCCGGGCCCCGGCAAAGGGCTTCTTCATGCGGAACGTACTGTCCGCGGCGGCGGGGTATTGGACCTCTTCTACTGCGGAAAGAGCCGCGTCTACGGTGGCGAAGTTTTTCTGCACTACATCAATCCCTTTCTTGCCGTAGGATTTCTCAATAAAGTGCTTCATTTCCTCCACAGCCAGGGCATCGGGCAGTACACCGGAGATCTTGAAGTAAGCAGCCTGCATGACCGTATTGATCCGGTTCCCCATACCGGTTTTGCGGGCGATCTCCACCGCGTTGATCACGTAGAATCGCAGTTTCTTGTCGATGATGCGCTTCTGGGCTTCCACCGGTATTTCGTTCCAGACCTCTGCCGCGCTGTAGGGGCTGTTGAGGAGGAAGGTGCCCCCTGCCTTGGCATTGGCCAGCATATCCAGGGTCTCCATATAGGAGAACTTGTGGCACGCGAGGAAGTCCGCTTTGGTGATGAGGTAGGGCCGGCGGATAGGCTTTGAACCGAAGCGGAGATGACTGATGGTGAAGCCCCCGGATTTCTTGGAATCGTAGGAGAAATAGGCCTGGGCAAACAACTCCGGCTTGGTAGCCCCGATAATTTTGATGGAGTTTTTGTTTGCCCCTACCGTGCCGTCGGATCCCAGGCCGTAGAACATGGCTTCATTCATGCCCTCTTCAGGAATCACAAAATGTTCATCGTACTCTAGGCTCTTCCCCTGGACATCATCCTGGATACCCACGGTGAAGTTGGGGATATGCTTCCCGGAGAGATTGTCAAATACCGCCTTGACCATACTCGGGGTGAATTCTTTGGACCCCAGACCATAGCGGCCTCCGAGGATGAGGGGGAACTGGGATTGCCAGGGCGCTTTCCCGGCTTGAGTTACCACACCGCAGGCAGACACCACATCTTCGTAGAGGGGTTCCCCCAGGGAACCAGGCTCCTTGGTCCGGTCGAGAACCGCAAGGCTTTTAACCGTGGGAGGCAGGGCCTTAACGAACGCGGCCGCGTCAAAAGGCCGGAAGAGCCGGACCTTGAGGACCCCCACTTTTTCACCTTGGGCAACGAGGTATTCCACGGTCTCTTCGCAGGTCTCCGCGCCGGATCCCATGATGACCAGCACTTTTTCCGCATCCTTAGCGCCAAAGTAATCGAATATATGGTAGGCCCGGCCTGTAAGGGTGGCGTACTTGTCCATCTCCGCCTGAACAATACCAGCCACTTTATCGTAATATGGGTTCACCCCCTCCCGGCCCTGGAAATAGGTATCAGGATTCTGAGCAGTTCCCCGGATAGCAGGTTTTTCCGGCGTAAGCCCCCTGGCCCGGTGCGCGCGGACCAGATCGTCATCGATCATGGCTCGCAGCACCCCGTAGGAGACTTCCTCGATTTTCTGCTGCTCATGGCTGGTCCGGAAACCGTCGAAGAAGTGCAGGAAGGGGACCCGGGAACGCAAGGTCGCCGCGTGGGCGATTACCGCCAGGTCCATCACCTCCTGGACGCTGTTGGAAGCCAGAAGCGCCCAGCCGGTCTGCCGACAAGCCATGACATCCTGGTGATCCCCGAAAATCGAGAGCGAACTGGTTGCCAGGGCCCGGGCGGCAATATGAAATACCGTGGAGGTCAGTTCTCCGGCGATCTTGTACATATTCGGAATCATCAAGAGTAAGCCCTGGGACGCGGTGAAAGTGGTGGAAAGGGCGCCAGTGGTCAACGCCCCGTGTACTGCTCCTGCAGCGCCTGCTTCAGACTGCATTTCGACAACTTGGGGAACCGTATCCCACAGATTTTTCCGGCCCTGGGCAGAAAACTCATCCGAGAGTTCCCCCATAGGACTAGAGGGAGTAATCGGATAAATCGCGATTACTTCACTGAGTGCATGGGCTACATAGGCTGCGGCGGTGTTACCGTCAATCATAACCATGTGTTTATCAGACATTATTGTACCTCATTGGTAGGGTTGTTTCTATTTTAATTTTCTTAGGGGATTTATGCAAGTAGACGGCGGTAACGATTTTGGTTAGTATCCAGCTATTGGCCCTATGCCAGCGGCTTTTCCGGGTATTGCCCATTGCCATGCCTGGTCCCGGGGTATTCCACGTTGCATGAGGTTCTCACATTGCGTCCGCACTCATTTCCAGTATATCTGCCGTACATACTTTTTCATGTCCGCAATACGGCAGTAACCGAGCCAGCCGAGTATCAGCATGGTCAGTTCTTTCAGTACCCTTTCCATAGTCACGCCTCGTTTCCGGCTGGTGAGGGCTTGGCCGAGGTGAACGGCTACATTGACGAGGTGGCGGATGTAAGCGCCGAAGCGGTGAATGAGACCCTCACCGCTGGGGGATTGTTCAGTATAGCCGAGCGGGTAAGATAAAGGCGGCCAGGGAGGATACGGATGTAGGGGTGTATTTCGTATTCCAGGGGGGACCGGGTTTGCGGGTAAAGGTGAGCGGGCATTTGGCGGAAAACAGCGATTCCAAAAGGGAAACCTGCTCGTATGGGCGGTGAGATATATTCGGCTGGAGTACGCCCATAAACCGCGTATAAAAAAGAGTTATGCGCAATACGTCTTGACAAAAATATCATAAAAGGTAATAAATTGGTTAATATTGTTTCTGAAATTAAGAAATATATGAAAATGTATGGAGGGTTTATCATGAAAAAAATTGTGGCTTGTATGTGCGGTTCTTTTGTCATAATATTATTTTCATGCGCGACTGTTGATTTGAAGAATCCATATCCGAATATGGAAACGATAATATATGACAACGGTAATATCTATGAATTCAAAAATAACAAATCGGATGTCTTGGTTATATTTTTTGAAGGACAAACTTGGTTGTCTGTATTAGGGTATAAATATAAGGATGTGTGGAACACTTTTGGCTTTGGTTATTACATTATTCAATTTTTGCAGGAAGAGTATAATATAATGATTCCCGAAAAATTTAACCGGCAAATTGGTAAAGATTATGGCGGGGAACCACAATCTAGAAAAATTTATGCTTTAAATAATTTAGTGGAAAATTATTCCGCTAAAATTAATGATTATTTAAGTAATAATTATTTTTCGTCAATTGTTTTGATTGGTCATTCGGA
>JAISOX010000036.1 GCA_031275325.1 Treponema sp.
GGTCGCTGATGAACTGCCGTCCGCACTCTGTGCACAGATAATTTTGTTTCCCATTGCCTTTTTTCCCGTTCCGGGTTATGGTAGGACCATAGCAATGGGGGCACGTGATGTCTATGTTAATAGCATTATTCCATTATATTTCTTTGTGTCCCTGTTGTCTTTACCCCTCCATCATACTTTCTGGATCACCACCGAAATTTAATAAAAAATTTAGAAGAAAACAAGAATCAATCATACCTTGCTCATTTAGAAACAAAATAATATAAAAGCAGAAATACGGCGCATAACAGGACTGTTTACGCTTTGGGTCTAAAGGCCCTGGGTATCTATCGTCTTCCGAAACGTCCCCGGATATCAATCCCTAGGGCAGAACCGGGGTCATGCGAGGGCTTGCCTTGGGGATTCGTGCTCTTGTGCAAGAGCTATACGATACCCCAAGCCGCCCGGAACAACCGCTCACTAGCGGACAAACGTCGCCAAAGGACGGAACATAAGGCCATCCGTACCCGCAAGGGAACCTGCTTACGAAAACCCGCTTTCCCCCTTAGGGGCAGCCAGGATGCCGTCAAGGCGTGGATAAGAGACCCGGCAGAAAGGTGGAGAAACCGGGTATATAGGTTACCAGGAGGACCACCACGAATTGAATAATCAGGAAGGGAAACACATACCGGCAAATAGTCGCAAAGGGTTTATTGAACCGGTACGCGGCCAAGAAAAGATTCATGCCCACCGGAGGGGTGAGGAAACCTACTTCCAGGTTGGTAATAAAAATAATCCCCAAATGAACCGGATCAATCCCATAAGCCGCACCCAGGGGAATGATCAAGGGTAATACGATCAGGATAGCCGAGAAAATATCCATCAAGCAGCCCACCACCAGAAGGCTGATATTGAGGAACAGGAGAAAGAGGTACTTAGAAGTGATGGTTCTCTGCATCCAATGGACCAAGGCTTCAGGGGCCTGGGTATCCACGATGTAATAAGATAAGGCCTGGGCTAAGGCCAGAATCGACAAGACCCCTCCGATGATGGGAATGGCCTTGGAAAACACCCGGCCCAGGTCCCGGAAGGGTATATCCCGGTGGATGAGAACCTCCACGATGAAGATATACAGCGCCGCCACCCCGCTGATTTCAATCAGGGATAGAAGGCCGGAAAAATACCCGCCGATAAGTAGCACGGGCAGCAAGATTTCAAAGACGGATTCTTGTAATGCCCTGCGGGCCTTGGAAGGATTAAAGGGTTCTACAGGGATTTTTGTTTTTATCGACGCGATGACGCCGAAGATAATAAGCCCTATAACCAGCATCAGGCCGGGGATGATCCCTCCCAGAAACATGTGGAACACATTGGTCATGGCAGCAGTTCCCACCAAGATAATGGGGATACTGGGAGGAAAGAGCAGGCCGATGCTCCCTACAGAGGTTAAAAGGCCGATGGAAAACCCTTGGGGGTACTGAACATGGCTGGTTAAAATCGTATAGAGGATCCCCCCTAAGGCTAGAATCGTAACCCCCGAAGCCCCGGTGAAAGAGGCAAAAAAGGCGCAGATAAGCACCGTAGCGATGATCATGCCTCCGGGCAGCCAGGAAAAGAGGCTTCGAAAGGTATGTACCAGCCGTTCCCCTGCCTTGCTCTCCGATAAGAAGAAGCCTACCAGGGTAAAGAGGGGGATCGCGATGAAACTATCTTTGGTGAGGGTGGTATATACCTGATTCGCCACCACATCCACTTCGCCCCCGGCAGCTTGGATCAGTAAGAGGGCCAAACCTCCCATGACGACAAACAAAGGGGTACCTGCCAGCGCAGCAGTTACGAGGAGGATCGCTCCCGGGATTCTCAGATAAAAGGCCAGGGTATACCAGAAATCAATCAAGGGATAGAGCCTATCAGGAACCTCAAAACCCCAGAGGATCTTGGCCAGCATGGGCGTAGACCATAGGGTTCCCAGAAGCAAGGCCAAAACCGGGAAGACCTTTCCTTTCCCCTGTACCGCCGCGTTCCAGGCAAACCGAAAAGCCATCACCCCGTATCCGAGGGGAATTACCAAGCCAAAGAGCTGATTCGGGATAAACCCGATCATGCGCCACGGGGAAAGGCCGATTAAGACAAAGGAGCCGCCGCACCAGGCAACCTGGGTTAGGATAAAGGCGGATAAGAGGTTATGGGCTATAGCAAAGCCCTGTTTTGTCTTGAGATTTCCAAAATTAGCGGTCAAAGCAATGGAAAGATGCTCTTCGGTTTTAGTGGCAAACATCCCCGATACCAGTCCCACCACCAGAAGGCAATGGGTCATAAGCTCGTTGGAAGCAGGTATGCCGGTTCTGAATATAATCCGGGCAGCCGCATCAGCCACCGGAAGCAAGGCAAGACCGATCAGGGCGGTATACCCCAGTCCTTGTTCAAGCCGGTGCAGCGCCCCCCAGGGGAAGAGCTTTTCGGCCTTTAGTTCCCTATCCATTACAAAGCCGCCTTTAATGTCCGCTTCGGTACTGCTGTAAGATACTGTTTATTTTCAAATACAGATCCCGGTTAAAGGTAGAACCCAACAGGGCAGGCATGGCCCCTTCCACATCAGCATACCAGGCTTGTTCCTGTTCCGGGCTTATCTGGTTCACCTTTAGTCCATAGCTCGTCATGGTTTTTATCACATTGGTTTCAAGTTCGGTGATGGAATCGCTAATATCTTCGGCAATACGCCGGGAAACCTCTATAAGCCCCGGTTTATAGGCCTCAGGGATCCTGCTCCACGCCCGCTGGTTTAGAATGATCCCTCCCATAAAAGGGGCGATGTTGATGGAGGCCATGTTTTTGGCGATCCCGAAAAGCTGCATCCCTCCCACCAAGGCCGGGCTTTGATACACCGCATCGATCATACCGCTGTTAAGGGATACCAGGAGATCATTCATCATAACCGGCACCATTTGATACCCCATGACCTTAAAGGCCTGACTTATTTCAGGAGTCTCAGGGCTGGTTGCCAACTTTTGCCGCTTTAAGTCTTGAGGAAGAAATACCTCCCGGCGGGAAAAGATTTTAACCCACCCGGATTTCGCCCAAGCTAAGGTAAAAAAGCCTTGCTTATTGATCTTTTCTTCCAGAACCGGTTTTAGGTCTCTGAGAACCCGGTTCAGTTCCGAATCGTTTCTGATAAGAAAGGGGGCGCTCAAGGTCATAATTTCCGAATCAATGAGGTTGAGTCCTGCAGAGGTGAGGACCACACCCTGAATCTGATTCAGCTTGAGTTTCCGTAGTACATCTGCCTCTCCGCCGGCCACCCCGTTATGGTAGACCCGGAGTTCTACTTCACCCTTGCTTACCGCGGCCCATTCCTGGGACATCCGGTTCAATGCCGCTCCCCAGGGGGTGTTTTCAGGGACCATGGAGGCAAGTTTGATGGTAACTTTTCTTTGGGCAAAAAGCGCCTCCGGATTCCCCATACCCAGCAGCAGTACCGCTATACCGGCTATAAAACAGCAGGTTCCTTTTGAAGTCCCTGTTTTTTGCATCTTCTTTCCTTTATTCATAATACAACCTCCTTTGTATGAGCGGAATGAGCACCTCCGCTGGTTTAAGGCAGCTCCTGGATAACATCATCCCAATCCATATCGGTTTCTGCATCAAGAAAGAAATTCCCCGCTTCCTCCAGAAGATACCGGGCCTTGCGCTGGGAGAGGATGGCAACCAGCCGGTTTGCCGGATCTGCATCCGGATCCATGGCCAAGGCGATCTCCAGATACGCCTTAAAGGTAGCATAATCCTGAGCAGGAATACAAACCGCCTCTGCATAGGCTATATAAGGCCCGGGCGAGCGGCCCTGGGATTTCTCCAATGCCCGCTGAAAATAGGTATCTACCAAAGATTTATTACCCCCCATACCCTCGGGCATGGAAGCATAGAACAACAGATAGAATTCGTCCAAGGCCCCCTGATTGAAATCCGGGTCTAAGGCATAGGCCCGGTCGATATAGGCGAGCAGTTCCGGGGCCTTACGGCCTAGGTCCAGATCAAAGGGATTCAGGGAATAGGCCGAGAGCAACCCTGCCGCGGTCCAGTAGAGGAAGGGGACATCCTCTTGCTTCATCTTTCCCAAATACCCCCTTACTTGGTCAGGCCCTGAAGCCGCGCTGAATCCAGGGTATTTTTTATCTAAACCGGAATAGAGTATGGCCCCGCCCCGGAGATAAAACTTCTTCGCCCGGACATACTGGCGATCCCGTTCCGCATACTGGCTCCGGGGGAGGATCTGGGCCGGCCCCTGGACAAAGGCATTGGCGTACATAACAAACAGGGAACCCGTAGTCAAGATGAGACCCTCATGGCGGGGATTAGCCGCCAGCAGGGATTCATACATCTTGATGGCAAAGGGGAGGGCGTTTCCCACCAGTTCAGGATCCTCCTCTCCCGTAAAGACCGAACTACTGCCCTCGCCGGTCAAGGCATTAGAAACCGCATTTATAGCCATCTGATTGATTGAACAAGAACCCAGCAAAATGATACTCACCGCCAGGGGGGAAAAAACGACACCCTGTTGCATCGCTCTGCCTCCTTAGATACTGCAGCCGGTCTTACGACCAAACTTACGTATAGGGTACAATTTTTTTAACCTCAATGCAAGAGCCCGAATTGCGCCACGTTAAATCTAACCATGGCGGAACGTTTGCGCCATGTAAAAATCTAACCCAAAATGGCCTAAGTTCTTATGTTACAAGAAATTAGACAAAGAGCTAATTCCAAGTAGGATAAAGAGTTACGAAGAGGCACAAACACCCTCTGGAAATCCTAAATAGGCATATTATAACTCTAAATCTATACAGGAATTAGACCTGCGCATGGTTCGTTTTTTACGTGGCGCAACACGACCCCCTCCGATTCAGGAGATACTTGTCAGTATAATGGTGCCCTTTTTTCCGCATCCGGCATACCCAAGGACTGTTAGAATCAAAAAAATTCCGGCAGTAAAAAGCCATAGTATGTACCATGCGGTTGATAAGCATTTCCCGATTACGCCGGGTGTATGCGATGGCCTTCTTCCGATCCCGTTCCGGGGTAACTATCCAGTGTCCTGGATATTCCTCAAGTGAACAAGCTGTATTCCGTCTCTGGATCGCGTCGTAGCGCGAATACCGTCTGCATTTTTTGGCCTACTCATACTACCAAGCTAGAACGTGTAGGGAGTTTTGTAAACTTTTTTACAGATCATTTTTTTAAGCACTTATAATTCCTTATTATATAAGCAATTATAAAAGTTGGTTCATCTCCTGGGGGAGTCGAACCCCCGTTGTCGGGATGAAAACCCGATGTCCTGACCCCTAGACGAAGGAGACTTTTTCATAAGTGACTATAATATACCGCAATTACAAGGTAATGTCAAGGGGACGAATTGCGCCACGTTAAATCTAACCATAGGGGAAGGTTTGCGCCATGTAAAAATCCAACCATGGGGACACACTCTATCCAGATTGAGTCTGGAGGAATAAATGGGATTTACCATGGCA
>JAISOX010000039.1 GCA_031275325.1 Treponema sp.
TGGGAAGACGGCGGAGCCACCTATACTCGTGACCGTAAAGATTTGCCAACAAATACCGCAATATGGACTTGTTTTTACGTACTTTTCACATACAAAATGGCAAATGTTATCGTACTTGAATATATATACAATCCCTTTACAATCGGGCTTCCCGTTAAATCCCGCTAAATAGCCCAAAATCCCGCCTATTCGCTTCCATTTCAAAATCTATTCTCTGCCTTAATCAGGATATAGGTCTCGCCGATTTCACCCCTTAACTGGCAGCCAGACCCCACCACAAAAACGGTTTCTAGGGGTTTACCTTGGCATACATCACCAGATTTGTGTCAGGGGCCTCCCAAAAAGTTCGCCAATCCTCATACGAAAAGCATCTGGTAAAGGCGCCTTCAAGATTTCCGGTAAACCCAGCCCCTTCGTATCCCCGGCTGCGGGAAATTCGAGGGTATAGGCATGCAGTAAAAGACCTCCAGGCTGAAAACTTCCCCCATACTTCCGATCCCCTGCCAGAGGATGCCCGTGAAAAGCCGCCTGAGCTCGGATTTGATGGGTCCGGCCCGTATGAATTGCCGCCAGGATCAGCGAGTAGCCTGAGGCAGCGGCCAGGGGGAAAACAGCGGTTTCCGCATCTTGGGCAGCTCCATCCTGCTCTTCGGCGACCCTCGTCTTGCCGGCGCTCCTATCCCGGATCAGCATATCCTCCCAGCGGGTCGGGGCCCTCAGGTTCCCATCTACCAGGGCAAGGTACTGTTTTTTCACCTGCCGTTCCCGGATAAGCGCGCTGAAATACTGGGCCCCTTTCAGCGTGGTGGAAAACAGGATAATACCGCTCGTGGGGGTATCAAGGCGGTGCATAGGGCCGGGCCTAAACGAAAGGGATGGGGGCAGCCTTTTTGCCAGATAGGTCCGTACCATGGTCTCCAGGCTGGCCGGGCCGTGAACCGCAAGTCCTGCAGGTTTGTTTAAGGCCAGCGCCCCCATACCTTCCCAGAGTATGGGGACCGGTACGCTAGGCTGGTATGCAAGCGGGGATACTGGGGGAAATAGAGAAACTGGAGCCGCTTCTGTGGGGACGGTAATACGCGAACCCGCCTTGGGCCGAACCGAAGCCCCGGCAGGCGTACCGTCTACCAGGACCTGCTTTTTCCGTAAGAGCCGGTGGAGCGCTGAAAGGGGCAGGTCCGGCAGGGCCTTTCGCAGGATCCGATCCAGCCTGCGTCCTGCATCATCTTGAGCGATGATCATGGTTATGACCATAAGTATAGTCTACACTATTTACGTAAATGTGATAGACTGATCCTAAGCAGGAAGATTAAGGTAGTCAGGGGTACTTTAGGAGTAGTACCATTAGTAATTTCGGAGCGTAAAACTATGATAGATAAGGAACGTATTGAAAAAGCTATCCGAGAAATTCTCAAGGCCATTGGAGATGATCCTGATCGAGAAGGCCTCAAAGAAACCCCTGCCAGGGTTGCGCGGATGTATGAAGAGATCTTCGCAGGAATTGACCATGATCCTGTCCAGGAGATCAAACTATTCAAGGAGGCCGGCTTAGGTAACATGGTGGCCATGAAGGATATCCCCTTCTACTCCATGTGCGAACATCACCTGATGCCCTTCTTCGGCCATATTCATGTGGTTTATATTCCGAAAAACGGGAATATTCTGGGCTTGAGCAAGATCGCCCGAATCGCGGATATGCTTGCCAAAAAACCCCAGCTTCAGGAACGCTTGACCCAGGAGATGGGGGACGTCATTATCAAGGGAGCGGATGCCTTGGGTACTGCGGTGGTAGTAGAGGCGGAGCACCTGTGTATGACCATGCGGGGCATACGAAAACCAGGAGCCGAAACCCTTACCTCGGATTTCAGAGGACTATTCCAGACCGATACCGGTCTTAGGGCTGAGGCCCTGGGGCTGATCCGAGGCTGACCCTAATCAAGGCTGTTTCAGCAAGGGACGGCTGAGATGTACGGGAGAAAACGGACCTGCGGCCGCTTTTTAGGGCTGTTTCAGCGGACCCGAGGTCCGTACTAAGCGGGTTTTGAAACTGGCTCAAGTACATGAGGATTTAAGGAGGTACGCAGCGTGGCAGGTGTTTTTCATTGCAGGGACTACGAGTTTCCCTTAGGGAGGAGGACCTATATCATGGGGATCCTCAACGTTACCCCGGATTCATTTTCAGACGGCGGAAAATACCAGGACCTGGAAGCCGCAGTAGCACGGGCCGGGCGCATGGTTGAGGAGGGAGCGGACATCATTGACCTTGGCGGGGAATCCACCCGGCCTGGATTTATCCCGCTGGACGCGGAAACGGAAAGCCGGCGGATTGTTCCGGTAGTGGAACGGCTGGTTCAAGACTTCAAGGTACCGGTCTCCATTGATACGACCAAAGCCGCGGTGGCAAAAAGGGCCCTTGAAGCGGGGGCCCATATCATCAACGATATCTGGGGCTTGCAAAGGGATCCGGACCTTGCCACGGTAAGCGCGGCCTTTGACGCGGGGGTACTGCTCATGCACAACAGGGACAACTGCAGCTATCAGGACCTTATGGGGGATATTATCGCCTTCCTTTGCAAGAGCCTGGAGATCGCTCAAGGAGCGGGAATTAAACGGGAAAACCTTGCCCTGGATCCGGGTATCGGATTTGGAAAAGATCTTTCCCAGAACCTTGAAACCCTCAGAAGGCTCCAGGAGCTTCAGGCCCTGGGGCTTCCGATCTTACTGGGGACATCCCGAAAATCCCTGGTGGGAAAGGTCCTCAATCTGCCGGTACAGGACCGGGTCGAGGGTACTGCCGCAACCGTTGCCTTGGGCATTGCCTATGGAGCGGATTTTGTACGGGTTCATGATGTGCAGGCCATGAAGCGGGTTGCGGTCATGGCCGATGCGGTGGTCCGGGGCAGCGTACCCTAAGCCTATTCCCGTTCATACCGGGCCATGCTGGTGGGGGTTTCAAAGACCTCCACGGCCCACAAGCGGACCGGATCCACTTGAAAGGAGGGCAATAGGGCTTCAACGTTTTTGAAAATAAAGGCTGCAATCCGTTCCGCGCTGGGGTCATTGTTGAATTCAGGATTATCATTGAGGTTGCTATGATCCAAGCCCGCGATTACCTGGCGAAGGGCAGTTTTGAGGATGCCGAAATCCGCCAGCATACCCCCCTCGTCAAGGTCTTCCCCCCGGCTCCAGAGCCGGACCCGGTAATTATGGCCGTGCAGATGTTCGCACTTCCCATGATAATGGCTTAAAAAATGGGCCGCTGCAAAGTCGGCTTCTACCCGTACTGAAAACATGGCTCCAGTATACGGGGATGGTATAAAGAGATCAAGCGACGGTAAGACGCCCCACGCCCCACGATGCAATGATAAAACATGCGGTTATCCGGTATGCTGTAGGAGTTCGGTCGGATTAAAGTCCGCGAATACCTACCGGTTGTGCGTCAGCCTAGGGCAGTAATGACCCCGTCCCCACGATTAACA
>JAISOX010000072.1 GCA_031275325.1 Treponema sp.
ATTGGATGCTTGATGTGAACTTCAAGGAAGACGGATGCCGGGCGCGGAAAGACAACTCCCCGAAAAACCTGAACATTCTGAGGAAGATAGGGCTCACCCGGCTTCGGGCTATTGACGGGGGGAAACGGGTAAGGGTCAAACGGAAAATGCTCAGAGCCAGCCTTGTTCCGGATTTCCTTCTCAAGGTGTTATTCGGCGAGTAAGTGCTGTTGCCCTTAAAGCCAGGCATTTCCCTTGTATCTTTCCGTTATTTTCACTACCCTATTTTCTAAGGGTAGTCATGGAGGAGCAGGGATGATACGAACCGTGAAGATTACCGATGCCATGGCGATTTGTGGCATATATAATCATTATGTTAAGCATACGGTGATCAGCTTTGAGGAAAATCCCATTTCCATGAAAGAAATGAAGAGCCGGATTGTGGACATCAGTTCGGTATACCCCTGGCTGGTCCTGGAAGAGGCAGGGGACCTTATCGGTTATGCCTATGTAAACAAATGGAAGGATCGTAGCGCTTACGAATTTTCCGTGGAGCTTAGTATCTATCTTAAACAGGGCCATGAGGGGAAGGGTCTGGGCGCCTGTTTACTGACTCAATTATTAGAAGCAGTGAAAAAGACCAGTATCCACGCGGTAATAGCGGGGATCACCTTGCCCAATGAACGGAGTGTTGCCTTACATGAAAAATTGGGCTTTACCAAGATTGCCCAGTTCAAAGAAATCGGCTTTAAGCTGAACCAATGGCTTGATGTGGGGTATTGGGAACTGCTCTTGTAGCCTTTTTTATAAAAAAACAGAGCGGGGAAGGTTCCTGCTTGATCTTGAGCAGGTGGTATACTACTATATAATAGTAGGGTATACCGATAGGGTTTGTATGATTATGGTTGTTCGGAAACCTTGGGTGAAGTAAGTGGAAAAGGAGCGGTTATGATTGTCCTCAAAGGAATAGCAAAACAGTATGGGGCGGTTACGGCTATACGGCACGCGGACCTGCTGGTTCCTGAGGGAAGCATATATGGGATTATTGGGAGAAGCGGCGCGGGGAAATCAACCTTGCTCCGGATCATGAGTCTTTTGGAAACCCCGGATAAGGGGGAAGTGTACTACGGTACTGAACGGGTGGATACCTTACGGGGGATGGATTTGCTGCTGAGAAGACGGAAGATGGGTATGATATTTCAGAATTTCAATCTCCTGGGATCCCGGAATGTCTTGGGTAATATCAGTTATCCCCTGGAGATTGGGGGCTTACCGAAAAAACAGATCGAAAAAAGAGTGGATGAGCTTTTGGACCTGGTGGGCATACAGGATAAACGAAAGGCCCGCTTGGGGGAACTTTCCGGAGGGCAAAAACAACGGGTTGCCATTGCCCGGGCTTTAGCGGTAAACCCTGAAGTCCTGTTCTGCGACGAGGCTACCAGCGCGCTGGACCCCCAGACTACCCGGTCTATTCTTTCCCTTATCCGGGAACTCCAGGATCGGCTCAAAATCACGGTGGTGCTCATAACCCACCAGATGGAGGTTATCCGGGCGGTTTGTGATGCAGTGGCGGTTCTGGACGAGGGCTGTCTGGTCGAACAGGGATCGGTTCAGTCGGTATTGAATTCCCCTGAAACCGAAGCTGCCAAGGGGTTGGTCTATGCTGAGCCCTCAGTTTAAAGCCTTGCTCGGTATGCTCCCTGGAGCCACCGGGGAGACCCTCTATATGACTTGCATGGCTGCGGTCTTTGCCAGTCTTTTAGGGTTTCCCTTGGGGGTCTTTCTTTTCAGCGCCTCCCCTGCAGGACTCTATCCCCGGCGGATCCTCTACCATGTACTCTCCCGCATGGTAAACTTGTTTCGGTCGCTGCCTTTCATCATTTTGATGATCCTGCTGATGCCCCTGTCCCGGCTCATCATCAAAACCAGCATCGGGCCTACCGCGGTGATCATCCCCTTATCCATAGCGGCAGCGCCCTTTGTGGCGCGGATTGTAGAGTCCGCCCTTTCAGAGGTTGATCCCGGGGTATTGACCGCTGCCCGGGCCATGGGTTCAACCAATTTTCAGATTATCCGCAAGGTCCTCATCCCCGAAGCGCTGCCTGCCTTGATTTCCGGTTTGGCTTTAACCATCATCAATCTGATAGGTTATTCCGCCATGGCCGGGGCCATTGGCGGCGGCGGCCTTGGAGACTTGGCTATCCGCTACGGCTATTACCGTTTCCGTATGGATGTAACCATCGCCGCGGTCATCGTCATTCTTATGCTTGTGGAAGTGGTGCAATGGGCAGGTACTGCCATAAGCCGCTCTCTCCTGGCTCATCGCTGATTGGGTCTCTCAGGGTGATGATTCCCGTAACCAGGCGTCGTATTTCCAGGGTAGACTAAGGGAATAGAGTCTATGACCGGTTCTAAAAAAGTAAAAGGAACGTCCTTGAGGCTGTTTAAACAGCAGGGGACGTACTTTATTAATAAAGAAGGAGTTTTTTATGAAAAAAGCCATAGTGACTTTGTTCAGCCTTGGCGCCTTAGTAGGGATCCTGAATCAAAGGGTCTATGGGTCTCCCAAACAGGAAGCCCCTCAAGCCAAATCCTCATCGGTCTTGACCGTGGGGGCAACCCCGGTTCCCCATGGGGAACTGCTCAACCTGGTCAAGCCGGATCTTGCGGCTCAGGGTATTGAGCTCAAGGTAGTGGAATTCACCGATTATGTAACCCCGAATTCCGCGCTCATTGCAGGGGATCTGGACGCCAACTACTTCCAGCATATCCCCTATTTGGAGTCTAACCCTGAATGGGTTGAAAAGTTAGGTTCCGCTTTTGGGGTTCATGTGGAGCCCTTGGGCCTGTATTCGGTATCCCTTCAGGATGCAGCGGATTTGCCTGATGAGGCGGTTATTGCCATTCCCAATGATCCCACTAATGGAGGCCGGGCCTTGCTGCTGCTCCAGTCCAAGGGGCTCATCACCCTGAGGGCCGATGCTGGTCTTAGCGCAAGCCCCCAAGACATTACGAACAATCCCAAGAACTTCCGTTTCCGGGAACTAGAAGCTGCCCAGCTTCCCCGGTCCCTGGGGGATGTGGACGCGGCGGTTATTAATGGAAACTATGCCTTGGAAGCGGGGCTTAATCCAGTCCAGGATTCCCTGATCCTGGAAGGGGCGGATTCTCCCTACGTTAATATCGTGGTCGTAAAAAAGGGTACTGAAAAGGATCCCCGCATAGAAGCCCTATCCCGGGCCCTCTGTTCCCAAAAGGTTAAGGATTATATCAACAAGACCTGGAGGGGCAGTGTGATTGCGATTTTCTAGGAACCTGGTTTGGACCTTACGGCCTTTTTGGGTGTGAGGGTCAACCATAGCGAATGACCCCAAACCCGCCCGGTTCTCCCCGTAGACAGAGGGCGGCTTATTGGCCTTAATAAGACGCTCTCTACCCCTAGAGAGCGTCTTTGTCTTTACCCCTTTATCGTACTTTTTAGATCACCACCCCGAACAAAACCTGCAAGCAAAAAAGATAATTTCCCGTACATTGACGGTATTGGTGGAACAATGGATACAGCCGTTTATAAACGTTAGGGTTTGACGGACCATGAGATTGCAATTATAGAGAAACATAAAACACAAGCGGAGACACGCCCCGGGCTCAGTCATTACGGTTGACGAGATTCCGCGCATAACCTAAAGTATCAAGGATACCGATGATGTCAGGTACTCCTGCGTTGCACCGCGGGAATTGGGGTGAAACCGGCATCAGGATAAACGCATGAGGGAAACTCAAGGAGCATAGTTATGGGTGATACTATATGGACGGGAGCGCAAAAATCAAGCTGGCAGACCAAAATAGGCTTGGCGGAGATGCTCAAAGGCGGCGTTATTATGGATGTGGTAAATGCGGATCAGGCGAAAATTGCCGAAGAAGCAGGGGCCGCGGCGGTGATGGCTTTGGAACGGGTACCTGCAGACATCAGGGCCCAGGGCGGCGTTGCCCGTATGTCCGATCCGCAGCTGATAAAGGAGATTCAGGCCGCGGTGAGCATCCCTGTTATGGCGAAATGCCGTATCGGCCACATTGCCGAGGCCCGGATTCTGGAAGCCCTTGAGGTTGATTTCATTGATGAAAGTGAGGTTCTTACCCCCGCGGACGACCAGTACCATGTATACAAGCACGACTTCAAAGTTCCCTTTGTCTGCGGCTGCCGCGGCTTGGGAGAGGCTTTGCGCCGCATCGGAGAGGGCGCGGCCATGATTCGTACCAAGGGGGAAGCGGGAACCGGCGATATTGTTGAGGCGGTGCGCCACTTGCGGACGGTAATGGGAGAAATCCGGGGCCTGCAAAAGATCCCCGCCGAAGCGTTGATGACCGCGGCCAAAGAACTGGGCGCGCCTTTTGATCTGGTTCGAGAGGTAGCCCGTACCGGTAAGCTGCCGGTCCCCAATTTTTCCGCAGGCGGGGTCGCTACGCCGGCGGACGCGGCGCTGATGATGCTTCTCGGCGCGGAGGCCGTGTTTGTCGGGTCAGGCATCTTCAAATCCAAAAACCCGGCGCAGCGGGCTAAGGCCATTGTAGAAGCGGTTACGTATTATCAAAACCCGGAAAAACTCGCGAAGATTTCCACTGGTCTGGGAGAGGCTATGCCGGGGATCAGCGCGGGAACCCTTGGGGACGGCGAGCGGCTTGCGGTCCGCGGCTGGTAGGTTATTTTTTTGAAAACCATCGGTGTCCTTGCCTTGCAGGGAGACTTCTCGAAACACGCGGAAGCGGTTCACGCGGCGGGCGGCGAAACCCTGGAAGTGCGGGAAGCGGCTGATCTGGAAAGCGCGGAGGGCCTTATTATCCCCGGCGGGGAAAGCACCGTCATTGGCAAGCTCCTGGTCCGCTATGGGCTTATGGATCCGGTAAAAAGGTTCGCGGCTGCAGGGAAGCCTGTTTTTGGCACCTGCGCCGGCGCGATCCTGCTTTCCGCCCGGGTCGAAAGGTACGAGCAGCCCTGCCTGGGGCTCCTTGACATACAGGTACGGCGCAACGGTTACGGCCGGCAGATCGCAAGTTTTGAAACCCCTCTTGCCGTTCCGGTTTTGGGGGCAATTCCCCTGCGGGCGGTGTTTATCCGTGCGCCGGTTATCACCGCGGTGGGAAAGGGCGTTGAAGTGCTGGCGGAACATAAAGGCATACCGGTATTCCTGCGGCAGGGCGCGGTCATGGCGGCAACCTTTCATCCTGAACTTTCAGGGGATACCCGGCTTCATAAGTATTTTCTTTCCCAAGGGTGAGCGGAGGGGCGGCCGCGGAACTGCGGGACCCCTCAATTCCCGCTGCTTCAGGGACTGCCCGGATCAATGCGTAACCCCGCCCCCTGGCTTTCAGCCCTTCTCTTTCCCTGGGTATGCCGGTATGGCAGGGTAAAAGAACCGTTAAGGAGGGATTCATGGAACGCAGCCGTTGCTGGTGGGTATGGTTTTGGGGGTTCCTCTGCATCCAGGCAGGGATCTTCCCCCAGACCCAGAAGCAGGAACGCTTGGCCCTGCCGCCCTTTACCGGCGGGCAGACCCGGGACGGGGAGTACATCCTGTCCGGGCTTGCCCGGCAGCGGGTATGGCAGGACCCGTTCCAGAACGTA
>JAISOX010000137.1 GCA_031275325.1 Treponema sp.
AAAGGGCGGCAAGCCTGTACCTCCCGCTCCCCGGGCCTGCTGTATCCACCGCTACAGCAGCTTTTCGCTGATGCCCAGGTCCTTCGCTACTTGGCATACCGGCTTCTCATGCTTCCCCATCTGCTTCTTCTCCGCTTCTGTTGTATTCTTCGCTTGTTTTTGTGTCTACCTGATGGGGTTAGGTCCAATTATGGAACCCTAACAGCCCTGGAGAGGGATTCATAACAGTCTTGGCGCGGGATACCTAACCGCCTTGGTTAGGGCTCCCTCACAGCCTTGGGCTTTAAGCCTGCTGGCGGGCTTCAAAGCGGTAAAGACCCTGAAGCAAGGGGCGACCCGCGCTCTTACCATCACAGCCCTTCATGGGCATTAAGCCCGATGGCGGGATCCAAAGCGGCAAAGACCCGAAGCAAGGGGCGACCCGCGCTCTTACCATCACGGCCCTTCATGGGCATTAAGCCCGATGGCGGGCTTTAAGCCGTGGCCAGGGCCGTACATACCGCTTCTCCCATAGCCTTGGTACCCACCAGTTTTTCCGTACCAGGAAGCGCGCTCCGGTTAAGGATGTCCTTGGTTCGTAAGCCTCCATCAAGCACGGCCTGGACTGCCGCTTCTACTGCCGCGGCCTCTTTTTCCAGATTAAAGGAATACCGGAGCATCATGGCTACGGAAAGAATCGTACCCAAAGGGTTGGCCAGGTCTTTACCTGCAATATCCGGCGCAGAACCGTGAATAGGTTCATACATACCCATAGGCCCTTTATGTCCGGGAACAAAACTGCTCAGGCTCGCGGAGGGGAGCATCCCGATGGAACCGGTGAGTACCGACGCCTCATCGGATAAGATGTCCCCAAACAGGTTCGATGTAAGGATCACGTCAAACTGACCAGGGGCTCGGATAAGCTGCATGGCGCAGTTGTCCACGTACAAATAGCTCGTTTCAATCTCCGGGTACTCCTGGGCTACCGCGGTCGCAACCTCCCGCCAGAGCCGGGAGGACTCAAGCACATTGGCCTTGTCTACCACGCAAAGCCGCTTCCTCCGCAAACCCGCAGCACGGTACCCAACCCGCAGCACTCGCTCGATCTCCTCCCAGGAATAGGTCTCCGTATCAAAGGCGCTTTTGCCTTCATTTTCCCGGCCCCGGTCCCCAAAGTAGATCCCTCCGGTGAGTTCCCGGACGATGAGGAGGTCAAAATAGGGCTCCCCCTGGGGATTACTTGCCCGCAACACCGCATCTTTAATCGGACAGGCATCCTTGAGTTGGGGAAGGAGCGCGGCAGGCCGGAGATTGGCGAAGACCCCCAGCCCTGCCCGCAGGCCCAGGAGCGCCCGTTCAGGCCGCAGATGGCCTGGCAAGGTTTCCCATTGAGGCCCCCCTACTGCGCCCAAAAGCAGGGCGTCGCACTGCTTGGCCGCTTCCAGGGTCGCCCTAGGCAAGGGTTCCCCCCATGCGTCGATGGCCTTACCCCCGGCCTCAAGTTCCACATAATGAAATACATGGCCGTAGCGATCTCCCACCGTATCTAACACCTCCGTGGCAGGTGTAACAACTTCCGGCCCTATCCCGTCCCCAGGAACGAGGGCTATTGAATAATTCATCCGTATCTCCTAAAGCAAAAAAGACTTGTTCGGAAACTGACGTTTCCGCGGAACCTGCCGGCCTTGTGCCGGACGTTAGTCCGCAGCAACCAGCCGGGTTCCCGAACACGTCCCATAGAGGTTTCATCCTGCATGGTTATCCTTTATCGTGCAGTATATCCATCAGTCTATCCATCTGATACCCCGAGGCTTCCTCGGCTTTTCGGAATTGCGCTGAAATGAGGGCTATGGTTTGCAGCCGTTTCCGCCATGAGGCGCCGCGGTTCCCGTTCCCGTTTTTTTTCAGCGCTTCCCGGTGGTCCGCCTCCAGAAACCCTCTGAAATCTTCGGCGCGGAAGATCTTCGGAGGCTCTGCTGCGGCAGGCAGGCTGTCCCGCTCCTGTTCCAGGGCATTCCGGACAGCCTGGGCTGCTTTTTCCAGGTCTGTCCCAGGGCTAAACTCCAGCTTTATCAGGCTGGAACCGGTGTATGATGAAGAAACTACCCCTTCTAGAGGGGAAACCCTGGAAAGAAGCCCCTCCACAACCGGGGCCGCCGAAGATTCCACTGCTCTCACGTCCGCTCCAGGATAGTCGGTTACTACCACCAGGGAGCACGGGGTAAGGTCCGGGAAAGGATCCGCTGGTTTTGCCCTGGTAAACGCGGCTTCGCTTTCCAGCGCCAAGAACAGGGAAGCATAGTCCAAGGTCTCTTCAAAGGCTTCTTTATTAAACCAGGTAATGCCCTCGAACTGGTTTACCCCTAAAAGCCGCCTAAAATCTGGGACATGGTAGTTTTCCGTAACCAGGGCAGCAGGTGTGCCGTAGACCCCGGGGTCTTCAGGACGGGTCCGGGCAAGCAGCGCCTTGGCAATCTCCGCAAGCCGATACGCGGTTTCACCAGGAATACCCAAGGTCCGCCAGGCTTCTTGCAGTTTGCGGTCCAGATTCCAGTGCTGTATCAGGGCCGCAGCATCTGCACCGGAAGCCCCAGGGCCGATAATCCCCGGCAGGAGGGCTAAGACCCCGTACCCTGCGGCAAAAGCCGCGGTAAAAGGCTTGGCCCTGAGTTCCGCTGCCCATGCTTGCAGCAGCTTCTGAGCCTTGGTTTGCCGGGTCGTGGGAACCGCAAGGCCATATTCGGCAAGCAGAAACAAGCGCTTGAGATACGCGGTAAAGTCCGCTCCTACCTGCTCCGGCGCTATAACCGCTGACCCGGTTTGGGCCGTAGGCTTGAAGGGATCATACCTGCCTTCAGCGCCCTCCCTGTAACGAAGGGCCGTACGGATAAAGGCCGCTACGGGTTCCTGCACCGCATCAATGAAAGGCTGGAACTCAGCCTGCTTCCCTTCGGTAAAGATCCGGTCCAGCGCGGCAATAGATTCCGGCTTCAATATCTCCATGAAGGTACTGTAGAGTTCTCCCAGGACCAGGTCCTGTAAAGCCTCCTGGGGATCCGCTACTCCCCGGCCCTTGAGCGCTGCCCAGAGCCGGGCCCAGCGGCCCTGGGGGTCTTCTTGCTCATGGATGTCCAGGAAAACCTGGGTCTCATACCCCTGGAGGGCCACAAAGAAGCCTTGATCCGCAATTTCCCGGGAAGATCGGAGGTACCACACCCGGGAACGCTGCTCCCAAAAAAAGACAAAGCACTGGTCATGGCAGTGCAGGCCCAGGGCCTGGGCCAGGCTGTCTTGACGGAAGGTCCCGTCTTTCTGGGGGATGGCTACTGCGCTCTGCCGGATCCACCCGGAACTTTGATAACAGGAATTGTTGTAGAACACCAGGGTGCGGTCTTGCCCCATCCGGTTGGAATAGGCAAAGACGTTTTCATCTACCCGGCCCTCTGGGGTGAAGAGGTCGTACAAACAGAAATCCGCGCTCCCGGAAAAAAGGAGCCGCCGCCGCATCAAGGGGAAGATCTCCCGTTCATGCCGCTCCACCAGGAAGGGATCCGGCTTTTCATCCCGGTAGGAACGGCGGTACTCCATGCCGTACTTCTCCTCAAACCCCTCGATCTGTCCGTGGCCGAACATGGGAAGCCCTGGCATGGTTACCAAGAGGGTACAGATTCCAAAGTACTTGTTCCCCTTGCCGAACTGGGCCGCTGCGGTTTCCTCATCCGGATTGTTGAGGAAGTTGACGAATCGTTTGAGGATCTCCGGGTCAAACTCCAGGGTGTTTTTGATGGTGGCCCGGTATTTGTCGTTCTCTTCGTTCTTGAGCATGTTCATAAAGGCCGAGTTGTATACCCGGTGCATCCCCAGGGTGCGGACAAAGTACCCTTCCATCATCCAGAAGGCTTCGGCCAAGAGCAGGGTATAGGGGGCTTCCAGGGCGCAGCGATCCACCACTTCCCGCCAGAACTCCTGGGGTATACGCCGGTTAAACTCCTCCCCGGAAAGGGCATGTTCTGCCCGGCTTGCAATGTCCCCGCCCTTGCCTGGTTCAGGATACCAGAGCCGCTGGATATGCCGTTTGGCCAAGGTCATGGCCGCATCAAAGCGGACAATCGCAAACTGCTTGCAGACCCCAATGATGGTCCGGATCACCGCTTCCCGGGCTTCGGGGTTGAGGAAGTCTATCTGGGCGGTGTCGTTCCAGGGCATGGAGGTGCCGTCATTACCGTGATAGATGTACCGAACCGCTCCAGTACGATGGTCTATACGCTTGAATACCACTGCTGCATCGGTCCGGGTAAAATAGTGGTCTTCGATCTGGACGGTGATGTCATCCCGGCCTGAAAGGTTGCCGCAGGTGTACCGGTAGCCGGGGAAGGGAGGATCGGGCAGTTGCAGGAAGCGATCCGGGTGTTCTATAACCCAGCGGCTGTCTATCCCCGTATGGTTGGGAACCATGTCCGAACCGAGCCGGATGCCCCGGCGCATACACCGGTCCCGGAGGTTTATGAGGCTGTCCCAGCCCCCTAGTTCTCTGGCGATGTCGTAATCATAGAGGCTGTAGGCGCTGGCCGCGGCTTCGGGGTTCCCGGTCCACTGTTTGATAGTCTTGGACGCATTGCTCCGCTCCCAAAGCCCAATGAGCCACAACCCGGTAAAGCCCCGGCAGGAGAGTTCATCCAATGCTTCATCCGGGATCTGGTCCAATCGTGTTATGGACCGGCCGTATTTCTGAGAAAGCTGGTAGAGCCACACCAAGGTACTCTTGGCCATGAGCACGGTCCGAGGCATCCAGTCCTGATCTTGGCTGAACCGCTCGTATTCCTCATCTTGGCTGCCGTAGGTATAGACCTCGCTGGGTCCTGGACCGAAGAACCGGGGCTTTTCCTCCTCCTGAATGACATCCAGTCCCAAGAGGATCCGGGAACTGAACTTCCCGATGAGCAGGCCCCAGTGCTTCCGCATGTACGCAAGCTGGCCGATCAAGGAATCCGGGGATGCCAGGGCAGGAGCACGCAGAAGGTCCCAAAGGTTCATCCCTTCCGGACCAAAGCGCGGCAGCGCGGCAAGATGCTCCCGCAGTTCTTTCACCGCCTGGGTATACACGGTCCTTTCCGCGAGAGACCCCTCGTCAAAAAGAAACTGAAAAGGCGTAAACCCAGGGTTGAGGTTCGCCAGGGCCAGGAGCAAAAGTTCTTCCAGAGCCAGGGAACGGCAGCTTTCCCGGCCTTCAAAACCCTGGAGATAGGCTGCTACCGTCATTTTTCCCCTGTAGACCTGCTGGGGAGGGAATATCTCCCCAAAGGTATGCAAGAGGGTTTCGGTGTTTTGCTGCCCCAGACGGCTTGCAAGGCGCAGGATGGCAGTATCAAACACATCAGGCTGTACTTCTTGCCGGTACAAGGCGATTACATAATGAAGGATTTCATCAATGAGGCCCATAGCATTGAGCTGCCCTGTCTTAACCAGCCGTTCCGGGTGGCGGGGGTCAATCTGCGCGTTGAGTTTTGCCGCAAGGTCCCGGACTTGCCGGAAATCCGCCAACACCACATTACCCCGGAGGGAGAACAGGGTATGATCCAAACCGCATGCTTCCCTAAGTTCCCGGTGAATATGGAATTCTTTTACCGGTTCAGATCCGGCGCGGCAGGGATGGGAGGGTGCATGGGGTGGTTCGAGCCTGGTAAGCTGGATGGGGATCCGGGTCATTGGTTCTTCCCCTTATGAGGCTTTGGCGGTTTTGCCGCGGGGGCAACTTCACTCAGTTCCCGCACAGCCCGTACCAGATTCTGATCTTCCCCGATTTCCGTAATAGATGCGGGAAGCCGATAGGTCCAGTTGAAATCATCCACCGTACCAGGCACGTTGATCCGCTCCCGGGCCGGATCCGGGGCGTACCACCGGGGGGAAAGGTGGAGGAGATCCTGAATCTGAAACACCCGGAACTGAGACGCGGCCCCGGCAATCTTAGTAAGGATGATCTTGGCGGTACTTGGGTTGTACCTGGAGGAAAGGGATGGCTCCCCAATAAAGGCAGCGAACTGCTTCTGATCCGCCTCAGTTTCCCACCATTCCCGGAGGGTAGAACTATCATGGACCGCCGGGGTACAGACGCTTAAAGGGGGATACTCGGTCAAGGGGAGGTACGGTTCTCCTAGCTCATCCCAGCGCCGGGACCAGCGGATCACCCTAAGCCCTAGGATTTTAAGTTTGGTAAGCACCCGAGGCACACAGTCAGGTACTGCGCCCAGGTCTTCCGCACAGGGAAGCATGGCGGAAGATTCCTTAAGCACGGTTAAGAGCTTCTTTCCCTGCCTTTCCCACATCTGCTCTGAGGCTTGCCGGTTTTGCTCAAGCAGAGCCTCCAGGTTCTGCTGTTCCTCCTTTGAAAGGGAGGCGTAGGCCCGGGAGTTCCGGTAATACCACACCGGGGAATACCGGCCCTTGGCATATTCCAGGAATATCCGGTTATCCCAGGCAGCCAAGAGATAGGCCTTTGCCGCAGGATGCAGGTTCAAGGCTTCGATGTCTTTTTCCCCCTTGATGCGTTCCTTAAAGAGCCATAGATCCTCCTGGCCTATCTGGTCCAAAGCCAGGGTAAAGACCTGCTTCGCCTCTGCTGCCAGGGCCGCAGCGGCCAGACCCCCGGTTCTGAGGCTGTTCCATACCTCCTCAGTGGGAATATGAGGCTGGGAAACCCAGCGGATCCGGCCCGCATCAAACCCCAGGCTGCTCAAGTCCTTACCCGTGAGGGGAACCGCAGGCACAAAGCGGCCTAGGATTGCAGAAGTATCCTCCCGCCGGGAAGCCCAGATCCGGAAAAAGCCCAGTACGTGATCGATCCGGTAGGCCCGGTAGTATTTTTCCGCCACTTTGAGCCGGTTTTTCCACCACATATACCCGTCTTTGGCCTGGGCCTGCCAGTTATAGATGGGAAATCCCCAATTCTGTCCCAGGGGACTGTACATATCCGGAGGCGCCCCAGCGGCGAGGTCCCGGTGGAAGTATTCAGGATGGGCCCAAACATCGCAGGAATCTTCATTCATCAAGATGGGAATATCTCCCTCCAGGATGATTCCCAAGGCTTTAAGGGCTGTCGCGGCCTTACGGAACTGGGTATCCAGGGCTTCCTGCACCCAAACCCAGAAGAGATGTTGCCCCCAGAGGGCAGGATCCTGCCAGAGGGCTTGGATGTCCGCAGCAGTAACCTTCTGATAGCTTTCCCATTCCTTCCAGCTTTTTTCTCCATTGGCTTCTTTGAGCCTGCGGTAGACCGCATACTCCTTAACCCAGGGGTTTTCGTGGATCCACGCAGCCAGGGACCCGCCGGGTTTGGCCTTATCCGCGATGTTCCCTTCATGGGCCTGGTAAAGTTTCCACAACAGCTCCATTTTGGCCCGGAGGAGCTTGTAATAGGGGAATCGGGGTTCATCTCTGAAAAAAGTACCCAGTTGGGCTTCGACTTTTTCGGCAAAGGAAGGCTCTGCAGCAGCCTCTGGGAGATCTTGGAGCCGGAGATAGAGGGGGTGTAACGCGCAAGAAGAAAGGGCGCTGTAGGGGGAACTATCGTAACCGGTGTCGTTTACCGGTAATAGCTGGATGAGCCCAAGGCCCATGTTCTTGCAAAGTTCGCCAAAAGCGGGTAAGTCGGCGAATTCGCCGGCCCCTACGGATTGTTCGCCCCGCAAGGCTCCGACTGGAATAACCGTACCCACAAGACGCGGTTCGGCAGGGATTTGTTGTTTCTGAGCAAAGCCCATTATATCCTCCTTAAATTATATACGTTAATGTACTTTGAGTATATCCCTAAGGGAGAAGACATAATAGGCCGTAAGACCAGAATTTTCACGCAGCTTAATGCTCCTTGGGGGCAGGGCCCTTAGCCAAAAGCCGCCAGTAGTAAGGGCGCCTTACTCCACCGGTTCGCTACTTTACGAGGTTTCAAGAAGACTTTATATTCAACGGTATGGGGAATCCTGTAAACGCCGTACCCGCCCTCAGTAGCTTCTCTTCCCGGTTACTCCCTGTTGCCATACCCTGTGGGGTCAGCTTTTGCAGAACAGGTCCTTCCCAGGGATACTGCTATGACCCGGCCCAAAGGAGAATCTATGCCTGCATCATCCATTGATTGGCATCAAGGCTTTTACAGCGCCCTCAAACTGCTCTTTCAAGACTACCAGGGGGCCTTACAATTCCGCAGTGAAGTACCCTTGAACACCAAGCAACTGCGCATTGACGCGCTTATCATCAAAGAAGACCCTGAGCTGGTCATTCCCACGGGGATAGCCCGGGTATTTAGGCGGATAAACATCTTAGAGTACAAAAGTCCGGCGGATTACCTGTCTGTAGCGGCCTTGTACAAGGCCCTGGCTTATTGTTATCTGTACGCTTCCATTGAGCGTCAGTCCATTGGGGATATAAGCCTGAGTCTGGTGGTGAGCAGCCATCCCCGGGAGACTTTCAAGCATATGCGGGAGGTATTACACTGGGAGGTTCGGGAACAGGGCCCGGGGATATATGCGGTGCAGGGAGAGGCGCTGAGGATACAGGTGATAGAGAGCGGGAAGCTGGCAGCAGAGGAAGGCCTGTGGCTTAAGGAGTTGCGGCCTGAGCTTGAGGCAGCCGGGATAGAGCGGTTGTTTATGGAACTGGGGAAATACGCAGAAGCCGCGTATATCCGGGCATATATAGAGATAATCATGAAAGCGAATGCAGAAAGTATTGAGGAGGTACTGATGAAGAACAAGACAGTGGAAGAAATATTGGTTAAGACGGGCTTAGCAGCAAAATGGGAGGCCGTCGGGGAAGTCCGGGGAGAGACCCGGGGGGAAGCTCTGGGAGCAGTGAATCAGATGAAACAGACCCTAGAGCTGTTACGGAGCGGGAAGTCTGCGGAAGAAGTGGTACAGCTCTACGAAGAAAAACTCAAGGCTTTGGCTGAAACAGGGCTGGAACCGGCGCGGCGCTAGAGAGCGAAACTCCAGGGAAAAGGCTCACTGCATGGGAAAGCCGCGTATCTCCCAAGCGCTTAGGGGGCTTCACCGGGACCTGGGGGCGGATCTCCGATTCCCGATATGGGCAGGCTCAATGGTTCAACCACAACCTTGTTGTCGATCCCGCAACCGCCTGGTGGTGAGGTGCATCCAAGGCCCCTGGCAGAATAGGCCCAGGTAATGACCGTGTCCAAGGAGCTTCTTTGACCGAAACAAAGCCCCATGCTGTGAACCGCAGCCCCCATACCGCAAGAGGATGCTATGCTGACTATCCCGCGGCCCGGCGAAGGCCAGGGGAAAGGGGTATGAGGAGGCAGAGGACTCCAGAATTCAGGACCTCTTGAAAACCCTTGCTATAAGGAAGCATACTTACGATGAGGAAACCATGAGCGCTCCCCTTTCCCCTTATCATCTTGGTAAGGCCCGTGAACTGTACAATCTATTCAATGTGTTTAATGCCCTTTCCTGGTCATTTCTTACGGGTAACATTATCACCCTCTTCGCCATGCGGCTTAAGGCCTCTTCCACCTATCTGGGCAGTATTGGCGCGCTGCTCTATATGGCTTTCTTTTTTCTTCCCTTGGGAAAAGTCCTGGCCAAACGGTTTTCGATCATCAAAATCTTCAGCGTTACCTGGATAAGCCGGTCCATCAGCATGATACCCTTGCTGTGCGTACCTATCGTGATTTCTGCGGGCCATCATGCTATCGCTTTGAACCTGACCCTCCTGGGAGTAGCCTGCTTCCACGGGATCCGGGGAGTGGGGATGATCGGCAATAACCCGGTGTTGAGTAATCTGGCCATGGGCCCGGATCGGAGCAGTTATATGACCCAGATCCAGATCATCAACAGCGCGGTAGGGATGTTTGCAGGCTTTATCATCGCCCTCTTCTTAGGACGGGAACCCCCCTTGTACCTGTATAGCCTCATCATGGCGGTGGGTATTGGCTGCGGCATTATCAGCGGGGTCCTGATACGGAAAATTCCGGAGCCCCCGGTTGCGGAACCTGCAGGAAAAACCAGCGCCTTGGGGAATGTCATCAAATATGCCTTTTCCACCCCTTCCCTGCGGCAATTTATCCTTATCCTTTTCCTCGTGGCCTTAGTCTCCGGGGTGTCCCGATCCTTCATCATCGTCTACAGCAGGGAGGTGTTTGCCCAAAGTGACGGCATGGTCTCTTTGTATACGGTCTTCGGCGGACTGGGCAACCTGCTTATCGGACTGGTCATCAAATTTCTCGTCAGCCGGATCGGCGTGAAACCCATCTTTATTATATGCGTGGTCATCGGCTTGGCAGGGATGATCCCCATTGTATTCATTCCTCAGAGCATAACGGGTAATTTCAATACCCTGGTGCTGCTGTTGAGCTGCATTTTTTTCATCCTGAATTTCGGCTTTCTCGGTTCTGAGGGGATCGCCCAGACCTATTTTCTCGGGCTGGTCCCTATGGAATTAATGCTGGATATGGGGATCCTCTATTTCCTGGTGTTCGGCATAGCCGGCGCGGGGGGATCCTTCGCTACCGGCTTGTTCCTTGATTTTCTAGGGGGGTTCGGAGTTTCCATAGCCGCCGCGTTTAAGGTACTGTACCTGATCCTGGTGGTGATAACCCTGGCGGCCCTGTTCCTCCAAAAGAAGCTGGTTCCCCTGGGATCCCTTCCCCTTTGGGGGGCCCTGGAAGTGATGTTTTCTTTCCGGGATCTCCGGGCCATTACCCTGCTTGACAAGCTGGAGAAAACCAAGGATTCAGAGGAAGAAGCAGCCCTTCTGGAGGCCCTCCACGATACGCCCTCCCGGCTTGCGGTCCAGGGCCTCTTGGACCGAGCCAAATCTCCCCGGCTGGCGATACGTATGGAAGCTATCCGGGCCCTGGAAGCCCTGGATGTGCTCACCGAAGCGGCGGAACAAGCCCTCATGGAAGATATTATCCACAATCCCTTTACCACCGCGTATATTTCCGCGCGGATTTTGGGGAATCACCGGGTTTTTGCCGCGGTTCCCCTGTTACGGGAACTGGTACATTCCCAAGACTATATGCTGGCCGGGGAAGCCATCATTGCCCTGGCAAAATTGGGGGATGAAGCCTTTCGAGCGCATATTGAGGAGATCATCCTGCAAACCGCCAACCCCCGGCTGAAGATCATGGGGGTCGAAGCCTTTGGCATATACCGGTCGCCCCATTCCCTTTCCGCTCTGCTGGATATACTGAGGGCGGCCAATCCCCCGCCGTATCTGCGGGACGAAGTGCTGCTGGCCATGGCGGGTATTCTGGATATACAAAATGAGTTTTACCCCTTGCTGGTCCGGTTGCTGGAAGATACGGCCCAGGCGCCGGCTCTGGCCCTGGACGAGGCTGAATCCGCGTATGCCTATTACCAGACCATCCATGGAGGCTGGTTCCGGCGGAGGCGGGCAGGATTAACCTTCAGTAATAAGCAGGCCAAGGCTTTACAGCCTGCGGTGGGCGCCTTAATCACCGGCGCTCAGGGGACCCTCCTTTCCCGGTGGATCCTGGAACTGCCGGAGCAGGTACCCGAGCCTATAGCCCAGACGGTCCTGGCCGAAGCGGTTTTGGATGATGAGCTTATGGCCTTTGAAGGGCTGCGGCTTTTAATCGTCCAGTGGGCTTCCCATACGTTACGGGCCTGGACCAATGCCCTGAAAGGCCGCCCCGTACCGGCCCATGAAGCGTCTCCCCAGGCTTAGGACCCGGCCCCCAGGCGCTCCTTTCCGTAATCCTGGAGCGCGGCCAAAGCCCGGTCAATCCGGGTAAGGGATCGGGCTGTTCCGAGAATCCGAATCGTACCAAAGAGCGGGGGACTGACCCGGGCCCCGGTCAAAGCCACCCTGAGGGGCATCATGAGGTCTCCCAGCTTTACCCCTTCCTTTTCAGCCCGGTCCTTAATGAAGGCTTCCGCCTGGGTATCGGGCAGAACCGTTAAGGGTTCGACCAGGTCCCGGCCTATACGGAGCAATCCGATGGTCTGAGGGAGGTCCAGCTTTTTCGGGACAAACTCCGGCGCGGCGGGGATCAGGGGCTCGGTAAAAAGATAGCGGATTTTATCCGGGATTTCATGGAGCAACGAGACCCGTTCTTTGATGAGGGCCATGGCTGCAGTAAAGGCGGAGCGCTGCGCTGCATCCGGGGCGGCCCCCGGCTCCCCAAAAAGCCCTGCCTCCACCCCGTAAGGAAAGGCCAGGGCTGCCAGGGCTGCATCGGGTTTCATACGGATATACTGACCGTTGTACCAAGCCAGTTTCTTATAATCAAACACAGCCGGGGCCTTGCTGAGTTTATCCAGGCTGAACCGGGAACCGAGCTCCTCCAGGGTATAGAGGTCCCTTCCCTCCTCATACGAAGCCCCTAAGAGGGCCACATAGTTGATCAGCGCTTCTGGAAGATACCCTTGACGACGGAATTCGTTGATGCTGGCGGCTCCATGGCGTTTGCTTAGTTTTTTCCCGTCCAGCCCCATCACCATGGGCAGATGGCAGAACTCAGGGGGATCCCATCCGAAAAGCTGGTACATGATCACATGCAGGGGGGTTGAGGGAAGCCATTCCTGGGCCCGGAGCACATGGCTTATACCCATGAGGTGATCATCCACCACATTGGCCAGATGATAGGTGGGGAAACCGTCGGATTTGAGGAGCACCGGATCCGGGGTAATAGCCTCGTTTTTCCATTCCATATCCCCCAAGAGCCGGTCGGTGAAGCGGGTGGTTTCCCCCAGGGGGATTTTGAGGCGTATCACCGCGGCTGCTCCCCCAGCGATTCGAGCCGCCCCTTCCCCGGGGGAGCGGTTTCTGCAATGCCGGTCATAGCCGGTTTCCTTGGCATGGGTCTTGGCCTGTTCTTCCCGCAGCGCGTCCAGCCGCGCGGGGGAACAGAAACAGTAGTAGGCCGCGCCTTTTTCCACCAGGGCCTGGGCGTGTTTTTGGTAGAGGGCAAACCGTTCTGATTGGATGTAGGGCCCCGCTGGCCCGCCTACATCCGGGCCTTCATCCCAGCGGAATCCAAGCCACGTAAACGTATCGTAGAGGTTTTGTACAAAGGCGTCATCAAAACGGGTGCGATCCGTATCTTCCAGACGGAGAATAAACGCGCCCCCCTGGGATTGGGCGAACAGGTAATTGAACAGGGCGGTTCTCACGCCCCCTATGTGCTGCAAGCCGGTGGGCGAAGGGGCATAACGGTCTCTGATTTTCATGGTTCCCAGTATACCCTATCCCAGGGATAGGGTACATACATACCCGTCCGTGAGCAGGGCGAGGGGAACCGTCCGTATCTTTTTTCTTTTTTTCTTTTTTTTCTTTCAAAGCAGCCTTGTCCGGCAAGCCGTTCCCTGCCAGGGACTAACGCCCCGGCTTCTGCCGTATCGTGCATCATACAAAGAACCGCAGCGGCTTAGGGGAAAACCGGCTATTGGGGATCCCGAATGAAGCATTCGGGATCCCGAATAAAGCATTCGGGGTCCCGAATAAAGCATTCGGGGTCCCGAATAGAGCATTCGGGGTCCCGAATAGAGCATTCGGGATCCCGAATAGAGCATTCGGGGTCCCGAATAAAGCATTCGGGGTCCCGAATAGAGCATTCGGGGTCCCGAATAGAGCATTCGGGGTCCCGAATGAAGTATGGGGGATCTCCTCCAGGGCAGATGAAACCCAGAACAAGCCCTTCAAGGCCCCTGAGAGCGCAGCCGAAATCAATCCAACCTGGATTTGATGCACTGAAAGTTCCGGGGACGTTTTTCCCGCGGTCGAACTGCAGGCCGCTTAAAGACCCTTGAAGCCCTGCAAAAAGCAGGGGGTTTTCCCCGGAACCAAGCGGCCCCTGGGCCTTATCATCCTGAAGCGCCCCTGGTCAAAGGGCGGTTCCCCCGGAACAGGCCGGACCTTTGCAGAGCACCCCTATGAAGGGCCGCGCGTCCCCAGGCCCCTGGTTTCCATGCCGGTATCCTGCCCGCGGTTTCTCTATTGACTTATTTTAAAATACGTTTATGCTGATAAACGATATTTAAAAATATAAAGCAAAACCAGGAGGAAAAGAGAGAACTATGGTGAAAAGAATGGCGGTTGCGGCTCTCATCGCAACTATGGCGGGAGCTTCGGTATGGGCCGGGGCTAAACAGCAGCAGAGCGGAACCCCCGCGCCGGGGGGTTCCGGGGCTTCAGGTATTACGGTGCGCTTATTAACCGACGCCACCGGCATAGATGATAAGTCCTTCAATGCAGCGGCATGGCGGGGAATCCTGCAATTCTACGGGGATTCCTGGAACAATACCCCCCAGCGGGGTAAGGCCTATGATGTGGTAACTGCCCAAACCCAGGATATGTATATCCCCAATCTCAAGCAGGCCACAGACGAACAGTACGACCTGATCGTGGCTACGGGCTTTACCTTTGCCGATGGGGTTACGGAAGTCGCCAAAGATAACCCGAACCAGAAATACATGATCGTCGATGTAGACTGGGTAAACCTTCCCAATGTATTAGAGGCGGTCTTTGCTGAACATGAAGGCTCCTACTTGGTGGGGGTTGCCGCAGCCCTCAAAGCCCAGGCTGAGGGTATAGAAACCCCCAAATTCGGTTTTATCGGCGGCGTTCCCGGCGCGACGATTACCAAATTTGAAGTCGGTTTCGTGCAGGGGGTCCTTTCCGTGCTTCCCCAGGCGCAGATCCTGGATTACTACGTCAATAGCTGGGGTGAACCGGGGCTTGCCAAGACCCAGGCCAAGAACTGGTACGATTCCGGGGTCTATGCCATCTATTCCGCTGCAGGAGGCAGCGGAAACGGAACCATCGCCCAGGCTAAGGAATACCGGATCCAAGGCAAAAATGTCTGGGCCATCGGGGTTGACTCAGATCAGCATGAGGAAGGGCTGTACACGGCTGCTGAATCAGCGGTCCTCACCTCCATGATTAAGCGGGTTGAAACCAGCTTGCTCTACGGCCTGAACGCGGTAAAAAACAACGCCTTTAAAGGGGAAGTCCTTAACTTTGACGTGAAAGCCGACGGGGTGGGGTATTCCACGACCAATCCGGCTATAACCAAGGATATTCAAAGCCAGGTGGAAGCGGTAAAACAGCGGATTATTTCCGGCAACATCAAAGTGGCTAGCACCTATGCTGAAGCCAAAGCCCTGCCCGGCTTCCCGCAAGACCTGAAAGCCTTAGATAATTGAGGTTGTTCCAAAACCCGGTTAGTTTTGGACAAGCCCTTGGGAAAACCGGTCTACAGCCCGGTTTTCCCGTTACATCTAAGGAAGCTGTTCCAAAAACTGACGTTTTGGAACAGCTTCAATTACCAGAGCCTTTCGGGGGTTTTGGCGGCGGCGGCTCCGGTTAAAAATCCCCGGAAGCGGCGTCATACTGAAAAGTGGGGGGGGTGATGAAAGAAATGTCTGAACCTGCCATTGAGATGGTGAATATCACCAAGATTTTCCCCGGGATCATTGCCAATGATAAAGTCAATTTTACGGTACACCAGGGTGAAATTCATGCCTTGCTGGGAGAAAACGGCGCGGGGAAATCAACCCTCATGTCCATTCTCTTTGGGCTTTATGAACCTGATGGGGGTATAAATAAAATATGGGGCCGGGAAGTGCGGATCCGCAATCCCAACGACGCAACCGCGCTCCATATCGGTATGGTCCATCAGCATTTTAAGCTGATCCATAATTTCACCGTTACGGAAAACATTGTGCTCGGCCTCGAACCCCGTACTCCCTGGGGGAATCTGGACCTAAAAACCGCGGAAAAGCGGGTGAAGGAACTCTCGGAAACCTATACCCTGGCCGTGGACCCCCATGCGTTGATTGAGCATATCACCGTGGGTATGCAGCAGCGGGTGGAAATCCTCAAAATACTGTACCGGGATGCGGATATTCTTATCTTTGATGAACCCACCGCGGTGTTAACCCCCCAAGAAATTGACGAGCTTTTGACCATCTTCCGCCGGCTCAAGGCAGAGGGAAAAACCATTGTGTTTATCACCCATAAACTCAAGGAAATTAAAGCGGTGGCAGACCGGTGTACGGTCTTACGCCGGGGTAAATCCGTCGGAACCGTCAACGTACAGGACGCGGATGAACATGCGTTAGCGGAAAAAATGGTAGGCCGCAGGGTGAGCTTCCGGCTTGCTAAACAAGAGCCCCATCCTGGGGAACTGATTCTCCGCATTGAAGATCTAACCGTGATTGGCTCCAAGGGGATTCCCGCGGTGAAGAACTTTTCTTTAGATGTGCGGGCCGGAGAAGTGGTGGGAGTCGCGGGCGTAGACGGCAATGGCCAGGCCGAGCTGGTGGCGGCTATCTCCGGGTTGCTTCCGGTTAAATCCGGGCGGATCCTGCTCAAAGGGAAGGACATTTCCAAAGAAAGTATTAAAAACCGCAATGAAACGGGGATTGGTTTTGTCCCGGAAGATCGGCATAAATACGGGTTGGTCTTGGATTTCCGGCTGGACGAGAACCTCATCCTGAAAAGTTACCGTAAAAAGCCCTATTCCAATCAATGGGGGTTTTTACGGTTCCCCACGATTGCCAGGCATGCAGAAGATCTGATACGCCAATTCGATATACGGGCGGGAAACGGCGCGGCTACCTTCGCTAAATCCATGTCTGGGGGTAATCAGCAGAAGGTAGTCATCGCCCGGGAGCTGGATATCTCTCCGCAACTGCTGATCGTGTCCCAGCCCACCAGAGGACTAGATGTAGGAGCCATCGAATACATACACCAGCGTATTCTGGATGAGCGGGACAAGGGCCGGGCCGTGCTGCTGGTATCCTTTGAACTGGATGAGATCCTGGGGCTCTGTGACCGTATTGCCGCAGTTTCTAAAGGGTCGGTGGTAGGGATCGTCTCGGGGGCGGAAGCGGATGAGAAGCGTATTGGGGCGATGATGGGGGGCATTACTGGAGATGCCTCTATAGGAGCATAGGGTATGGTTGAATCATATCGGTATTCTGCAAAACAACGGGCCGCCATTCGGGAACATATCCTCGAAGTATTCACCAGTTCCAACGGCCTTTTATCCGTAACCGTGGTGATTTTGGGCTTCCTGGTGGGAACGGTGTTGATTCTTGTGGTAGGCAGGAGTCCTGGGGGCATGTATTCCGCGGTGGTCCAGGTGGTTTCCGGTTTTGACTTGCGGCGCTGGACCCTGGCGGAAGGCCCGGTCGCTCAATGGCTCGCCAAGACCTTGGGTTGGGAAATCCGCGTGCCTCTGTGGAATGTGCGCTACATAGGGGAATGGCTGGTCATGTCCATGCCCCTCATGCTCTGCGGTTTCTCCATGGCCTTTGCCTCCCGGACCGGACTGTTTAATATCGGCGCGGAAGGACAGTACATTGCGGGTCTTACCGCGGCTCAGTTTATGGCCCTCTATGGCCCTCCGATTCCAGGCCTCCACTGGATCTTGGCAGTAGGAGCGGCGCTTCTTGCAGGAGCTTGCTGGGGGGGTATCGTGGGGTTCTTAAAAGCCCGGTTCAATGTATCTGAAGTGGTTGCTACTATTATGATGAACTACATCGCCTTCTATGTTTCCCGGTATAGCACCATGCAAATTCCCGGAGCCAATACCTTCCAGACCCCTCCTCTGCCCCCTACCGCCCGGCTGGTAAGCCCCTTTCTGGCATCCATCACCAATGGATCCCGGTTGAATTATGGACTGTATCTCACCATAGGGGGGATAGTTCTGTTCTGGCTCATTATGGGAAAAACCAGATTCGGCTATTCCCTGCGAGCTACGGGATTGAATAAAGACGCGGCCCGGTATGGGGGAATCAGCGTAAACGCCAGCATCACCGCGGCCATGGCCATTGCAGGAGCTTTTGCAGGACTTGCAGGGGCCGTAGTTTCCCTGGGGGTGTTCCCCGCGGGGCGGGTTCTCTCGGTCCAAGATGGCTATGGTTTTGATGGCATTGCGGTAGCCTTGGTGGGGAACAGTACTGCCGGGGGAACCGCCCTGGCAGGGCTTCTTTTCGGCATGTTAAAGTCCGCCCAGCCCTTGATGCAGTCCCGGCATATCCCCAAGGAAATTACCTCGATTATTATGGGCCTCGTGGTGGTCTTCATCTCCCTTCGGGCAGGGGTGCGGCTCATCATCGACTGGCAGCTCAAAGAAAAAGCCCGCAAAGGGAGGATAAGCGAATGACCTTGTTTTTGAGTACCCTGGTACACATGCTTCCTTCAACGCTCATGATCGTGGCCCCTATTTTAATTGCCGCCACCGGAGGACTCATCAGCGAACGATCCGGGGTGGTCAACATCGCCTTAGAGGGGCTCATGGCTATCGGGGCCATGATCGCGGCTACCACCCATGTGCTCTTAGAAACCGCCATCGGGTTTTCCATCCCCTTGGCTCTAATCCTGGCTGCCCTGGGAGGCTGTCTTTTTTCCCTCATTCATGCTTTCGCTTCCATAAGCCTCCAGGCGGATCAGGTGATCTCTGGAACCGGGATCAACCTCTTATCCACCGGGATAACCCTGTTTTTTTGTCAGCTCATCTTTCAGATGGACAGGACCATGAACCCCAAACTGGGGATGATGCCTGGTCCCGGGGGTATCTATCCCACCGTGTGGATAGCCCTGGTCTTGTTAGGGATTACCTGGTTTGTCCTCTACCGGCGGCCCTGGGGACTGCGGCTCCGTTCCTGCGGCGAACATCCCCAGGCCCTTGCTTCCGCAGGGGTGAACGTACTGAAGATCCGGTACATTGCGGTCCTCATCTCTGGGGCCTTGGCAGGGCTGGCAGGAGGCTGCATCGTGTTAACCCAGGATATTCAATACACCGTAACCACCATCAATGGCAAAGGCTTCATTGCCCTCGCGGCCGTGTCTTTTGGACGCTGGCTTCCCCTGGGGATCCTGGGTTCTTCCTTCCTTTTTGGCGCGGCTTCGGCCCTGGCGGTGAATATTATCAATATCAAGGTACTGCAATTTCTCCCTTCGGAATTCTTTAACGCCCTGCCTTATGGCATCACCCTGGTAATCCTGGTATTTTTCAGCGGTAAGGATTACGCCCCCCGAGCTGCCGGGCAGCCCTATGACAAGGGGAAACGGTAACCATGAAAAGATGTAGATTGGTACTAGACGCAATCCCGGTCAATTTGGTATATTAGTTGTATTGGCGCCGTACCCAAGCGGTAAGGGAGAGGTCTGCAAAACCTTTATACGACGGTTCGATTCCGCCCGGCGCCTATAGGTTAGCTGTAAAGGATTAGGCGACTACTTTCCGGCTGTATGCGAACCTGGGGTTCGACGATGTAATGTCAGGCCGAATAAGGGTTTTACGCAGCAAAAACCAGGGTTGCAAAAATGCGGATGGAGGAAGGCGTGGGAGCGGAATGACCTAGCCGACCGGAACCATAGAGGGCCGTAGATTTGGAACGCATACAGACCTGTTTACGAAGTCCATTTTGTTTTTATTTATATATATTATTTTATGGATCATTGCAATAAATAGTTTAACTCAATCTCTGGAAATATTGTATGTATCTTATTTATACTAATATAGGATTAGACTTCTTTTCTAGTCACTGAGAGCTATAAATATTCTTCATCCCCCAACATTTCTGCAACTTATTTTTGTATCATATTAGGCATTGATAGAAAAGGTTGAACTATCGGATGTGCTATGATAGGGTAAAGGCGGGAAGAAGATAGTATGGAGGAAAACAAGCACTTGTATCCGATAAGTGAGGAACTGTTTAATCAGAAGATTGTCCGTAATAGAAGACCTTTACATCTGGAAAGGTCGGCCGCCCAAAGTATCACCTTACAAAGCGTGTTGCGGGATACTGTATAGCCTTTAGACCGGATGTCCCTTGCAAATACGTCTATGGTAGTGATATACGACTGGTTTTCATGGGGGAGCAAACGGGGATTATGGACAAAAATCCTGTTAAGCCTTCAGGAGGAGGAAGGGATGGTATGTAACGAAGTGATAATAGACCGCAGGACGATGAAAGTCCACCGGTACGGGGGAGGATAAAAAGGGGCAGCAGACGAAAAGGAATAGTCGGGCAGGGATACGCACGAAATTCCACGGGGGGTGATGATGGGTGATGGGCGGCTTGTTGAGGGATTTTTGACCAGAGAGGAAGTACATGAGGTGAAGGTTGCCCGGAATTGATCGATGATAGAGTAGGGTGTACGGTGAAGGGGACCGAGGGTATGACCGCTGCAGGAATTGGAGTGGAATAATAACAGGGCGGTACTACCCGGACGAAGGAACCGAAAATAAGAAATAACCTATGACCAAGGACGTATAAGAAACGGGGGTGATAGAAAGGATATTTGGGAAAGTCAAAGAAAACCGCCGGCTGATGGTACGCTATGAAAAACCCGATATAAACTTCCTGGGATTTATTTTGGTTGCCTTCATTAAAATACGCCTTTTTTAACAGTATTTAGTATAAATTAATAGCGTTGTTGGAAAACTTCATGTGCTGTCGAACCAAAAGTTTGCCAACAACTACTTAAAAATAGTAAAAAACGTGGATTTTGTCAAGAAATCCGCGTTTTTTAGGAAACTTGTATCGGACTAAAATCCGCCGGAGGAAAGTATGGGGTTGTCCATGAAAGAACAAAAACCGATTATTCGGGAGTTCGCCGTCCGTTACGGGGTCGTACAAACCAAACCGGAAAAATCAAGGATGCTTACCGACTTTACCAACCGTACCGGTTTCAACCAAAAGTACGCTATTGGTATTCTCACCAGCGAGGGGAAGACCGAACTCCTCCACCTGAACAGGAAACTCCTGAAGGCGCAGAGCATCCACAAAACCAGAAAAAAGCGAGTCTCTAAAAAACGCTCCGTCCTGGATACTGCCGCCTGAATCATACACCATTGGGTGTTTTTTAATGGTATGTACGGGAGATGCCTGGTTCCCCTGGAGTTCATCAATACCGCGGTGAAGGCATAGGGTGAACAACGGGAAATAGCCTTCACCCGAACCCGCTCATACCGCCAAAACGATAACTGGTACCTTGAACATAAGAACGGGGATGTGGTTCGTAAGACCCTTGGCTATACCCGCTATACCAACGAGGATGCCCTAGCAGCGGCGTACCGCTTCCTCACTCCCCTGCTCAACTAACTTCTATTCCGGTATCAAGCTGATTGATACAACACGGATGCCCAGAGGAAGAGGAGGAAGGTCTATGAACGGCTTTTGGCACAGGATGATGTCCCTGAAGAAGTGAAGAAGCGGCTTAAAGCCGGGAGGGAGTGAATCTATCTACTTTGCTTGATTTGGGCAAGTTCAATCTGACCGGGTTTTGAAAAAGCGGCCTCACCTATGGCTCCTATTGCTGTAGCACTGGCAGTACCTTATCGACATACCTGCACGTACCTTAGGGCTTTACAGAGGCATGGGCCTTTTGAGGGGGAACCACTGGACTTATACCCCCCACTCGAGCGCAAGCCACACCGGTCTCCCCTGCCGGATTGGTTCACCGGAGTCTTGACAGGACAGCCGAACCGCCCGGCAAGACCGCTGGATGATACAGCAAGACCGCCGGATGATACAGCAAGACCGCTGTATCATCCAGCAAGACCGCTGTATCATCCAGCAAAACCGCTGGATGGCCCAGCAAAACCGCTGGATGATCCAGCAAGACCGCTGGATGATCCAGCAAGACCGCCGGATGGCCCAGCAAGACCGCCGGATGATACAGCAAGACCGCTGGATGGTCTAGTAAGATCCTACAGGCAAAGGTTATATCTTATAAATCCAGTCATCGGTAACGGTCTTTAGAAAATGGATAGTCCGTTCTTTCCGGGGATGCACAAAAATATCCTCCGGGGAACCTTCCTCCACCACCACGCCTTCATCTATAAAAACCACATGGCCGGCAATCTTCCGCACAAAATTCATCTCATGGGAAACAATCAGCATGGTCTGCCCCTGGTCGGCAAGCTGTTTGATAACCCCCAGTACTTCTCCTACCCATTCCGGGTCCAGGGCGCTGGTGGGTTCATCAAAAAGCATAACCCGCGGATTCAGCGCCATTGCCCGGGCGATACCGACCCGCTGCTGCTGTCCTCCAGAGAGTTCCGAAGGGTACCGTTCAAAATATGCTTCCAGCCCTACCCGTATAAGGGCCGACTTTGCCTCCTGCTCTGCCTGGCTTTGTTTTTTCTTCTGCCCAACCCTGAGTCCCAGTTCCACATTTCTCAGCGCGGTCATATTCCTGAATAGGTTGTACTGCTGAAAAACCATGGCTGTTTTCCGCCGCACCGTCAGGGTATCCCTGCCGGAATGTTTTTTCAGGGAAACGCGGAAGTCGTCAATGGCCAGTTCCCCCTCGTCCGCATGTTCAAGGCAGTTAAGGCATCGCAGCAGGGTTGTTTTTCCCGATCCAGAAGGACCGATTACCGCAACGGTTTCCCCGTCTTGTACGGACAGGTCAATGCCCCGGAGCACTTCCTTGGTTCCAAAGGTCTTATGCAGATTGGTAATATGTATCAACTGACCCCTCCTTTCATGTGAAGCCGTACATTCTTTTCTGCCACTCCGGTCAGTTGTTCTATCAGGATGGTTATTGCCCAGTACATAAGGGCTACCGCGCAGTAGGCTTCCAGATACCGGTAATTTCCCGCGGTTTTCATGGCGGTTCCCTGGATCATCTCGATAATGCCCAGGAGATAGGCTGCGGAAGAACCCTTAACAATGGCGATAAAGGAAGAACCCACGATGGGAACCGCCACGGGCAGGCTTTGGGGAAGCACGATATGGCGGATTACCTGAAGCCCGGTCAGTCCCACAGAATACCCCGCTTCGTATTGGCCTTTCTCCACCGACAGCAGGGCGGATCTGATCCCTTCGGATAAAAAACCCGCGGCATCCAGGGTCAACATGACCACCACAACCCCCAGCTTATTCAGGGTGAGCTGATCAAATCCAAAAACCGCGTATATCGCCTTGGTAATGAAATACGCGAGGAACATTTGCAGCAGCAGCGGAATGGATCGCAGCGCCGTTACATAGGCCTGGGCGAAACGCCGCCATCCGGGAATATGGTAAATCCTGCACAGGGCAAGGACCGTTCCTAAAGCCACTCCTCCTATCAGGGGGACCGCACTGAGCAGGGTAACCATGGGAATATACGACAAGGCAACGGTAATCTCGTAAAAGAAAAAGGAAGGATCAAAAGAAAGCCCCATGATTCAACCTCCTTTTCCCCTGTTGAGGTATACCTCCCCCTGGTCGAGGCGCTTTGACAGGAGGTTCATTCCTCGTTCCAAAAGTATACAGAGCACAAAAAAGACACAGGCCGCCCCGATATAACCTTCCATCTCCCGGAATGTAGCGGACAAGACAGACCCCTGCTGCCCCCGGAAGGATGCAGTCGCGTTGGTAGCGGCCATGCCCATAATATCCAGAATACCCGCGGCGCTGTACGCCAGGGATGTGTCCTTGAGCAGGCTGGAAAGGCTGTTTGCCATACCCGGAATGCTGATCCTGATTGCCTGGGGCAGGATGACGTAAACCAGGGATTGGAATTTGGTTAACCCCACGGAATACGCCGCTTCCTGCTGCCCTGCGCCCACGCCGGATACAGAGGCCCGCAAGGTTTCCGACAAAAAAGCGGCGCTGTTCAGCCCATAGGCCATGATAACAAACATGATAGGCGGCCAATAACGGCCCACGTTATAACCGGTAATCCGCCAGATCAGGCTGGGGAGGAAGATGTTACAGATAAGCAGTTGTATGAGGATGGGGGTTCCCCGGATGAAAGATATATAAAACCGGGCGGCCTGCCACGCCACAGGAACCTTATATACCTGAACCGCGGCAAGGATAAACGCCAGCGCCATTCCCGTAGAGAAAGCCCCCGCAGTAATACCCAGGGTTACAGGAACACGGCCCACAATGCGGAACAGGGTGGTAACGAAAAATGACCAACTGAAAAAATGCATGCCCTCTATCCTTTTCGGAACAGGAGAACCCGGGGCTTTCCATGGTTTAAGCATATTGCCCCCGGCCTTCCTTCCGCTAATCCTTAACGATGAAATCCCCTCCCAGCCATTGGTGGGAAAGTTTTACCAGGGTTCCGTCCTGTTTCAGTTCCTGGAGGGCCGCGTCAAAAATACGCCGCAGTTCCTCGCCGGTTTGCTTGTTAAAAAGGTAATAGGTATTGGAATTGTCTACCGGATTACCGACCGCCTTGATTTTGGCTTGATATTCCTTTTTATAGCTCTCGATGTTTCGGATCATGCTCACCATCGCGTCCGCTCTACCAGTAGCAATATCCTCCAATGCCAGCGCAGTGGTTGCCTCGAAGATGATCGTAAAGGGCCTCCCATGATCCTCGTTCCATTTGTTGGTTATATAATAACTGTTGTTGGTAGTGCTGGTTGAGACTACGGTCTTCCCCTTCAAGTCCTCAAAACTTGTAATGCTGTTATCCTCTTCCCGGACCGCGAGGTATTGGGGAAACGTGGTATACCCCACTTTGCCGTAGAGGTACTTCTGATCCCGCTCAATGTTGTACTCGTACTGATGAACCGCCACATCAATTTTCCCTGATTCCAAAGACAAAAGAATGTTCGCGAAATCGTAAATCTGATAGGTCAGGGTGAACTCCGGGTGCCGGGCGTCGATTTCGTCCAGCACTGCCTTTTCAAACCCGGTAAGCTGGTTGTTTTCGTCCAGAAACCAGTAAGGATTGTACGCGGAACCCGCGCCGATGATGATCTCCCGGGGTTTCCCGCCGGAAGATCCCTTATTATCGGATGAACCGGCAGCGCCGGCGATCACGATAACCGTTGTAAGCAACAGGACAGATAAAACTCCTGTCTTTTTCATAATAAACTCCTGTAACAGCGGCGGTATCGCCGCTTACGTCCAATCGAACATTAACGCCTCGTAGTAATGACAGCCCCGTAATGTGCAAGTGTTTTTATCGGTACCTGAATGTACAACACATCGGATGCGCCTCCTCATTTTTCTGTTATGCATATCGTTTTAACATATATTAAAACGATAATTTTACTAGGAATATATACAAAAAAATGTACTTGGTCAAGGAGACACCTCAATTTTTTTTATTTTCCTCAAATTTTCTTCAATTCTATCCAGGGCTTCCGCAAGCCGCGCCCGGGTGGTCCCGAAGTTTATCCGTACATATCCTTCAGCGCCAAAAGGCTTGCCGTCGTTGGGAAGAATCTTGGGATATTCCTGGAGCCACCGGTAGGGGTCGCTGATGCCCAGAGGACGGAAATCGATCCATTGGAGGTACGTCCCTTCCACATGGGTATATTTCGCGGCAGGAACGATTTCTCCAAGCCGTTTTTCAAGATAATCCCGGTTGCCCCGCAGATACTCCACCAACTGGAGCCGCCATTCCCGGGATTGGCCGTAGGCGGCCTTTGCCGCGGCAACATTGAGAATTCCCGGATTCGGCAGGGCATAGCAGGTTTTGACGAATTCCTCCCGCAGCGTTTCATTGGGGATGACCGCGAACCCAAAAGGAAGCCCGGCGATGTTATAGGTTTTTCCAGGCCCCATAATGGTGATGCTGTGTTCCGCAGCCCATTCATCCACGGTAAACCAGGGAATATGAGGCCGGTCGTAAACCAGGCCGCAGTGGGCCTCGTCAGAGATGACGATGAGGTTCTTTGCTCTGGCAAAGGCGTTTAATTCCGCCAGTTCTTCACGTTTGTATACCCGCCCTACCGGGTTATGGGGGTTGCAGAGGTAAAAAAGCCGGACATCTTCCCTGGCGCGTGATTTGAGATCCTCAAAATCAAACTCATAATACTCGCCGGTATTTTTGAGAGGAGAAAGGATCGTCTCTTTACCCGCTTTAAGGGGGGCTGCCAGCAATACATGGTAGTTGGGAGTATTGATCAGTACCGGCCCTTCCCGTAAATGGCTTACCGCGGCGAGAACCGGTACGATGGCGGGGAGCACTACAACCCAGTTCTCCTGAATTGCCGCGTTGTATTCATCTTGAAACCATTTTTTTATCACTCCGGGAAATTCCGGGTCCAGGCCATAACCGAAAACGCCGTGGTCTATTTTTTTCTGGATCGCCTCGATAATCGCCGGCGCTGACCTGAAATCCATATCCGCCACAAACATGGGCAGTACCCCCGCGGCAGGGGCGTCCCACTTAACGCTGCCGAAACCCCGCCGGTCTAGGGGTTCATCAAAATTGTAGATCATTTTTTAGTCCTTATGGTTATTAACATTGTAGTATTACAATGATATAGTCAATGGACTTGTTCGAGAACCCTATCGGTTCTTGCGGATTAAAGGATAAGGCCCTTGATCGATAGAGCAAAGATGATGTTCTGCCAGAGGATGGTCCGGGTCCTCCGGGCAATGCGGATTGCGGCGGCGATTTTTGAAGGCTCGTCGGTCATCAGTACCAGGTCAGCCGCTTCAATGGCCACATCGGAACCAATGCCTCCCATAGCGATGCCCACATCGCTGCGGGCTAGTACCGGCGCAATAGCGGCTATATATCCCTTATCGCCATTAAACTTTCAGCCGCCGAGAAGGGACTCCACGCTCTTAACGACTCCTTTAGAATCATATCCGCCATAAAAACCGTTTTCCTTGGCCTAGACCCATGCGCTTTTTCCGGCGGGTAATTCAGTTCGAAAAAACCATATGCTCGATCACAATTTTTATCCCGATGATGATAAGAACCGCCCCTCCGGTGAATTCCGCCTTTGATTTAAACCGTGTTCCAAAGATATTGCCGATGATTACCCCTCCCATTGCTATAAAAAATGTAACCGGGCCGGTTATTGCTATTGCCATATAGATATTGACCTTAAAGAAGGCAAAAGTCGTACCCACAGCCAGCGCGTCAATGCTGGTGGCAACGGCTAAAATTAGCATTTTTATACATCCAAAAGAGCTTTTATCATGTTTTTCCTTCCCGTCTTTCTTTGAGAAACTGTCCCTTATCATGTTCCCGCCGATACATCCAAGCAGAGCAAAAGCAATCCAGTGATCCAGATCCTCAAATTTACTCACAAAAAATACACCAGCGAAATATCCAACCGCGGGCATGAGGGACTGAAAAAAACCAAAATATAAGCCGGGAATCATTATCTCCGTCAGCTTTGGTTTTTTTACGGATAAACCCAAGGTGATTGACACGGCGAATGCGTCCATTGCCAAGCAGACGGCAATAATGACAATTTCGAGTAAACTCATAATAACGCACCTCTCTCTGTATTATTTGATGCAGTTCCAACTGGAATTACCTTCAATTCCTTCCTGGAATTACCTTCAATTCCTTCCTAGAATTATCTTCAATTCCTTCCTAGAATTACCTTCAATTCCTTCCTAGAATTGCCCTCAATTCTTTAACTGCCGGATTTTGGAACCATCTCATTTGACTAAAAAAAAGACTTTCAACACAATTCTCCCTAAAAAGGAAAAACCATGTTAAAAGTCTCGTTATCCCCAAGGGATTCAAAACCAGGCGGATGTATCCGCCAGTATGTTGATTTTGAAGTTTACAACTACTCCCTTCTAACTTTTTTATAGTATCATAATCTTCGCTCTTGTGCCAATGGCTTTTCCCCCCTTACGCGCTCTGCGGCTCGGCTGGTAAAACCGCAGCGGCTAGATCCATGAATACCGGGTCTGAAGGGGTTTCAGTTTTTTCCGGGCAGGACAGATCTTCTATGCGGGATGTTATACATCCGCCCTGCATTACTGCAAGGGAATCGCATATTTTGAGGAGTACCCGCAGATCATGGGAGATAAAAAGAAAAGCCGCTCCGCTCTCTTTTTTGAGTTCCCGAATAAGATCCAGTACCAGACTTTGATTAAGCATATCCAGCGCGCTTACCGCTTCATCCAACACGATAAATTCAGGCTTAAGCGCCATGGCGCGGGCTATGCAGATACGCTGGAGTTCACCGCCGGAAAACTGCGAGGGCAGTTTATCCATTGCGCCGCTGTCGATGCCGACCCGGACCAGAAGTTCCCGCGCCCGGGAACGGAGGTCTTCCCTGGACGGATTTTCCAGGTACGAAAGGGGCTCCGTAACGATTTCCCATGCGCGAAAACGCGGGTTTACCGCCCCCTGGGAGTTTTGAAAAACAACCTGCGCGTTCCGTCTAAAAACACGGTACGCCTCCTTATCCATCTTCCAAATATCATTGCCCTTGTAAAAAACGCCGCCTTCGCTTTTTTCAAGCCCCAGAACAATGCGGGCGGTGGTACTTTTTCCGCAGCCCGATTCGCCCAAAAGGCCCAGACACTGTCCGCGGTATATCGAGAGATCTATCCCGTGCAGGATTTCAACATTCCGGCTTTTTCTAAAAAGTTTCCCCTGCCGATAGGATTTCCGTATATCCCTCAGTTCGATAAGTGTCGTCATACCCCTAGTAACTCCTTTATGCTTCTAAAGCGTTCCGTATACAACCCGCGATGAGATGAAAGCAGGATCCGCGCATAGTCGCTTTTTGGATTATCAAAAAAATCTTTCACGTCTCCGGATTCCACAATTTTCCCGTGTTTCATCAACGCTATCCTTTGGGCAAGACTTGCGGCTACCCCGAAATCATGGGTGATCAACAGGATGGCGCAGTCATTTTTTTTCGAATAGTCCTTAAGCAGGGTGAGTATTTTTTTCTGGGAAACAAGATCCAGATCGGTGGTTGCTTCGTCGGCGATAATAAGCGGCGGATGTGATAGAAGGGCGATTGCCAGCATCACCCGCTGCAACATACCGCCGCTCATCTGAAAGGGGTACAAATCGAGGATCGCCGAAGGATCGCCAAAACCCAGTTCCCTCAGCGCATCCGCCGCGGTACGCCGGGAATTTTTTCCATCGTATCCGTGAGAGACCAGGGTCTCCGAAAAATGGGAAAAAATAGTAAACACCGGGTCAAAGGCGCTCATGGGATTCTGCATCACGATACTGACCCGTTCGTTCCGTATTCTGCGATACGCTTCGGAACTCCACCCCGCGGTATCTTCCCCCATGATATTGATGCGTCCTGCGGTTTTATGTACCCCCGCGGGAAGCAGCCCCATCACCGAGGAAACCGTCATTGTTTTGCCGCAGCCTGATTCACCGACAAGGGCAAGGATTTCTCCCCGGCCTAGGGTAACGGATACGCCGTCAACCAGGGGTTTTCCAGATGGATGGGCATGTATCTTGAGATGCTCAATTTCCAGTGCAAATGCCTCTCCACCCGCCCTGGTATCATTCGTCATCAACAGCCTCCTTCGTCATGCACCAGCGCAGGGTCAAGTTTATCCCGGAGGTAATCCCCCGGAATGTTAAAGGCCAGGACCGTGAGGAAAATCATCATCCCCGGAATCACCGCCAACTGCGGGTTTGTCCAAATTTGCTGGCGGGCGTCATTTATCATACAGCCCCATTCCGGGGACGGCGGTTGTATCCCAAGCCCCAGGAAGGAGAGACCGGAAACGTGGAGCATCATGTGCCCCAGATCCAGGGTCGCCAGGATGAAGAGCTGCGTAAAAACCGGCTGGGCGATGTGGCGGACAAAGATACGAAACCTGCCGCCCCCCGCTGCCCGGGCCGCCAGGATGTAGTCCCGGTTTTTCAGGTTGAGTACCATGCCCCGGACAATACGGGCGTACCATGCCCAGTGGGTGAGCACGATAGCGAGAATCACATTGGTCATTCCGGTACCGAAGATGCCGATTAGGAAAAGCGCCAGAATAAACGTGGGAAAGGTCATAAAAGCCTCGCAGACCCGCATGATAAGGGTATCCACGGCGCCTCCCGCGAAACCGGACAGCGCCCCCAGGGTGAAACCCGCAGCCATGATCAGCACGGCGATAAAGGCCACCGAGCCCAGGGAGGTGCGGGTCCCCCAGATGAGCCGGGAGAGCAGATCCCGCCCCAGATGGTCTGTCCCCAAGAGGTGATCAAAATCCGGGGAGGCAAGGCGATGCTCCACATCTATCGCGTAGGGGTCCCGGGGTGATATGAGCGGTGCGGCCGCTGCCGTAAAAACAAGCAGGACAAGGACAACCCGGGAAACAAAAAGGGGCGCCGGTACATGTACAGCCGTTTTTATATAATCACCGATGACGCCTGCATATCTGCCGAAACGTGGGCCGCTGTCATGCATGGGAAATTCCTCCTTCTCCAAAACGGATCCTCGGGTCCAGCGCAGCGTATAGGATGTCGATAACAAGATTACACAGCACAAATATCACCGTCATCATCAGAATGAAGCACTGCATCACCGGAAAATCCCGGTTGTAGATGGCGGAGACTGCATATCGTCCAACGCCGGGCCACGCGAATATTACTTCGGCCACCACCGCGCCGCCGAGGATTTCCCCCAGATGCATACCCATAGCGGTAAGGACCGGGATGAAAGAATTCTTCAAGACATGGCGCCGGGTGATAAGGGACTCGCGGACGCCGCGGAACCGCGCGTAAGACACATAGCGGGTGTGCATCTGTTCCAGCATATTGCCCCGCAGCAAGCGGGCATTGATGCAGGTTGACATCAGCGCGACAGAAAAGGCCGGCATCAGCACATGACGCAGCCCTCCCATGCCGAGCGCAGGCAGCCACTTCAGCTTCATCGCAAACAAAAATATCATCAGGAAGGCAAACCAGAAACTCGGCAGCGAAACCCCGATATAGGACAGGGCGCGCAGGAGGTTATCCGGCCATTTTCCGTGATACTTCGCGGCAGCCATGCCCGCCGGCAGGCTCAGGACCATCATAAGAAGGATCGAGACCGCGGCCAGGTACAGGGTATTGGGGAGATAATGCAGCAGGTGTTTGGTTACCGGCGCCTTGGTTACATAAGAGATGCCGAAATCCAGCCGGACGGCCCGGGAAATCCAGTTGATATACTGGATGACAAGTGATTTGTCGAGACCCAATTCGCGTCGCGCGTTTTCCAATGCAGCGTCCGTGGGCGGTATGTTTGAGAGGCGCAGATAACTCATGGCCGGGTCGTTAGGCCCGGAATGAAGCAGTGCAAATACCACCAGGGACACGATGAAAAGCATGGGAATCAACATCAAAACACGCTTGATAATGAACTTTTTCATCAATTACTCCAGGCTTATCGCGGAAAACGGAATATAGTATCGGTCGGGGCCGAACCCCACGTTTGAAAGTTCCGCTGTCCTGTGAACCTCGAACATCGTGTTGTAAAAGAGGGGCAGGTATACCGCCTGTTCGTGCAGGGTGGTTAGAATATCCTTGTAAAGCGCGGCCCGCTCGGTAACATCGGTGGTAACGAACACCCGACGGATATGGTCATCAAGCTGCTTTTTCATCGGCAACCCTAGCTGCGCCATGTAATCGGCATGGGAAGGCACCAGCATCGACGAGACCATCGCGTGGGGCTCGTAAGGCGGCCCCCAGGTATCGCTGAATATCATGCCGAAATCGCCTGATTTCTGCCTTGCGTAAAACGAATCCTGCTCTTCGCCAAGCAAATTTAAAGAGACCCCGAGTTTTAGGGCCTGCCCCTGCAGCACCTCGGCGATGGATTTTTCCGCCGCGTTGTTTCCGACAAAACAAAAGTCTATTTCCAGGGGGACGCCGTTTTTTTCGCGTATATTTTTGCCTGCCGGAAGCGTCCAGCCCGCCTTGTCCAAAAGTTCCGCTGCCTTTCCCGCATCGTAGGGGTATGGGGACAGCCCTACATCGCAGTAGGGAATACCGGGATCAAAGTAAAAATCCGCCGGTATCTGCGTACCGAGGGTTATACCCCGTATTATTTCCGCCTTATGGGTAAGGTGCTGGAGCGCCTGCCGTACCGCCAGTTCCGCGGTAGGGCCTTTAGCCGAATTCAGCGCGATAGTCGTGGTTCCCTGCGGGCCTGAAATCGCGGCAGTAACTCCTTGGCTGTTCTGCAGGCGGTTAAACGTATCGTAGTTTATCTGCCCCATGCCGTAGATAAAATTGATGTCGCCGGATTCGAAGGCAAGCGCCCGGGTAACCGGATCGGGAATCACTTTGACCAGCACTTTTGCCGGCTTTGGCTTTCCGCCCCAGTATGCATCGTTGCGCTCGAACAGGTCGTATTCGCCGAGTTTTGTTTCTACCAGCTTCCATGGGCCGGTTCCTATGGGGCTTTTTATGCCCTTTGACGTGTCGCCCTCATCAGGAAACGCTTTGGGGCTTAAAAACCTGAATGGACGCGGCAGAGCAAGATCGTCAAGGCACGGATAGTAGGGCGAATTCAGCGTCAGCCGGAAGTCGTAGGGTCCAGCCGCCTCGAACTTTTCTATTTTACCGATAATGCCGAGCCAGTCATGGCGGGCCGCATTGTCCATAACCGTCTTAAAATTGAGGATGACAGCATCGGCGTTGAACGGCTCGCCATCGGTAAATTTCACATCCTCGCGAAGGTGGAAGGTGTACACCGTCCCGTCCGGCGAAATATCCCAGCTTTCGGCAAGGGCCGGGCCTATAGTACCATCGTCATTTAACTGAACGAGGGCCTCGTACAACATAACCTGAGCAAACATCTGGCTCGGGGAATACATGTGCGGATTCAGCGGCCCTACATTGCTTGGGTGAGAATAGATAATCGCGCCGGTCCCCGGTTCTCCCCCGGTTTGGCCCGCCGGGGCTTTGTTACAGGAAAGAAGAACGAATGCAAGAATTACGGCAAAGAACGCCGCTCCGAATATTCCGGAAATCTTTTGTTTCCGGCAATTATCGTATTTCATAGAAAACCTCCCAAAAATTACCCTCACAGGGGATAGGAACAGAAATCCCGGACAAAGACTTTTATAGATTTCAAAAAATAAGTCAACTCCGGGGCATCCCTTCATGGGAAGTTTCAGCAGATAAGAAAAGACAGTTCAGCACCCCGTACCCCTTCTTGGGATACATGAGGGCCACAATCGGCTTCAGCCACTGCCGTTTACGTTTAAAAAACGGCCTCTTCTATTAAGGAGGCCGCAGGGGGAAGGGTAAAAATTTCTCATAATTCATAAAAAATCCTAAATTTCTTACAATAATTTGTCAAGTCGAATTGAGTAATTTCTTACAATTTTTTTGAAAAAAACAGGACAGTTCCCCTTTCATGCTTCAGCGAGGCTCCCCAATCAGCCGCCTGTCTTTGCCGTTTTCATGACCCGCATGGCGTTGAGAACAGCGATAAGGGCCACCCCCACATCCCCAAACACCGCTTCCCACATGGTGGCTATGCCTAATGCTCCCATGACAAGGATAAGGCCCTTGACCGATAGAGCAAAGATGATGTTCTGCCAGACGATGGTCCGGGTCTTCCGGGCAATGCGGATTGCGGCGGCAATTTTTGAAGGTTCATCGGTCATCAGGACCACGTCAGCGGCTTCAATGGCCGCATCGGAACCAATGCCTCCCATAGCGATGCCCACATCGCTGCGGGCCAGTACCGGCGCATCGTTGATGCCGTCTCCCACAAAAACCAGTTTACCCGAACTTGATTTATGCTGTTCCAGCTCTTCAAGGCACTCAACCTTTTGGTGGGGCAAAAGTTCCGTATAAACCGTATCGAGGCCGATCTGGTTGGCTATACTTTCGCCTACAGCCTTACTGTCTCCGGTGAACATGGCGATCCGTTTTACCCCGATGTTTCGCAACTCTTCAACCGCCCGTTTGCTGTCGGCCTTTAGCTCGTCGGAAATAACGATATACCCGGCATACCCGCCGTTTACCGCCAGGTACACGAGGGTTCCCGGCTCATCCACCGCAGGAACAGGGATTTTTGCGGTTTCCAGGAGCCTGGCGTTTCCCGCCAGCACCGTGTTTTCCCCGATATGGACGGAAACCCCTTTCCCGGCGATTTCTTCATAGCCCCCTATCACCCCGGGGTCAAGATCTTTTTTGTAAGCCTTCCTGATTGAAAGGGCTATGGGGTGGTTAGAGTTTGATTCCGCATGAGCCCCGTAGTACAGCAGCTTTTCTTCGGTGAATTTCCCTGCCGGTACAATCTTGGTTACGCTGAACACCCCCCTGGTCAAGGTTCCGGTCTTGTCAAATACCACGGTGTCCACATTGGTAAGGGCTTCAAGGTAGTTGCTCCCTTTTATGAGGATACCCTTTCGTGAAGCGCCGCCAATACCGCCGAAGAAACTCAGCGGTATGGAGATAACCAGCGCGCAGGGGCAGGAAACCACCAGAAACACCAGCGCCCGGTTGATCCATTCCGCGAAGGTCGCGCCGGGAATCAACAGGGGCGGAAGGACGGCCAGCGCGGCAGCGGAGAACACCACCGCAGGAGTATAGTACCGGGCGAATTGGGTAATGAAGTTTTCGGTAACGGATTTTTTGCTCCCCGCGTTTTGTACGAGGTTGAGGATCTTTGAAACCGTGGATTCCCCAAACTCCTTGCTTACTTCAATGGTGAGGAGTCCGCTCTTGTTGATGGACCCTGAGAGAACCGCGCTGCCTTGCTCCACATCCCGGGGCAGGGATTCGCCGGTGAGGGCAGAGGTGTCCAGCGCGGAAAACCCCGCTACCACCACGCCGTCCAGGGGGATTTTTTCACCGGGCTTTACCACGATACGGTCCCCGATGCGTACCATTTCCGGGGACACCCGTTCAAGGCCGGCAGGGGTTTTCAGGTTGGCGTAATCGGGCCTGATGTCCATGAGGGCGGATATGGATTTGCGGGACCGTCCTACCGCGTAATCCTGAAAGGCCTCGCCTACCCGGTAAAAGATCATCACCGCCGCGCCTTCGGGGTATTCGCCGATGGCAAAGGCTCCGATGGTGGCGATACCCATTAAAAAATTTTCGTCGAATATTTCGCCTCTGGTACTATTCCTGATTGCCTTGATAAGCACTTCTCCGCCCACCAGGAGATAGCTTGCCAGAAAGAGGGCAAGCCGCATAAGGGAGGGCAGCGTGATGGACGGGGCATAATCAAAGACCATGCCCAGGACAAAGAGGGCCATACCAAGGATAAGGCTTATCCGCCGAAACCGGTCTTTTACCAACCCGGGGCGCTCCTTGTCTTTCGCGGCTTCCCGGTTCGGAAAAAGAACCATGTCCCGCAGTTTAACAGAAGGCTCAAGCCCTTTGATGATTCCGCTGGTCCGGGCCATGATGTCGTCCCATCGGGCTGAGTCCCGGGTTTCGATGGTAAGTTTTTGCACGGAAAAATCGACCAGCGCCCGGCTTACCCCTTCCAGCGCGCTGATATGCTTTTCAATTTTTGCCGCGCATTTGGGACAACAGAGGTTGTCCAGAATATACTCCCGTTTTAATGCCGCTTCCATGATTCCCCCTAACATGCCTTAACGATGATATCCTCATCAATGCTCCGGGCAATACCCGCGATGGTTTCAAAGAGGGCGCTTTCGTCTCCCGCGTATGCAAGGGTGAGCCGGGTGTTCTGAAAATCCACCGACGCCTGTTCTACCCCTGGCAGTTGCTTGACCTTTTCGTCAATTTGGGCTGCACAATTAGGGCAGCAGAGCCCTTCCAATAGGTAGGTCTTTCTGGTCATATCTAACACTCCTTAAAAAATAATTACTGAACAACTGATGATTCGTTCAACTGTTTGCGTAAAAAAAAACAACTCCCTCATTACTCAAGGACATGGATCAAGCCCTGATCAAAGATGGTTCCCACATGTTCATCCTCCAGGGAATAGTAGACCACCTTTCCCTCCCTGCGGTACTTCACCAGCCGGGTCTGCCTGAGGGTTCTCAACTGATGGGAAATAGCGGACTTGCTCATGCCCAAAAGGGCCGCAATATCGCAGACGCACATTTCCGCCCGCAGAAGGGCGCAGAGGATCTTAACCCTGGTGGAATCGCTGAACACCTTAAACAGATCCGCCAGATCCAGCAATACCTCGTCATTGGGCATCTTTTCCCGGACCGCGGCTACCACATCCTCGTGAATTACATTGCAATCAAGGCTTTCAATGTCTGCAGCGTCTTTTTTCATAAGTCTCCTTAACAGTTGAACGCATGAACATATATAAAGATACAGGGGTTTATGATACGGGTCAAGAGGGTTTTTGAATTTTTTCTATATCTTCCTTTTATTTTGCAGGTTTGTCCCAGACCACAAGGACAGTTTAGCCTTTCCGCAGGGGCGGGGATCTGCCAAGTATGATAGAAGGGTAAAGACAATAAGGGCGCAAAAAATACTATGAAATGATGCTAACCAGAGCAATCACCCGCCTCCATTGCCAAGATCGCCAATGCAAACCCTAGCTGTCTTGCTGGGCCGTCCGGCTGTCTTGCTGGGCGGTCTAGCTGTCTTGCTAGACCATCCGGCTGTCTTGCTGGACTACCTAGCTGTCTTGCTGGGCAGTCCGGCTGTCTTGCTTGGCGGTCTAGCTGTCTTGCTGGACCATCCGGCTGTCTTGCTGGGCGGTCTAGCTGTCTTGCTGGACCGTCCGGCTGTCTTGCTGGGCCATCCGGCTGTTTTGCTGGGCGGTCTAGCTGTCTTGCTGGACCATCCGGCTGTCTTGCTGGGCGGTCTAGCTGTCTTGCTGGACCATCCGGCTGTCTTGCTGGGCGGTCTAGCGGTCTTGCTGGGCTATCGGGCTGTCTTGCTTGGCCGTCCGGCTGTCTTGCTTGGCCATCAGGCTGTCTTGCTTGGCCGTCCGGCTGTCTTGCTGGGCGGTTCGGCTGTCTTGCTGGACCATCCGGCTGTCTTGCTGGGCTATCCGGCGGTCTTGCTGGGCGGTCTAGCTGTCTTGCTGGACCATCCGGCTGTCTTGCTGGGCGGTTCGGCTGTCCTGCTGGGCGGTTCGGCTGTCCTGCTGGGCGGTTCGGCTGTCTTGCTGGGCGGTCTAGCTGTCTTGCTGGACCATCCGGCTGTCTTGCTGGGCGGTCTAGCTGTCTTGCTGTACCATCCGGCGGTCTTGCTGGACCATCCGGCTGTCTTGCTGAGCTATCCGGCTGTCTTGCTGGGCGGTCTAGCTGTTTTGCTGGGCCGTCCGGCTGTCTTGCTGGACCATCCGGCTGTCTTGCTGGACTGTCTGGCTGTCTTGCTGGACTATCCGGCGGTCTTGCTGGACCATCCGGCTGTCTTGCTGGGCGGTCTAGCTGTCTTGCTGGACCATCCGGCGGTCTTGCTGGACCATCCGGCGGTCTTGCTGGACCATCCGGCTGTCTTGCTGGGCGGTCTAGCTGTCTTGCTTGACCATCCGGCTGTCTTGCTGGACCATCCGGCTGTCTTGCTGGGCGGTCTAGCTGTTTTGCTGGGCCATCTAGCTGTCTTGCTGTACCATCCGGCTGTCTTGCTGGGCCATCTAGCTGTCTTGCTGGGCCGTCCGGCTGTCTTGCTGGACCATCCGGCTGTCTTGCTGGGCGGTCTAGCTGTCTTGCTGGGCCGTCCGGCTGTCTTGCTGGGCCATCTAGCTGTCTTGCTGGGCCGTCCGGCTGTCTTGCTGTACCATCCGGCTGTCTTGCTGGACCATCCGGCTGTCTTGCTGGACCATCCGGCTGTCTTGTTGGGCGGTCTAGCTGTCTTGCTGGGCCGTCCGGCTGTCTTGCTGGGCGGTCTAGCTGTCTTGCTGGACTATCCGGCTGTCTTGCTGGGCCGTCCGGCTGTCTTGCTGGGCCGTCCGGCTGTCTTGCTGGACCATCCGGCTGTCTTGCTGGGCCATCCGGCTGTCTTGCTGGGCCGTCCGGCTGTCTTGCTGAACTATCCGGCTGTCTTGCTGGGCCGTCCGGCGGTCCTGCTGGACCATCCGAATGGCAGGATATTAAACGGGAATAACCAGGGATAATTCCGGTTGAACTTGCTATCTATCACCCGTTATGCCAAGATTAGTACCTTGTTCTATACCAAGACATACAAATAGAAGCGGAATTTTTGGGGTTGTACGATGAACAGCGGCATTCCTGAAAGCCTTATCACCATACTGAAGGGAATTCTCAAAGGACCGCCCATATCTGAGGCGCCGATCCCTATGAAGCATGGGTATATTTAGAAAAATATGCATAAAATCATAATATAATCTAATGTATTTTGGGATTTATATTTCTATACTTTAAATAATCGCTGAGTCTGTTCTGAAATCTTTATCGCAGGATATGTTCCGACACCTGTACCTCAAGACTCAACAAAGAAAGAATGGTAATTACCTGAGGTTTTTTCAAAATGTCCGATGCGGAAAAAGCCTCGCCTATCTTTCATACCCGATGGGTATTAAGAAGGAGTTGTTTGTATGAGAAAACCATGGCTGCTCTTGCCTGTTTTTGTATGCTTAGGCTTTTTGAGCTGTTCTGATACTCCTGCGGCTAGGGATGATCCGGCTCCCCTGGCAGAGACAGCGCGGTCAAGCGAGCAGAATACTGAAGAGGCTCAAGCAGGGGTCTATATTGGCTTACTTTCCTTTGCCGGGGCGGTACAGGATCTGACCGGCGGCGCTTTGATTTATCTGAACGATGAAGGGAGAAACCAGCTCTTACAGTCCCTGTCCAAGTACAACCGGGCCTCTGGTTCAGGAACCGCCTTATACTATGCGGTTCATCAAGCGTTACATAATCTCAACGCCCAGGAATCTTCATTTCCCCATAACCTCAGTTCGATTAATCTCATTACCTTTACCGACGGCCTGGATAATAATTCCACCAGCCTGGCCCTTCCCGTAATAGAAGATCAAGATTTCAGGGGTACATCCACTGAGTCTTATGCATCGTATATTACCCAACAAATTGCAGAACGGCGTATCGCGGATACGCCGATTACCGCCTTTGCCGCGGGGGTCCAAGGCGGCGATGTGGAGGATCAAGCGGCCTTTAGTTCGACTTTGCAGTCTCTGGCCAGTACCACCGGTACGAGCGCTACTAATTTCTATGAACTCACTGATTTTTCAGAATTGAACCAAAAATTTCAAGATATAGCGAATAACCTCACGATTATTAACCGGGATCTTACGTTTACCATTAATACCCCTTCTTATCAGCCGGGGACCAAGATCCGGATGACCTTTGATGTAGCAGAGCCTACCCTGGAGGCATTCTCCAAATCTACCCGGTATGTAGAGGGTGAAGTCAGTATCAGGGATGCAGCCTATGCATTGATCCATATTACCTTTTCTGAGGGGGTTTCCTCTTCTTCTGAAGAACCGGTACAAGGGGTCTTGAATGGTACTGAGGTAAGCTATATCTTTAACGATTTTGTAGTATCCGATGCTAAATGGCAGCTTCAGCAATGGATTCTCAGTCCTGGATCTACTACCTGGCAGCGTAACAGCGAGTATACCATGGGAGATTCCTTAAAAATTGCAGTGGAAAAACGTTCATCCGTCATATATCTGGCGCTTGACAATAGCCGGTCCCTGGCAGACGCGGATGTGGCTTCCATACGGAATGCGGTGGAAGGTTTTGTTAACCTGTTATACCTGAAATTATACCCCGGTTCCACAGTTTCTCAAAGCGCGCAACCCAATCAAAGCATCGTCAATCTGCAAAACAATATTTGGCAGGAAGAGGACATCGCCTCTGGAGCGTACCGCTATTACCGTTTCCATGCACAAGCAGGACAATCCTACCTCGTCCGCTGGAACGATTCCCTTGAAGGGGATGGTACGAAAACCGGAGACATCCTCGTTACCCTGTACCGGGAAGACAGCAACACCTCCCTGTACTTCGGCGTAGACTCAGGATTTAAGGATCCTCCCCGGATTTCCGTAACTGAGGACACGGATATTTTAATAGAGGTGAAAGGATATACTGCGGACCACAACAGGGGGACCTACGCCCTTATGTATCAACAAGCGCCCAGTGGTTTTTAGTCCTGTTGCTGCGGTTCCCCTATTCCGGTCAGCGAAACCCATAACCAGTTGAAACAGTGCAGGGGTCTAGCCCCTGCATTTTCTTTTATACCATGGCCGCAGGATGGCAGGGTACAAAAAATCAAAAAAATAAAAACCGGTCTTCTGCGGAGGCTGTTGCAAAAGAGGGTTGCCCGGAAACTTCTGGTTCCGTCGAACTTCCGGGTTCGCCAACAAGCGCTTACAAATAACAAAAAACAAAGGGGATTTCATTAAAAGATCCCCATTTTTTGGAGACCTATACCGGCTTAAAGTCCGCGAGAACCAACCGGGTTGACGAACAGATTTATTTACCCTTACCGCTCAAGATCGAGGACTGACATCCCCATAATCCGTGAAATTACGGATGTGGATTAAAAAAGCCTGCATTCCGCCCGCTGCCCCTTCTGATCCGCGTCTAGGCCGATGGACCTTGAGCAGGGCCGATTAAATCTGTGGCGGGGCAGATTGAATCTGCAGCGGAACCGATTGAATCTGCAGCGGAACCGATTGAATCTACGGCGGGGCGGATTGGAGCTACGGCGGGGTCGATTGAATTTCCGGCGAGGCAGGTTGAATCTACAACGGGGCCGATTGAAGCTACGGCGAAGCAGGTTGAATCCGCAGCGGGGCAGGTTGAATCTACGGCGGGGTGATTGAATCTGCAACGAGGCAGGTTGAACCTATGGTGGGGCTGATTGAATCTACAGCGGGGCGGATTCAATCAGCAGCGAGGCCGGTTGAATCCGCAGTGGGGTGGATTGAATTTCCGGCGAGGCAGGTTGAATCTACAACGGGGCGGATTGAATTTGCAGCGAAGCAGGTTGAACCTATGGTGAGACCGATTGAATTTCCGGCGAGACAGGTTGAAGCTACAACGGGATCGATTGAATCTGTGGCGAGGCAGGTTGAATCTGCAGCAGGACTGATTGAATCTACGGCGAGGCTGGTTGAAGCTACAACAGGGCAGATTGAATCTACAACGAGGCTGATTGAATCTGTAGCAGGGCAGATTTAACCGGTAGCGGAGCCGATGAAATCTACAACGGGGCGGATTGAATTTGCAACGGGGCAGATTGAATCTGCAGTGGGGCGGATTGAATTTCCGGCGAGGCCGATTGAATTTCTAGCGAGACAGGTTGAAGCTACGGCGGGGCCGGTTAAATCTACAACAGGGCCGATTGAAGCTACAGCAGGGCCGGTTGAATCTATGGTGGGGTTGATTGAACCT
>JAISOX010000011.1 GCA_031275325.1 Treponema sp.
ATGCGGCTCTGGCGAAGGTTACTCGGAAGAATGGCTGGCATACTGTGGAGGTTCGCCTGTCCTCGTCCATGACCCGTGGCCGGGGCCGGGCTCCGAGGGACAAGGTGGAGGTCTTGACGGCCAACTACCCGGTAAAGGCCGTAGGAGCCAAAGGGAAAGCCCCAAATACGAAACCGTGTGCGTATTTGGGGCTTTTTTCCGGCTATGCGAAAGTAAGGCGATTTCAGTATGAGTAATTTTTAGGGGGCCTGTATTCGCTTCCGTTTTGGATTCTATTCGTTGCCGCGTTCAATAAAGCCAGGGCCTCAAAAAGGTATGCGCCATGATTTCATTCCCCCTGCCTAAGCGAATTCCTCTCCTTCGCGGCGGTCTTTCAGTCCGGCGGCCTTTCTGCTCGTCGTCGAACTCACGTTAAACAGGCCGGTAAACCCCCGGAACGATCCGGTACTGGTATCCTTGAAGGAGTTGCCCCAGGGAATCTGCAAACAAGGGATGTACCGGCAGCGCGATGAGTGCAAGTAATCTCCGGTTACTGCAGTGATAAACCAGCGAAACATCAATCAACCGCCCCGCATCCCGAGGTTTCTGCGGCAGGCATGCTTTTCGTCTTGGCCAATACCATGAGCAAGGCAATATCCCCCTGACGGACCCCGGGGATCCGGGCTGCCTGGCCAAGGGTGAGGGGATGAACCTGGGAGAGTTTCTCCTTGGATTCTGCGGAAAGACCAGGGATTGCCCTATAATCCAAGGCTTTATCCAGCTTGACCGCTTCCATTTTGGCGTTCCGCGCGGCTGCTCGCTTCTCCTTTTCCAGGTAGCCTGCATATTTTATATCCAGCCGCGCACGATTAAGCCATTCCTGGGGATACGCCTCCAATTCCGGGGCATAGGGGAACAGTTCTTCCAGTTGCACTGCCGTGTCCGTCAAGGTTCGTTCCAGGGTATCCCCTCCATGAGGCCGGAGACTCAGCGCTGCTCCAGAACGGTCCTGTTCTCGAATACCAGGTACGGTCCGGTTCCGCAATAGTTCCCGGATCACCTCTAGGGCTTGGGTCTTTTGCTGGAACCGTTCCCAGCGCTGTTCCTGCACCAAACCCAGTTCCCGAGCCTTAGGACAGAGCCGGGAGTCGGCAGTGTCATGGCGTAATACCAGCCGGTGTTCTGCCCGGCTGGTGAACATCCGGTAGGGTTCGGTAGTTCCCAGCGTAGTAAGGTCATCAATCAAAACCCCGATATAGGCCTCGGCCCGTCCTAAAACCAGCGGCGCGGCTCCCCGGAGTTTCAGGGCCCCGTTGATCCCCGCGATAATGCCTTGAGATGCGGCCTCTTCATAGCCGGAACTGCCATTGGTCTGACCCGCCACCAATAAGCCTCCCAGCCGCTTGGATTCCAGGGTGGGGAAGAGGTCCAAGGGGTTAAGGTAATCGTACTCTACTGCATAGGCCGGTCTGACTATCCGGGCTTCTTCAAGTCCGGGGATACTGTGGATGAAATCCCGCTGCACATCTTCCGGGAGGGAGCTCGAAGCCCCGTTGAGGTACATTTCAAGCGTAGCAAGTCCTTCAGGCTCAATGAAAATATGGTGCCGGTCCCGTTCCGGGAATCGAATCACCTTATCTTCAATAGAAGGGCAATACCGGGGGCCTACCCCGCGGATTTTACCGCCGTACAAGGGGGATCGGTGGATGTTCTCTTTAATGATCCTATGGGTTTGGGGAGTGGTATAGGTGATCCAGCAGGGAACCGAAGGCCGGTCCAAAAGAAAACCCGGATCCACATCAAAGGAAAAAGGGGCTGGCCCCTCGCCGTCCTGCCGTTCCAACCGGGCATAATCAATACTGTTCCCCGCGATGCGGGCAGGCGTACCGGTTTTGAGCCTGCCCAAGGGGAAACCGCGGCGCCGCAAACTGAGCCCCAGTCCCTGGGCGGCCCCCTCTCCCAGGCGGCCCTGAGGCGCGTCATACTCGCCGATGAAGATCTTCCCCTCCATAAAGGTTCCCGTAGTCAGGATCACCACGGGAGCGCTGATACGATGCCCCCGCTCGGTGATCACCCCCTGGACACGGTCCGGAGACGCTGCCGCTAAAAGGTCTACCACCGTATCCATCAGGATCGAAAGCCCTTTCTGCCTTTCCAGTGCGGATCGGGCTGCGGCCTGGTAAGCCCATTTATCCGCCTGGGCACGGGGGGCTTGTACCGCAGGCCCCCGGGAACGGTTGAGGACCCGGTACTGGATGCCGCTTGTATCAATGAGTTTCCCCATCTCGCCGCCCAAGGCGTCCACTTCCCGGACCAGGTTGCCCTTGGAAAGGCCGCCTACCGCAGGATTGCATGAGAGCGCGCCGATCCGGTCGGGGTTTTGGGTGATGAGCAGGCCGGTGAATCCAAGCCGGGTGAACGCCAGGGACGCTTCAATACCCGCATGTCCTCCGCCTACAATAATACCGTCATAATCCATACTTAAAATATGCAGGAGCCTCGAAAGACCCCCATTCCCTTTACCTCGTCCTTACAGGCTTGGTTCACGACCCTGAACAGGCTTGGTTCACGAAGCAATAATATGCTTAAACTCTTTTTCGTCCAGAGATTCCTTTTCCAGGAGCAGCGCCGCTACGGTGTTGAGGAGCGCCTTGTTTTGGGAGAGCCGGTCCTTGACCCGGGTGTATTGTTTTTCCAGGATATGGGCAATTTCCTCATCAATGTACTGCTGGGTCGCTTCAGAATATTCCCGATGCAGCAAGGGTTCCGGGGCTTGAGGCCCGCCCAACATGCCTGCTCCCCGCTGGGTAAGGGCCACGTTTTTGAAACGGCTGCTCATGCCGTAGTCGGTGATCATCCGCCGGGCAATGTCAGTGGCTTTGGTGAGATCATTGGCCGCGCCCGTGGAGATCTTACCGAAGATCAGTTCCTCTGCAGCCCGGCCGCCGAGGAGCACATCGATCTTGCCCAGCAGTTCCTCTTCCGTCATAAGGTAGCGGTCCTCTACCGGCATTTGAAGGGTATAACCCAGCGCGCCAAAACCTCGAGGCACGATGGAGATTTTCTGCACCGGATCTGAACCCGGGGTAAAGGCTGCCATCAAAGCATGGCCGGTTTCGTGGAAGGCCACGATCCGCCGTTCATCCGGGGATATGATGCGGTTCTTTTTCTGGAGTCCTGCCAGGGTTTTCTCAATGGCCTCTTCAAAGTCCTTCTGAATAACCTGGGTTCTGCCTCCTCGGACCGCCAGCAGAGCCGCTTCATTGACGATGTTCGCCAGATCTGCCCCTACAAAACCAGAAGTGAGCCGGGCAATCGCGTCCAGGTCAACCTGAGGACTGAGTCTCACGGTTTTAGAATGGATCCGCAGGATTGCTTCCCGGCCTTTAAGGTCAGGCCGGTCCACCAGCACCTGCCGGTCAAAACGTCCGGGCCGCAGCAGGGCCGGATCTAATACATCGGGCCGGTTGGTAGCGGCCAGGATGATGAGGCCGCTGGTGGCGTCAAACCCATCCATTTCCACCAGAAGCTGGTTCAGGGTCTGTTCCCGCTCGTCGTTACCTCCGGCGATGTTATTGATCCGGCTCTTGCCGATGGCGTCAAGCTCATCTATGAAGATGATACAAGGAGCCTTGTCCCGGGCCTGCTTGAAGAGGTCCCGAACCCGGGCCGCACCCACGCCGACGAACATTTCCACAAAGTCCGCGCCGCTCATACGGAAAAAAGCCACCCCCGCTTCACCAGCCACAGCCCGGGCCAAGAGGGTTTTTCCGGTCCCTGGAGGCCCCACGAGCAATACCCCTTTGGGGATCTTACCGCCAATATCAGTGTACTTCTTGGGATTTTTGAGGAAATCCACCACCTCTACCAGTTCTTCTTTAGCCTCGTCAACCCCGGCCACATCGGAAAAGCGGGTAACAATATCCCCTTCCGCCACGATCACCGCCCGGTTCTGCCCCACGGATAAAACATTGCCCCCCATGTTTCCCAAACGTTTCATAAGGAAACGCCAAATCAAAAAGAAAAAGGCAATCGGCAGGACCCAGCTAAAGATGATGTTCAGAATCGCACTCCCCTCCCGGGATACCGCGTAATAGGCCACCTGTTTTTCATCCATGAGCTTGATGATATCCGGATCGTTGAGCGGCACGGTACGATACACCGGCTCTGACGGCGCCATGTAGGGGTTTCTAATAGCAGGCCCTGGAGGAAGTTCCCCTTTCAGGGAGGTATAGCCGGTAAAATAGGAATCGGTGAGTTCCACCCGTTTAATCTCCCCAGAGGCGATCTTGGCCTTAAACTCGGAAAAATCAATAGTAGGATTCACCCGTTTCATAAAGACGTAGTTAAAGAGGCTCATCCCTACCACCAGGATCAAGATATAGATGATAGAGAATTTCCAGCCCCCAAAAGGTTTGGGATTGGGGAGCGGAGGGCCGCCGAAAGGGAATTTGAACCCCTTATACTTGTTGTTTTTTCGCTCACCCATCCAACCGCTCCTTATTATGTCGCATCTTGCTTAATACAAATATCAATCTTTTGGTAAGGGATTTCAATATGTTCCTGTTCAAACCGCTGTTTAATGCCCATGAGCATCGAATTTCTGATATTCCAATAGTTGCTCTTCTCAAACCACACGCCAAACAACAGAACCACCCCGGTCCGGTCGAATTTATCTACCCCAAAAAGGGGGGCGGGGTTGTCCAGACAATAGACATTCTGAGCGGCTACATCCAAAAGGACTTCCTGTACCCGTTCCAGGTTTACCGCATAGGGGACGGTGAAGCTGAGATCCATCCGCCGTATAGGAAACCGGGTAATAGTTATCAGGTTGCTTTGGATGATGGTTTCATTGGGAATGCGGACGAAAAGGTTATCGTAGGTCCGGATCTTCACGGAAAGCAGGTCCATAGACATGACGATGCCGGTGATGGTATTCACGGTAATAGCATCACCTACCTGGAAAGGACGTTCCGAGAGGATGAACAGTCCTGAAATGAAACTGGACATAGAGGTCTGAGCAGCAAACCCAAAGACAATGCCCGCAACTCCCGCGGCCCCCAGGATAGCGGAGGTATCAATGCCCAGGGTTTTAAAGACAAAGAGGACCGCCATGACCAGCCCGGTGTACCGGATGCCCTTCTTAACCATGAAGGTCCGTTGTTCGCTGATCCTGCCCTTGAGGAGCTTCCCCAAAATGAACTGGATGAGGTTAAAAAGGATGAGGATGACTATAACCATGATCAAGGTTTGCATGATCCTGACGATGAGTTCCAAGGGCTTGGTTTCCTCGGAAAATTGCGTTACCGCTTCTGAAAGAATGGTCGTATCCATATATGGCTCCCTACAGGCTGGTTATGTTCTTTATGAAGTCCGCGCCTTGGCGGATGAGTATATCTCCCATGCCGTTCCGTGCAGCTACGCGGATCTTCCGGTATGATTCCGGTGTCTCCGGGATCACATTCATTTCGATATTCCCCCCGATGATGGAATCCAAAGCTACCGTATCGGACCATAAACAGCCCTCATGTTCATAAATACTCAAGGGTTCAGTATAAATAGCCAGGCGGTCCAATTCAAGCGGTGTTTTGGAACGGTTCCGGATCACGAGGGGGCAGCGGATCAAAGAAAGGGGGGCTTTACAGGCCGCCTCAGGATCCCAGATGATGCAATGGGATGGAAGGGAGATGCAGAGGATACCCGATGCAGTATCATCCCCAAACCAGGCTTCCGAGCAGGTGAAGGGCCTGAAGGCGGCTATCCGCTGATTATCCCCTGTCTCGAAAGACAGCATCGGCGGAAACAGCACGGTAAAACGAACTTCTGCGGCAGGAACCAAGGATAACTTCTTCTGCAGGGTTACTAAATAGGGTTTTTCACTCAGTATCGGATACAGGGTAAGGGCGGTTCCCGGTCCTACCATAACCGAGCGGGGAAGCGCTTCTGGAGGAACCCCCTCTTGGGGTCCGTAGAAATCATCGGTCATGTCCTTAAAGAGACGTACCTGAAAGGCGGTCTGCCAGAGTGCTCCCTCTTTTTTCAGGTACCCCAAGGCGCCGTTCACGTTCCAACAGTACCACCGGCCCTCTTGGGGTTCAAAGGTATTGATTAAAAAATTATCCATGAAAAATCCTCCATAAAATATACTTCTATAAAATAGAATCGGATACCGGAAGATTACAGCATAACCCTAAAGAAACAATGGGGTCTATTTTTCTGTTCTCATTAAAGAGGGAAACCAGTACTCATCCTTTACTGATCTTGTATATCCCCCCTTCCTCGGCTACCATAGACTCTTTTTCCAGGGCTTTTAGGGCTTCGTAAAGGTCCTCTGCTTTAATGCCGGTGCGCTTACCCAGCTCCGGGATCCCTGCAGGCCCTTGGGAGAGGAGGGATTTTATAACCGATCCCCGCCGCTGCCGGAAAGAACCTGCAAAGGGAGACTGCTTGGTATAATGGGCGCTTTTTCGGCTGGGATTAAGGGTTACTTTCTTTAACGCTGCGCCGTAATCCATGAGCGCCCAATACCACTTCCGAGGATTTTTCCGGTCCAGGCTTGCCTCCAGGATAGGGATGAGTTCCGTATCTTTCACCCCTTCCCGGTCCTGGAAAAAGAAATGGATCACCGCAGAACGAATATTGGTCTCGATGAAAACCCCGGGGTAATTATAGGCAAAACAGGCAATAGCCCCGGCAGTATAGGCCCCAATCCCTGGAAGCAGGAGGAGTTCCTCCGGGGTCTTGGGCACCGTTCCCCTATGCTCCTCGGTAATGATCCGGGCGCATTCCTTCACATACCGGCAGCGGCGATTATACCCAAGACCGCTCCATTCCCTCAGGGTATCCTCCAGAGAGGCCTGGTTCAATGTTTCCGGTGTGGGCCACAAAGACATCCACCGTTCCCAGTAAGGGACCACCCGTTCAGTTTGAGTTTGCTGCAGCATGAATTCAGAGACCAAGACCCCCCAGGGGCTGGTGGATTCCCGCCAGGGAAAAACCCGTCCTGCCCGCTCATAATGGGCATAGATGCTGTCTTTGAAGATTTCATAGGTTTCTTTTAATCGGGTAGGAAGGCTCTGGTCCGTCAAGATTCCTGCTGCTCCACCTGCTGGATAATACGACGGGCAATCCTTGGCGGGTCAAGGTCATCGGTGTGGAGGATCAGGTCGGCAAAGGCATACACATCGTTGTCAATCCCGTAGATCCGCAGATACCGTTCCCTATCCTGGCGATCCCGTTCTTCGGTAAACGCGGCGACTTCCGCCAAGGTTCCCCCCTCTCGTTTCAGGATACGCGCTGCCCGGGTCTCACTGCGGGCGGTAAGGTATACCTTGAGATCCGCTTCGTGCAGCAGCCAGATAGCCAGCCGGGAACTAAGTACACAGCCTCCTTCCTCCCGGGCCAAGGCCACTTGCCGCCGGTCCAGTTCCCGGTCCCACGCATCATCCTGGGCTGCCAAGGCGAGGATATCCGCCAGATCCTTACCCTGTTCTTGAGCCAAATTCCTGAAGGTCAGGTTGATAAACCGCAGTCCCAAGGATTCGGCCACTAACGTGCTTACCGTGGTATTGCCGCAGCCGCTTTTTCCTGATATAGCGATGCGGAGATCTTTTTTCATGGGCTTCATTGCCTCCTCTATAACTCATGCCCCCTCTATTAGGAACCGGCGCCCTATGTCTACCGGAACCGCTACCCTATGTCTCTAGGAACCGCTACCCTATGTCTACCGGAACCGCTACCCTATGTCTACCGGAACCGCTACCCTATGTCTACCGGAACCGGCGCCCTATGTCTCTAGGAACCGGCACCCTATGTCTCTAGGAACCGGCACCCTATGTCTCTAGGAACCGGCGCCCTATTGTGAGATCGGCAACAAGGTTGTTGGGGGGATCGACAATGCCTCTCATCCTAAAGACAATTATGCTGTTTCACAAAATCAAGCACTTCATCAATATACCCAAAGGCCAGCCCCGTAACCGTGTCCGCACAGCCGTAGTAGATGGCTAACCGGCCCGTATCTCCATCCACAAGGCAAGCGCAGGGGAAGGTAACATTCGGCACATCCCCTACACACTCATACCCTGTCTGAGGGGATAAGAGATAAGGCCGGGCCCGGGCAATAGGCTTCCAAGGTTTATCCAAATCCAGCAAGGCCGCGCTAAAGGAGTATACAAAGCCATTACAACTGGTCAATACCCCATGGTAAAACAGGAGCCAGCCTTCGGAAGTTTCAATGGGCGCAGGGCCTGCACCGATTTTAGTACTCTGCCAGGCGCTTTGCCAGCCTATAGGGGCCATAACATGCCGGTGCTTCCCCCAATAGGTGAGATCCGGACTTTCAGAATAGATGATGTCCCCAAAAGGAGTATGCCCTGAATCGCTGGGACGGCTGAGCAGGGCATAGTTTCCGTGGATTTTCCGGGGGAACAACACCCCATTCCGATTAAACGGCATGAGGGGATTTTCCAAAAGGTAAAATTGTTCAAAGTCAAAGGTATAACCCAGGCCTATACAGGGACCATGATAGCCGTTACACCATACGACGTACCAGCGATCTTCGATAAAGATCACCCGGGGATCGTATTTATACTCCGAATCCGGCAGCTCCGGATCGGTCTTAATGAACTCAATCGGCTCATCCTCAATGGTCCAGCTTAAACCGTCTTTACTCCGTCCCGCGTAAATATTCATCTGCCGGCTTGTATTATCGCAACGGAAAACCCCTGCAAAGCCGTCTTTAAAAGGAACCACCGCGCTATTAAAAATGCTGTTTGCATATGTGGTGAGATTCCTCGGAATCACCGGATTAGCAGAATACCGCCATAAAACCTCATCCCTGCCTCCCTGGGGTCTAGCTTCCCAGGGGATATTCGGCAGGGGTGTCCCATGCTTTAGTTGTACACCCATCAATACTCCTTGAAGCTGTTTCAGCATTTGACATGATGAAACAAGCTCCCTTAACAAATATTACCGGTCAAGGAACCCCGCGTGAACGCGAGGCCTTGTTCCCGGATTGTCCTATTCCGCAAGGCCTTTGTGCCGTGCCTTTGGCAAGGGCCTACTTCTTGTGCCGCCGGTCAAGCTCATCCAGCACTTCCGCGACCCTCACCCCCTCCCGGGTCATCAGGGCAGTGGTAAAGAAGATCAGGTCCGCAGCTTCCCATACCACTTCCTCATGGGTCTTGGCAGTGCAAACCTCCTGGGCTTCTTCCAGGATCTTCTCCCGGACCAGCTTATCATCCAAGGTGGCGGTATACGAACCAGGGCAGGGATTGCGGAACCGGTCCGCAATGATGGCTTGCAGATACTCCCAGGTATACCGCCGGCCAGTCTCAAAACAGGAGTAATCTCCCGTATGGCAGACCGGCCCTGCTGGTTCCACCGCCGCAAGCAGCGCGTCCCGGTCGCAATCAGTACGAAGTCTAAGCAGCCTGAGGGTATTACCAGAATGTTCCCCTTTCATCCAGAGGGTATTCCGGGTACGGCTGTGGAAACAGAGCTTCCCCCGCTTAAAAGATTCCGCCACCGCCTCGTGATCGGCAAAACCCGTCATCATAACCTGGCCGTCCGAAGACTGGGCTATGACCGGAAGGAGGGAGCCTTGGGGGGAAGAGCCTTTTTTCCAGTTCAGAGAACGGATAAACGCCTCCCCCAGATCGATCTTACCGGTGTAGAGGGCCATGCCAAGCTGTACATCGCAACCCCAAGCAGCCAGTTCTTCGATTTCTTCCAGGGTGGAAACCCCGCCCGCCACGGTAAGACCGCAGGAAATCGCTTCCCGCAGGCGCTGTACTCCTGTCCGGTCGATACCGCTCATGGTTCCTTCCCGTTCCACACAGGTAAAGAGCAGCCCCGCGGCAAAAGGCTCCAGCCCCTGAGCAGTTTCAATGAGGGAGAGTCCGGTAGGGGTTTTCCAGCCGTCTATCACGATTTCATAGTTCCCGGCTACATCTTGCCGGGCGTCAATCGCCACCATGATCCGTTCCCGGCCAATGGCCTTTGCCAGAGCCTGCAGAAAACCGGCGTTCAGCCCAAAAGCTCCTCCCCCGGTATCGGTCCGGTACGGTGCAGGATCCCGAAAGGCCTGGGAACCGATGATGATCTTCTGCGCCCCAAGACTCACCAGTTCCCGGGCCTGTTCCACGGTCTTAATGCCCCCTCCTACACGACACGCCGCCTTACGGAGCAGGGGTTTTATCATTTCCAGATTGGAACCGGTCCCCATGGCCCCGTCCAGATCAATCACCGCTACCTCTCCGTAGCGGTCAAAAGTTTCCGCCAATTCCACGGCATGGTCTCGCTGTAAAACCAGGTCCCTTCCCTGTTTGAGCTGGACCACCCGGCCGTTCTGTATATCTATAGAAGCAATTACCATCTGACACACACTCCTTTTGATTCCACATAGCCCTTGATTTCGGGGATGGTTCTTTTCCCAAAGTGTAGCAGGGAGGCGACCAGGGCCGCGTCCGCATTACCCCAGTCCTCACTTCCCTGTTCCGGGGGCAAAAGCACCTGGGCGATCTGCTCTAGGGTACCCGCACCCCCGGAGGCGATCACCGGCACCGGCACTGCCGCTAAGATCGTCCTTGTAAGGGGGAGGTCATACCCGGCGCCAGTACCGTCCGCGTCAATCGAATTAAGGAGGATCTCCCCCGCGCCGAGGTTTACTGCCTGAACTGCCCAGGCTATCGCGTCTATCCCGGTATCGGTTCTGCCTCCATGGGAAAAAGCGTGCCACCGAGGGTTTCCCTTAGGATCCTCCCCGACCTGTTTGGCGTCAATCGACAGCACCACGCATTGGCTCCCATAAGCCTGGGCCATATCCCTGATGAGGTCAGGGTTTTGTAAGGCCGCGGTACAAACCGAAACCTTGTCCGCTCCTGCGTTCATAGCTTCCCGCATATCTTCTACCCGCCGAATTCCCCCGCCTACACAGAGGGGAATGAACACTTCCGCGGCTACCTGACGGACCACTTCAAGGAGCGTGGCCCGGCTTTTATAAGAGGCCCCAATGTCCAAAAAGGTAAGTTCATCCGCGCCATCCCGGTTGTATAGCCGGGCCAGTTCCACCGGGTCTCCTGCGTCTTGTAAACCCTGAAATTGGACTCCCTTCACCACCCGGCCGTCGTCTACATCCAGACAGGGGATAATCCGTTTCGCCTGCATAACCGCTCCTTTATGTATGAAAGCCCCCGGGCTTAACCATGAGAGGCCCAGTTTTCCAGGAGCTTCAGGCCGAGGACGCCGGATTTCTCAGGATGAAACTGGACTGCCGCCAAAGCCCCCCGTTCTACTGCCGCGCAATACCTGACCATGTACACTGCCTCTGCAGCGGTAAACTCCGGGACTTCAGGATCCGCATAATACGAATGAATATAATAGAAAAAGGTATGTTCCGGCAGCCCCTGGAAGAGCCTGGAATCCTCCGGGGCTTTAGCGAAAGAAGTGCGGTTCCACCCAATCTGGGGAACCTTTCGTCCGGGAAAATGCCGTACCCTGCCGGGGATCACCTGCAGGCCCTGCCGGGGCTTGCCATTCACCGGGGGCGCTTCTTCCGAGGAATCAAAGAGGACCTGCAAGCCGATACAGATCCCCAGAAAAGGCTTATCCGCGGCAATCCATTCCTTCAGGGCCTGGGCGTAACCGGATTGCTCCAAGGATTCCATGGCCGAGGCAAAATGGCCGTCCCCAGGGAAGATGATTTTTTCAAAAGGGGAAACCCCGGGAGAGAGTTCTTCCGGGGCTAGAGCAAAACGAGCGGTCAGCCCTAGCCGTTTCAGCGCGTTCATCACTGAACCCAGGTTCCCCGCGCCGTAATTCACCACGCCGATCATACCAAGACCCCTTTGGTAGAAGGCACCTGGTCAAGAACACGAGGATCCCGGCTCACCGCGTCTTTAAGCGCGCACGCCCCGGCTTTGAACAGGGCTTCGATCTTGTGGTGATCGCTGCGTCCCCGGAGGATGTCCAGGTGTACTGTAGCGGCTGCCCCTTGGGTAAAGCCTTGCCAGAAATCCTCCACCGTGTCGGTCTGAAAGGAGGAGCCGCCGGAAATCAGGGGGATTCCTGACAGCATGGCGTCAAAGGCCAGGAAGGGCCGCCCTGAAAGGTCCGCCGCTGCCCGGGCCAGGGTTTCATCCATAGGGAAGAGGGAGGCCCCGGTCCGGCGAATTCCCCGCTTTTCTCCCAGGGCCTGGGTGAAACAGCGGCCCAGGACAATACCCGTATCCTCCACCAGATGGTGCTGATCCACGGCGACGTCCCCGGACGCCTGGACTTGCAGATCAAAAAGCCCATGCCGGGCAAAGGCGGTAAGCATGTGCTGCATGAACCCAATAGGATAATCCAGGCGTACCGCGCCGGATCCGTCCAGGTTGAGCTTTATGAAAATGTCGGTCTCTTGGGTGGTACGCCGGATATCGGCAATTCTATCCATATTTTCATCTCCTTCCCTATCCTTCCCGATCATAAACCCTCACAAGGCATATTAGGGGACCGCTTTCCGCAGATCGTATTCCACAATATCCGCAGCCCCCAGCTTCTTCAACCGGGGAATCATTCCAGGAACTTCACTTTTCTTAACCGCAATCTTCACCGCGTATCCCGCGTCCCCATAGAGGGGCGCCACGGTCGGGCTCCGCATACTGGGAAGGCCGCTGACCAGCGCGGGGAACTGGGACTTACTCACATTCATCTCCAGCATGACCCGCTCCCGGCCGTCCAGGACCGCCTTAAACAGCATGGCCAACTCCGCAATACGGTTCTGTTTTACCGGATCCCGCATAGCTCCGGCAGAGGCTACGAAACGGGTGGAGGATTCCAACAGGGTGGCGATGATCCGCAAGCCGTTATCCTTGAGGGTTCGGCCTGAAGCGGTGTTGTCGATGATCATGTCCGCGTCATCCGGAGGAAAAACCTCAGTGGCGCCGTAAGTACGGAGGATCCGGTACTGATAGCCCGATGCTTGCAGCCACCGCTCGGCCAGACCCACGTATTCAGTGGCTACCCTGAGCTGTTTGGATTTGAGCGCGGCTTCGTCCAGGCCCGCGGGAACCGCAGCCACGATACGGACCTGGTCAAACCCCAGGTCCATCACGTCCTGCACCTTGGCCTGGCTTTCCTGGATCCAGTCCAGGCCGGTAAATCCCGCGTCATGGCTCCCCCATTCCAAGAGCTCTCCCACATTCTGGGGCTTCATGATCTTCCCCTCCAGCCATTCCGCGGCAATCAGGGGCCGGTAGGTCCGTTCCGCAAGGCTTATGGGGAACCCTGCCTCATCGAAAAGCCGGGCCACCTTATCAAAAATACGCCCCTTAGGTATCAAGATACGCAGTTTATCCATTACTCAAAACTCCATTCAAAAAAAGCCGCGGTCTTGTCCGCAGCGCCCGCGCTTTCAGGCGGCTCAAGCGCCGGACCCTCCTGAGACATGCGGCTTATGATGACGGTGAAATGCCGGAACCTGATGCATAGCCTTGAGTGTAACCAGGATACTGAAAAAGAATCAAGCCCTGGCATAGGATCCCCTTGCCGTACCGGGGGTATACGGCTGGGGCCGCGGGCTTGTCCGAACCGGTACGGGATGGGTCTAAGGTCCGGGAATTACGCGCATTAACGCGAAGGCATCCGGATACTTCGTGGAAAGGAGCGTTCCTGCGCGGACTTTTAGATTGCACCGGACCGAGGGTTGGAAGGTTTTGCTGCGTAGCGGGCGGGCGGTTTAATTCCTCCCTTGCCTATCTTGACAAATGAAAAGACCTGCTTTACCCTTACCTACAAGAGAGGGTTTCAAAAAGTGAGGTTTTGAAACCGCCCTGTATATCAGGTAAAAAACGAGCGGGTCTTGTGAGCGTCCGGCCCGGGTTGGTGATAACCTGAGCCGCGTTGTCGACAACCTGAGCCGCGTTGTCGACAACCTGAGCCGCGTTGTCGACAACCTGAGCCGCGTTGTCGACAACCTGAGCCGCGTTGTCGACAACCTGAGCCGCGTTGTCGACA
>JAISOX010000082.1 GCA_031275325.1 Treponema sp.
TTATCCGGATCAGGTTCAAGGGTTCGGCGCTTCAATTCACGCCATCTCAGCCGGAACGATCCAGCTCCCCGATTAGGAGACCCGCTGAAAATCCCGCTTGGATTTTCAGGAGTCTTATATGCCTATACTAGGGTGTATAAAATCATTTGTCAATGGGGATACTGGGAAGGATCGCGTCTCGATCCTGGGAAGGATCGCGCCTCGATCCTGGGAAGGATCGCGCCTCGATCCTGGGAAGGATCGCGCCTCGATCCTGGGAAAGGATCGTACCTCGATCCTGGGCGTCTGCGGCGGGCATTATGGGAGCGGAGGAGTATGAAGGAACGGCTTACGTCCCTTCGTTCCTGCCTCCGGCGGTGCGTTCTCACGTATACCGTGGTCAAGTACCGTGTGTTTGGCTCCAAAGTAACAAAGACAGGAAGCAAGGGGCGGCCCGCTTTCTTACTGCCCCGGCTATATAGGGGTAGGAAGCCTTCTGTCGGGCGGGAAGGCGCGGTCCTTCCAGGAGGGCCGAAACCCCTCTCCCCAGACCAGGCAATTTTATGCAAATTAAAGAATACCCCCTTGACTTTCAGGGAAATAATTGTTATATAAAGCCATGTATAGAAGCGGTTGGCTCCTCCCCCTTTTTATTGTATTCCTTATCTAGCAAAGACTTTTGCCCTGTTGGGTGCCTGTCTTTCCGCTTGTTACCCCATGAAGGCAGGACAGAGGAAGCGGCTTTTTTGTGGTCCGACCGGCTTCTGTCTTAGAGAGCCATCCGAAGCGCGGGCCTACGCCCGCGTATATGGCTGTAATGAAAGGAATATAGAGATGAAAAAAGCCCTGTTTCTGGGAGGTCTGGTCCTTTTGGCGTTTGCCGTCATATTTAGCGCTTGTACCTATGTGTATGACCTGAACAACCCCCCGAATAAGGAGACAGAGACAATCCTCTCTTTAGCGGGGCCGGAGAACTTGAAGGCCGTCAATGAGCAGAAAGGGGTCATTACCGTAACCTGGGATCCGGTGTATGACGCAGCGGGCTATGAGGTATGGCGGAAGACCGGTGAGACGTCTGCGGTAAAATTAAACAGTCCCCAAAATCCTCTGATGACTGCTGGGCCCAACCGGTATGATGACGTCATCTCCACTACCAACCTCTTGGTAGCGGGTAGGGAATATACTTATACGGTGGTGGCTATTAGCAGTATGTCTACGAGTATCCCCCGGAGCGTTGAGATAATACAGAACGGGACCTCTAGTACTACGATTACCCCTACTGCCAATCTTCCTCCACAAGGCTCTTCCGTTGTATCGCCCGTTACGGGCCTGGAGGTGAAGCAGGAAACCCGACCACAGGATGGGACAAAGGTGGTGCGCATATCCTGGGATAAAGATGATAACCCTGGGGTAGTCTATGAGGGGGAGTTCAACGGGAACCATTTTAATAAGGATGCCGTTTCTCTTTCTCCCGATGGAAGCAAAGTGGTGTATGATTATACGCTGAACAATTTAACTCCCGGGGAAAAGTACACGGCCAAGGTTACTGCCTATTATTCCACCGGGTACTACCCGGCTGCAGCGGCAGCGGAATCCCCTGCGTATACCCACGAGCCGACTATCTTCTCTGACTTTAGCGTCTCTGTAGAGAAGAGCCAGGGAAACGGAAATTATGAGATTAGTTTCTCCTGGAACGAAAAGTCTGGGTTTACCAATGTTATGTATGAGCTGTATGTGCGTGAGTATACTTCTTCCCCATCAGATTACGCGGCATGGACACAGGTCAAGAGCAACGTAAGCCCAACGGCCAGCGCCATTAATCCTAAAATATTCAGCCTTACTGATCCTCTTCTGCCGGCCTATCGGCGGCAGTGGACCTATAAGCTGGTTGCCAAGGCAGACGGCAAAGAGACTAGTGCGACAGCCGACTTGAAGGAGGCGCCGCCGTGGTCAGATGCTGTTATCACTGCTTGCACTTTAGCATTTGATGAGCTTAATACCTTGCCATTTACGGCAGGGCAAGGTACCGATCTCTTGGTTGCCAAAGAGCAGGTGGAATTCTATGCGGTGCTTAAGGAGTACCCTGGTACTGCTACCCTCCTAGGCTCCTTGTCTAAGGAGGACTTAGAGAGTGCGGATGAGGATGAGAGGGCGATTCCAAAGGCAGAGACTTCGATTCCCGCTGGGGAGTACCTGATTAAGGTCTTTGTGCTGAATGGAACCGAACGGACAGAGGTCAACTACGAGGTGTCCTCTGATACCTATGGCCCTTCTAATAAATCTTACCATTCAGTTACTGTTTCCGATGAAGCTGAACCCGATTGATAAAACCTCCTATCGGATGGTTCCGCTGCGCCAAAGCGGAACCATCCGTTTTTTCCCCTGCCGCCAGGAGCAGTAAAGGGGGTGAGCCTTTCCCATCTTAGGGCAGCCTCCTCCCCTGACCGCGGCGTTCCAGGGGTCTAAACCATACCCCTATGTCTCCAGGAACCGGTTCCCTATGTCTCCAGGAACCGGTTCCCTATGTCTCCAGGAACCGTACCTCTATGTCTCCAGGAACCGTACCCCTATGTCTCTAGGAACCGGTTACCTATGTCTCCAGGAACCGTACCAATTCCTAGGCTAACTACACCTGGGTTTTCTAAGGGGTTTAGGTAAAAGAGGTAAAAGAGGTAAAAGGCCCGCCCTATATTACTTGACGCAGTGATTTCAAGTTGGTATACTAGATTCAGTTACTGACAAAAAGTAAAGGGAAGCGCCCCTTGACGCTCAGATCCTTGAGCCGGGCAATAGCGCAGTTGGTTAGCGTACAAGTCTGGGGGACTTGGGGTCCCCGGTTCAAATCCGGGTTGCCCGACTCAAGGATTTGGCAGGAAAAGCTCCTTCTTTAAGAGAAGGGGCTTTTGTTTTTTATAGCAATCCCTCTAGGGTCCCGGTGTACTTCACGGGTGATGGTCATGCGCCCCTACAAGCTCATCCCGAGGCTAAAGGATCCCTGGAGATAATCCGCTGGGACGTTATAGGCGATCCCGATCTCCAGGGCAGGGATGGCGAGTTTACTCAGATAAAAAGAGAGCGCCCCTGCAATGCCGTGATCGAATTGGTCTCCCAGAATCGACCCTTGAGAATAGACCGCCTGATATGAAACCACCCCGGACAGGACCCCTGCTGAAATCTTAACCAGGTACTTTTCTAGGCCCAGAGAGGCCCCCCCGTAATGCCTGGCGGAAAAGGAACTGGGGAGTATCGCAACCTGAACTGCGGCAGGGGATGATTCAGAGAGCAGGGTAACCCCCGGTTCATAGAGCGCCCCAGTATGCAGGTTGACCCTGAATCCTGGAACCAGGGATTTTTTATAGATCCCCTGGAAGTGGAGTACCTGAAAGGAAGGGCCTTCCAGTCCTGCCTTAAACGTATAGCCCCCGTATAGACTTTCCTCTGAAAGCAGGAAACCGTCCCAGCGGCTCTTTCTCAAGGATACCTCCGCGCTTATACCGATAACCCGCTCTCCTGATTCGGGCGCGGCTAAAGGGTTGCCGGTCTCCCGAAGCATCCGCTGCTCATAGGAAATCCCCAGAGAACCCTTCAGGTGATCCGTGAAGGGATAGGTAAGCCCCGCCGAAGTGCTGAGGTTGTCCAGGTTAAAGCGCCGTAAGTCCTGGTTGCGCTGATCCGTATGATGCAGTTCCGCTTGGGCAAACATCGCAAAAAGGCGCCATCCAGGAAACCCTTCTGGAACTGGGGTATGGCTATACCCCAGCCCGGTCATCCAACTGTCGCTGCCATACATGCCGCCGATAAAAAAGTTATCGCTTAACCCAAAGGCGTTGGTATCTATAAAGAATCCTCCAAAACGCGTACTTCCTGAGCCCACGAAAATCACCGGTAGGGGGAATATGGACCATTTTTCCCGGACCTCCACCATGAGTATTTTTCCGTTTCCATCTTGGGCGTCTTGGATTTCCACTTTAAGGGGTTCCAGAATCCCGGTGTCCATCAATGCCGCATGGACCGCATCCCTATCGAGGCGATCCGCGTCCTGACCAATGAATTGTTTCAAGGGCCGTTCTGCTACTTGCGGCTTGGTCCTTTTGAGGCCAGAAATCTCTAGCCCAGTAATCACACCCCCTGGTTCCAGGGTTTGGGAATAGGTCTCAGGGATCAGAACTACGAGCCAGGAAAGGGCCAACCAGCGCATGATTTTCATTGTTTTTCTCTCTTGCTTAATGAGATGTTCCGGCTATACCAGCTTGTACGGCTCCGTTCTTTAATACTCTTCCGCGGACTCTTGCATGAGCTTGCGGCAAAGAATTGGCAGTTGGGGCAGTTGTCTATAATATGGCCGCCTTGTACGATGAGCCTAGTTTACCGGATTTTCCACCGACAAAAAAGGGGATGTCCGGGAAGCAGCCAGCTTCCTGGACATCCCCTTTCACGGGCTTCCATGTCTCAGCAAGGTACGCAGACCCTCATCCGACGTGCCGTTTAATTCCCATCTGTCCGCGAATCTCCGCGTATTCCTCAAGGATTTGCTTTTCCGCCCAGGCTTGGTCGATGATTTTTTCCACCCGGCAGGCCGCGTACTTGTACTCCGGCGTGTTGCTCACCGGATCCAGGGAAGCCTGGGTCAGCTCGTTACACGCGCCTATCCACCACTGGTAGGTCATGTAAACCGCGCCCCGTTTTACCCGGTCAGTAGGCAGGCAGCGGGTTATACAGTACCCGCGCTTGGAAAGCACTTTAACCAGTTCGCCTTTCCGGGCGCCGATGGCCTCGCAGTCTTCGGGATTCATCTGGGCCCAGCCTGGCTCATCCTCAAGGTTGCGCAGCAGCCGGCAGTTGCCGCTCATGGTACGCACCGAGTAGTGGCCAACCTCGCGCACCGTGGAAAGCACCATGGGGTACTCGTTGTTTTCCAGTTCCTTGGGCGGACGCCAATCCGTACCGTAGAACTTCGCCTTTCCGTCCGGGTGGGCAAACTTGGCGCCCTTGTGAAGGTAAGGCGTCCCCTGGTCGGTCATGGCCTTGTCCCTGCAGGGCCACTGCACACTGCCGAATTTTTCGATCTTTTCGTAGGTCGCGCCAGCAAAACTTGGACACAAATCGATCAACTCATTCCAGATTTCCTCGGTGTTGTGATAATGCATGGGGTAGCCCATGGCGGTAGAAATGGCGCAGATGATTTCCCAATCGGTCTTCACATCCCCCTGAGGCTCAATGAGCTTGCGCACACGCTGAAAACCACGGTCGCAGCAGGTATAGACGCCGTCATGCTCACACCATCCCGTCGCGGGAAGGATCACATCCGCGTGGCGGCCGGTCTTGTTCATAAAAATATCCTGCATCACGACAAAATCGCATTTATCCAGCGCCTCTCGCACCTCCGCAAGGTCCGGGTCTGACTGCGCGGGATCCTCCCCGAAGATGTAGTACGCGTGAATCTGTTTCGCGGGATCCTTTTCGTGTAGCACCCGGTGGGGCACATGGGTAATGGGACAGCCCACTTGTCCTGATAGTTTAGCGCCCCAGGCTTTTTCGAACTTTTCCCGTATGACCGGGTCGGTTACACTCTGGTATCCGGGGAAGCAATTCGGCAGCGCACCCATATCACACGCGCCCTGCACATTGTTCTGGCCCCGCACTGGGCCGATGCCGGTTGATGGACGGCCAAAGTTGCCGGTCATGATCGCAAGATTCGCAAGCCCTTTGACTACATCCACTGCCTGGGCAAACTGACAGACGCCCATGCCGTAAAGTATCATGGAACACCCCGAAGTCGCGTACATCCGGGCGGCCTTCCGTATATCCTCCGGGTCAACCCGGGTGATTTCCGTTACATACTCCGGCGTGTATTTCTCCACAATGGCCGCGAATTCGTCAAACCCCGTTGAATGCTGCTCGATAAAATCCCGGTCGATAAGATCTTCTTTGATAATTACCTGGGCGATAGCATTCACCAGAGCGAGATTAGAGCCGTTTTTAAGCTGAAGATGCATATCCGCGATACGCGCGGTCTCAATCCTGCGGGGATCAACGCAGATGATTTTTGCGCCTTTTTCCTTGGCCCGGACTATCCTGCGCGCGACGATAGGATGGGAATCAGCCCCATTGTAACCAAAAATGAACAGAAGTTTAGCGTCCTCAATTTCTGGAACGCCCATTGACATTGCGCCTGAACCCAATGAATACTGTAGACCCGCTACAGAAGGCGCGTGTCATATTCGCGCGCAGTGGTCAACATTATTAGTGCCGATACATGCGCGCATGAATTTCTGCATGATGTAGTTGGCCTCGTTGCCCGCCCCTCGTGCGGAACCGGTACCCATAATGGAATCGGGACCGTATGTATTCTTGATTTCAGTAAAACGGTCGGCCACATAGGAAATAGCCTCCGCCCATTCGACTTCTTCGAGGGGGCTGCCCTTGCCGCGTTTGCGAATCATCGGCTTTTTCAGCCGCTTCGTAAGAATCTGCGGATCATTAAGATAATCCCAGCCATACCAGCCTTTCAGACACAGGGTCCCCTCGTTAGTACGGCCCTTCGCCGGCGCTGCTTCCAGAATTTTGTTCTGTGCAGTATCCACCGAGAACCGGATCTGACATCCCGCGCCGCAATACGCGCAGGTACTCTGAATTTCTTTTATATTCGACATACACTACTCTCCTTCACCTTAAAGCACCATAGCATAAAACGCGTGGCTTGTCAAAGTGATTTTTTTTCGTCATTTGACAATATGGTTTCCATCTGTTATAGTAACTGCACGGAGGTGAATGTCGCCTGGTGGCGGCTGCGGACTTCAAATCCGTCAAAGAGTGGAAACGCCCTTGGTGAGTTCGATTCTCACACGCCTCCGCCAATTTTTTAATATTTTAATGTGGGGGAACATGATGCAAGACAAAAAATGGCCGGTTTTACTAGTGGTCGCGGGCGGCGTTACCGGAATCCTTGCGGTGCTGCTCACGGTATTTGGAAATCCTGCTAATATGGGGGTGTGCGTGGCCTGTTTTATCCGGGACACTGCCGGCGCGCTGGGACTGCACGGCGCGGCAACAGTTCAGTACATTCGCCCTGAAATACCGGGCTTTATCGCAGGGGCCTTTATCCTTTCGCTGGCCCGCCGGGAGTTCAAGCCCTCTGGCGGCTCGGCTCCCTTACTGAGATTTTTCATCTCCCTGTTTGTCATTATAGGCGCTCTGGTGTTTCTGGGCTGCCCCCTCCGTATGGTACTGCGTTTGGCCGGCGGCGATCTGAACGCGCTGGTAGGGCTGGCGGGCTTTGTGGCCGGTATTGCCTTGGGTTCGGTGATGCTGAAACAGGGGTTTTCCCTGGGACGCGCCTATGAACAGCCCAGGGTATCAGGTTTTGTGATGCCTACCTTCGCGGCAGTGCTGCTCCTGTTCCTGCTGGTAAGGCCCGCATTCATCCGCTTTAGCGAAACCGGCCCTGGTTCCATGCATGCGCCGGTTCTGCTTGCTTTGACCGCGGGTCTCGTCATAGGCGGCTTTGCCCAGACCAGCCGTATGTGCATGGCCGGCGGCTTTCGGGATATGATCCTTATCAAGAACCCTTCCATGTTGCTGGTCTATGGGGCGGTGTTTGTTGCGGCCCTTATCGGCAACCTGCTGACAGGCAGGGTACACGCCGGTTTTGAGGGACAACCCATAGCCCATACCAATTTTGTGTGGAACTTTTTGGGCATGGCCCTCGCGGGTTACGGCTCCACCCTGCTTGGGGGCTGCCCGCTTCGTCAGAGTATTATGGCCGGAGAAGGCAATGCGGACGGGGCGGTCTGTGTTTTGGGCCTGCTCGTGGGGGCGGCTATCAGCCACAATTTTGGACTGGCGGCTTCACCCTCTGGTGTGCCTCTTAACGGCCAGATTGCCGTTGTCATTGGTTTTGCGGCGCTTACCTGCATAGCGCTGTTCAACATCGGGCAAAAGGCCGTGGTCAAGGCATGAGCGGCTCAAACGTAGTGGACGCCCGGGGCTTGTCCTGCCCGGAACCTGTTCTTATGGCCCAAAATGCGTTGAAAGAATACGGTTTGGCGGCTTTTTCTGTGGAGGTGTCCTCAGCCTCAGCGCGGGACAATGTGGAAAAATTCCTGAAAGAAAAAGGCCGGACCGTACGGGTGGAAAGTTCCGCGGGAGGGTGGCGTATAGAAGCGGGAGCAGGCTGACCTTGCGAATGGTGGTTACTTTCGATTCGATAAGTTCGAGTCTGCGCTTCCAGGCAGCATCCGCTTCAGGCGGAGGACCGGGTTTTTCCTGCGCGCTTATACCGTCGCCGGGAAAATTAAGCGCTTCCTGCGGCTATGCCGCCGAGGTAGAGATGGAAGAACCGGAAAAACTGCTGAAACTGTTGCGGGAACTGAACGTGGAATGGGACGCTGTGTACAGTTCCTGCGGAAAGAACTATCAGGTGATTTACCGGTACGAAGCAGATTGATCGCCGCCAGAGGGTTTTATCCATAAGGTTCCGAGTAAAATTGGCCGGTTGACTAAGGAGCGGCCGCCGGGGTTTTGCCTTACCCCAGAGTCATCGCGGTAACTCAAACCGCAAAGCGCTGGAATTCAAAAATTATCATGGTATAGGGTAAGCGGATGGTAAAGACAGATGACTGATTCCACTATACACAATGCGCTGCGTTCCATTCCGGCAATGGATGAACTGCTCAATACGCCCTGGGCGCTTGCATTTTCAGGCAGGCTGGGGAGGGAGACGGTAAAAAAAATAATAGCAGAGGCGCTGGACGGGTTAAAGCGGGATATATGCGCCGGCGCGCAATTCAATATGCCGGTGGATGGGCTTGCCGCGTTTCGTGCGGAAAATCTGCTCCGCGCGCGGGCGTCGAGTACGCTTAAACCGGTGATAAATGCTACGGGCGTGGTGGTGCATACCAACCTTGGCCGGTCGCCGCTTGCCAAGGAGGCCCTTCGCGCGGTACATGAGATTGCAGGCGTTTACAGTACCCTGGAATATGCACCGGAAAAAGGCGGACGGGACGGGCGCAATGCTCATGTTGAATGGAGCGTCTGCCAGATGACCGGCGCTGAAGCCGCGCTGGTGGTGAACAATAATGCCGCGGCGGTACTGCTGGCGTTGTCCGCGACGGCTGCGGGACGGGAAGTGATCGTATCCTGCGGGGAGCTTGTCGAGATAGGCGGCTCTTTCAGAATTCCCGAAATAATCTCTTTTTCGGGCGCAAAAATGACCGCTATTGGCTGTACAAACGTAACCCGTATAAGGGACTACCGTAACGCAATCACGGAAAATACCGCGGTTTTGCTCAAGGTTCACCCCTCAAACTACCGGATAGACGGTTTTGTAAAACCCGTTCCCCGTGAAGAACTGGCGGAACTGGCGGCTTCCCGGGCGCTGGTATTCATGGAGGATCTTGGCAGCGGCCTCCTCTGTCAGCCTGGCGTCTCCTTTGCAAACCGGGAACATCAGGTCAGGGATTGTCTTAAATCTGGCGCGGGCGTGGTAACTTTTTCGGGGGACAAATTACTTGGCGGGCCGCAGATCGGCGTAATCGCCGGTTCAAAGCATCTGATAGACACGATGAAGCGCCACCAGCTTTTGCGGGCGCTGCGGGTGGATAAAATGACCCTCGCGGCCTTTGAAGCGACGCTCCGGATGTATCTTTCCGGCAGGCAGGGTGAGATTCCGGTGATCAGGATGATAGAAGCGGACAAAAAGACGCTTCTTAAAAAAGCCCGGGCTTTGTGCCGTATGTTGAAGGACGCCGCGGCCCGGGTGAACGCCGTTGCTCTTGTCATTTCTGTTGTGGAGACCTGTGACGCGGTGGGCGGCGGCGCGTATCCCACGGACAAACTTCCTGGTTACGGCGTTGCGGTCCGGGCCGCTTCCGGCAGCGCCGAAGGACTCGCGCTGGGTCTCAGAACAGCCCCTATTCCGGTGATTCCGGGGCTACGGGACGGCTGCGTCATCCTTCATGTCCGCGCGCTGTTACCCGGCGATGAGCAGTCAATCGCTGCGGCATTTACCGCGGCATTGTCCGCTATGGGCAGGTAAGCAGGGAGTACAATACGGCGATTTCGATAGAAACATACAATTATACTATGCCAGGATCAACGTTATGGGACTTGGAAAGATGAACCGGTTTGCTGCGGTTGACCTTTGTCCGATACAAGCGGTCAATAGCTCCTCCTTTTTGTTCAAGAGATACCGATTTATTACTTAACATAAAGGGATCAGTGAAATTAAACAACATAACAAACAAAATTGGTGCGAAATGATTGCCTTCTTATAATACCTTATGGTTTAAATAAGCGTCATGGACCGGTTCGGAAACCTCCACTGCTGAACCCCAGCCCCTTAGCACATGCAGCAGGTTCAGTGTTTTGTAAGGCCGGTACTGGGCTAAAGCCTCCGGCAGCCAACCGGGTTGCCGGGCCAAGTCCTCGAATCTTCTAAAATCGTCCGGTTATTTTGAAAAAAGCTCCGATAATTTCGATAAAGACTTGATAAAAATAAATTTCTACCCCTATGATTAGCTAATTTTCCCTGAAAAGGAGTATATATGCCGGTTAAACTGAAGAAAATCAAGCGGAAAAGCCCGCTTAATACGGCGCTTTCCAAGTGGTATCGTACTCAGGAGACCACCGGAAGCGTGGGCTTACAGGAAATCGAGGGACGGGCCGCGCTTTCCCTGGGGGACATACAGAGCGTCAAACTGGAGGATTTGGGGACATTCCGCATTACCCTATCCAGTGAGGGCATGGCAACCCCGGATGAGTTGAACGCCCGTCATGGTAAAGGGACAAAGCTGGTGTTTTTGCCGAGGGTTGAACTGAAACGCAGCCTTGGGGATATTTCTTTTGAAAGGGCGCCGTAAAAATAATGGAGTACCCCTTTATATTTGGGACTGCCGGGCATATCGACCACGGTAAAACCGCGCTTGTACGGGCTCTCACAGGAGTAGACTGCGACCGCCTTGAGGAAGAAAAGCGCCGGGGTATCACCATTGAGCTGGGTTTTGCCCCATTGACCTTGGCTAACGGGAAGACCGTGAGCATCGTGGATGTCCCCGGACACGAGCGCTTTATACGGCAAATGGCGGCAGGCGCTGCCGGTATGGACGCGGCCATGCTGGTAATTGCGGCAAGCGAAGGGGTCATGCCCCAGACCCGGGAGCACCTGGATATTCTCCATATTCTTGGCGTCAAATTCGGTTTGGTGGCTCTGACCAAGAAAGATTTGGTTGACGGCGAAACCCTGGAACTGGCGATTGCGGAAGCAGTGGACGTAATCCGGGGAACCTGCCTTGAGGCCGCGCCCATCATTCCTGTTTCATCGGTAACCGGAGAAGGGGTCTTACGCATACGGGAGGAAATGGAACGGATCCTGGATACCATACCGCCGAGAAAGGGGTTCGGCGCGTTTTTCCTTCCCATTGACCGGGTCTTCAGCCAAAAGGGGTTCGGGACGGTGGTAACCGGAACTTCCTATCAGGGGAGTATTGCCGTAGGGGATGAAGTGGCTATTATGCCTTCCGCTGCGGTGGGAAAGGTCCGTTCCCTCCAGACCCATGGGGCGAATATCCATACGGTTCCCGCAGGTCAGCGGGTGGCCGTCAACCTCTCTTCCGTTTCCCAGGCCCAACTGGAGCGGGGGGATGCGGTCTGTGCAAAAGGGGCTTTTATCGCCACCAACTGCATGAATACCTGGCTTGAGGTCCTGCCCTCCGCGCCAAAGGGCGTAACTCACTGGCAGCGGGTGCGGCTCCATGTGGGGACCGCGGATGTTATCGCCAGGGTTTCCCTGCTCGACATGAAGGGGGACAAGAAAAAATCAGCCATCCTGCCGGGAAGCGGCGGGCCTGCGCAGCTGCTCACCGAATCCAAAATAACCGTTACTGCGGGACAACGATTCGTGATTCGCTTCTACAGTCCGCTGCTCACCATAGGCGGGGGACGGATTATGCTGCCCAATGCGGAAGCGGTAAAAGGCAGGGCAGAGCGTGAAGCCAAAGCAGCCATAATCACGGCACTGTCAGGCGATTTCGGTCCGGTTTCCCTGCTTGCGGCAATCCTTTGGGATAAGGGCATCCTGAACGTATCCGGCCTGTTCGCGCTGTCCCAGATGGATAAAAAGGTATTCCAGGAGAACCTGGGCTTACTGTCCGCTGCAGCGGAGAAATACGGACTTTTGGAATTCGGCTCATCCCGGAATTTCATCTCCGCGGCCGCGTTCGACCGGGCGCTCCATGGGGTGCTGCGGATTCTCCGGGACTTCCATGCCAAGTATCCTGAACGCGCGGGAATAGACGCCGAGAAATTACATGCCTCCCTGGGCGATGGGGCGGCTAAAATTACCAGCGGGGATTTCAAAGAACTCATCCGCCTCATGGCGGCAAAAAATAGCATTGTGTCTGTTGAGGCCCAGGGAAAAACCTGTTACCGGATGGCAGGATACAGCCAGTCTCTGGATAAAAAACTCATGGACCTTGTGGAGCGTATCAGGGATGAGAGCGCGGGCGCGCGCTTCAATCTGGTAAAACTTTCGGAACTGGAAGAGAAACTAAGGGCTTCCCCTTCCTATATAAAGCGGGCGCTTGTCTTTTTGCGGGAAAGCGAGGACCTCAGGGTACTGGAAGGGGGCCTCTTGTTCCCCCGTGAGACCAGGGAACAGCTCCTTAGGGAGATTGCTTCGATGAACGGCGATATAACCGTGGCCTCCCTGCGGGACGCTCTGGGGGTGAACAGAAAATACAGCCTCGCGATGCTTGATTTCCTGGACGCCCAGGGATTGACCCAGCGGGTCGGGGATAAAAGGATTCTGAAAAGATAGGGCTTATCGTTCCCGCGGCGCGCTACAGATCGGACAGCGCTTCAAGGACCGCGTCAATGTCTTCCTCGGTTGTTTCCCTGCCAAAACTGAAACGAACCGTGCCGCCCGGATAGGTCCCGGCGGTTTTATGGGCCAGGGGAGAACAGTGCAGCCCGCTGCGGGTAATGATGCCCCGGGTTTCAAACAACTGTCTTGCGGCTTCTCCTGAGTCGTATCCCTGGACAACCACTGAAACAGGCGCTGCCCTGCGATCCGGGTCGAGGGGGCCGTAGCGTGTTACTTTTTTTAGTTCCCCCAGCCCCGCGATGAAGCGCGCGGTGAGGGAGCGTTCCCGTTCCCGTATGTTTTCCACGCCGGCGCGTAAAATCTCCTCTACGGATACGGCAAGGCTGAGTATGCCTATGGTGTTTTGCGTGCCTGGTTCGAACTTGTCCGGCATGAACTGCGGCATATCAAGGGAACCGGACGCGCTGCCGGTGCCTCCCGACGCCCAGGGCCGCATTTCACGGGAAGCCCCATCCCCAATCACGAAGCCGCCAATGCCCGCAAGACCGCCAAGCCCCTTATGACCGGTAAACACGATAACATCGGCAATGCCCCAATCTCCTCCCGTAACCGGCAAGACGCCGGCAGTCTGCGCCGTGTCCAAAATAGAAAGAACGCCGTACTCCCGGGCAATCCTGCAACATTCCGCTGCAGGCAATAGCGTACCGAGCACATTTGACGCATGGGACATGACGAGGAGCCTGGTGTTTTTTCGTATAGCCTTGCGGAGGGTTTCGGCGTCCAGCGAACCATCGGAATCGCACTGAAGCCAGCCTATCTCTATCACGCTGTTTTTTCGCAGAGCCTCAAGCGGCCGCGCGGACGCGTTGTGTTCCACCATCGTGGCCAGTACGTGGTCTCCCGGCCTGATCAGGCCGTTTATCGCCATATTCAGCGACTGGGTTGCGCCGCTGGTGAACAGCACCTGCAAGGGATCAGCCGCATTGAAAAGCCTCGCGAGGGCTTTGCGGGCCCGCAGGGCTATCGCCCCCGCCTCAAGCCCCTCAAAATTCCGGGCCGCGTTAAGGTGTGTTCCGCCAAGGTATTCGCAGAGTTCTTTGACCACCCCAGGGGACAAGGCAGGAGAGGTGGCGGCATAATTGGCGTATATCATATGGTAAGCACGACAGACGCCTTGGCCAAACGGTTTACTATGTGCATCATGTCCACAATGCTTCCCACCGCCAGGGATTCGGTCAAGGTATAGTAATTGGCGCAGGTTCCACAGGTGTATATTCCCGTGCCTTTCTCTTCCAGCGCCTTGAGGTCAGGGACGGTATTTGCCCCTGCCGTGGTGAGCCGCGCCCCGCCGTTTAAAAACATGACCGCTTCAGGCAGGGGGTTTAATTGGGTCAGTGAAAAGATAAACCCTTTGATAAGCATACGCCCAAGTTCATCTGAGCCTCTGCCCATAGTATCGGAGGTTATCAGCACGACCGGCCCCTTCTTCGCCCCATCCCCGATGGCGGGGAGAGTTTCCGGCGGACTGTCCGGCTGCGGTTCCGGCGGAGATTCCGTGGTAAAAATGCGGCCGGCCTCTGGGTTTTTCACGATACGTACCCGGTACGCGTGCCCCTCCTCAACATACGAAAAACCGCAGCCGGTTCCCTTTGCCATCTTTTCGAGGTTTTGCACCGCGGCCGTGTTGTCCACCAACACCATAACCCCCGCTGCATCCTGTTCGGCAAGGATTTCTTGTGCTTTTACCACCGGAATGGGGCAGGGCTGCCCCAGCATATCCAATGTTTTCATACAAACCTCCTGTTACTATGGGTGAAGCGCAACAAATCCCTAGTGTAACGGTTCATCCGAATACTATCAAGTCTTCTGATCGGGGCAAGATTTCCCCTATGATCGCAGCGGATCCGTCTCCCCCGTTTTTTATGCGCCGGATAAGTGCATCCGCTTCATCGGGCGGCGCGGCTATCAAAAGCCCGCCCGATGTCTGGGGGTCGAACAGCAACTCCTGGACGGCAAAGGGGAGCGGGTTTACGTTGACGGCCTTTTCCACACGGTTGCGGTTGCGCTGTCCCGCAGCGGTCAAGAGATACGCATTGGCGTAGTCCGCTGCCTCGGGAATACGGGGCAGCGCGTCAGGGTAGAGCATAATTGATACTGCGTCCCCTGCCATCTCCAGGGCATGAACAAGCAGCCCGAAGCCGGTAACATCGGTACAGGCGCTTACCTCAAAACCCGCCATGGCTTCGCAGGCATAGCGGTTCAGCCTTTCCATGGATGCAACCGCCTGCTGGACCGCCTGCTCCTCCGCCATCCCCACCCGGAGCGCGGCCATCACGATGCCTACGCCCAGGGGTTTGGTGAGCAGCAATGTATGCCCGGCTTTGGGCGTATTGTTGCGCAGGATCTTCGCGGTTTCAACCGTGCCGGTAACGGCCAGGCCGTATTTTGGCTCCCGGTCGTATATGGAGTGTCCGCCGCCCAGCACCGCGCCGGCTTCCGCGATTTTTTCCGCGCCTCCGGCCAGTATATCCGCCAGAATCTTGGTATCCAGGGCTTCGGGGAAACACACCAGATTCAGCGCAAGAACCGGCCGTCCGCCCATGGCCCACACATCGCTGAGGGCGTTTGCCGCGGCGATCCGCCCAAACCTGCGGGCCTCATTGATCATGGGGGGGAAAAAATCAACCGTGAATATGAGGGACTGTTTCTCATCAAGTTGATAAACCGCCGCGTCATCGGAAGCGTCGTATCCCACGAGCAGCCGTTTATCCTTACTCCCTGGGATCCCCGCGAGCAGGCGCAGAAGCCCCTCGCTTTCTATCTTGGCCCCGCAGCCGCCGCTTACGCAGTTTGACCACAACGTACCCTGTACCATACATGCTCCTTCTTACCGCTTACAAAGCATCTCCTGGGCCAGTATACTTGGTATTGCAAACCATGTCTTGTATCCATGCCTTGCATGAAAGGTTAGGGCTATACTGCTGGTAAAGCTCCATCCGGCCGCCCCTATTGGAAAGGTCCTTATTAGCGTGTCTTTTTGCCGGTCAGCGGGTTTGGTTCTTCCCCAAAATATGCGGCAGCAAGCCCTGCGGGTACCTTGCGCGGTGCGGCTGCGCGGTGAAGGGCTGGCATAAAACAAAAGGACATGGGCAAGGATACAAGCCTATGCCCTTCCGCAGAACGTCGATAAGGCCCCTGCCAAGAGGTTACCCCTGCTTGTCCGCAGATTTCACGGATTTTCACCGGTTTAAGCGGGCTTTAGTTCAAAAATCCGTGTAATCTGTGAACCCTTATGCGCTTGGTTTATCCGATGATGGCGGAAACCACCGGGGACCACTGCCCCTGGTCGCCCTTGCTGTTTTCGTAGCAGGAAGCGTAGTACGCGGTCTTTCCCTGGTCCGCTTCCGTGTGCGGGATGACAAGGCTCGTGCGCCGGCTGAAACGGGACTTGGGCAGGTCCTCCCCGGCAGGAGGCCGCTCCCCGCCCACCTGCCAGGCGTAACGCACCCCGTACGCGTCCCCTGGTTTGGCGGTGTCCTTCCGCCCCCGGTTCAGGGCCCGTACGCGGTGCTCGTAGTGGTTGACCGTGTTCTCCACCACGGTCTCAGGCTGGGATGCAGGCGCCGGGTGGGGCGTGGGTTTCGTATCCGCGGGATGAATCCCCAGGGTCTGTTTCACGTCGTCCGGGATTTTTTTGTTGTACCGGACGCTCGTCCTGGCAAAATCCCGCAGCGCGCTGCTGACCGCGTCCTTGGCCTCTTCCTTTAACAGCCGTTTCGCGGATGAATCGTCCGCCTCGAACCCGCTTCGGGCGTTCAAGAACGCGTCGATCTTCCCCAAAACAGCGGTAACCTCCGCCTGTTCCCAGCCGTACGCGGCGACGCTTTGGGAGTCCGACAGAACCGCCTTCCATTTCCCGCATAAATCGACTAAATCCTGTTCTCGTTTGGGCATCCAATCCGCCATTTTTACCTCCTTATGGCTTCCCCTTGGAATGAACCGTTACCGAACCCAAGTCTCTTGCGCGGAGACCCGGCTCTCTGAACCGGAAACCCGGGTTTCTTGCGCGGAGACCCGGCTCCGCAAGCTCAAGACCTCAGTCCCACGCCTTTCGATTGTACTACGGGTTCCTCAAAACCGCAAGCGCGGGAACAGTGCAAAGGGCCGGGAATTACCCGGTTTCTTCAAGCCTTGAACCGGGCAGGCCCTGTCCCGCAGGCGATGCCCCTTCAGTTTCCTGCGCAAAATCCGGCGCTTTACCCTTCCGCAGATCCCCCCTGCCGGTAACTGCATCGGTGATGAAGCCAAGGCGGAACTGGTCAGGCGGTATCAAAACTACAACCCGGTCTTGCTCCAACAGGCGGTTCACCGGGCAGTGTGATGCGCAGGATGGAGCGGAACCGCGGAGCGGTCCTCCTGCGCCTCATCAAGAAGAAACGGCCCGTGAAAGCCTCAGGCCGCGTGCTGGTTTTGTCCGGCTAATTGCTTCGCCTTATCCAGGGACGCTTCAATATGGCGGCTCGCCAGCCGCACCTCTTGCACCTGTTCCCGTACTTCTTGGGAAATACGTTTCAGGGATTCCACTTCTTTATGGATCACATCACTCCCCTGGTGTATGGCCCCGGTTCCCTCCCGGACCTGCTCTGTCATGTGTTCGATTACCTTCAAGCCTTCAAGAATCCGGCTTCCTCCTGCAGACTGTTCCTCCACTGCCTGGTATATGAGCCCGAAGGAACGGTTCATGGCGTTTATTTCATTGAAAATACGCTCCATGGCGATCATGGTTTCACCGGAGGCTTCCGTTACCTGTCCGATAGCCCCTTCCATGGCCTTGATTTCCCCGGAGATGTTTCCGGACTCCTTACTGGAAAGCTCCGCCAGCTTACGGATTTCCCCTGCCACTACGGCAAACCCCCGGCCTGCTTCCCCGGCATGAGCCGCCTCTATGGCCGCGTTCATGGCTAAAATATTGGTTTGGGCCGCAATATTGGCAATGGTCAGGTTTGCATTCCCCAGGGCTTTGGACTGGCTCTGAATCTGTTCCACTTCGTTGTTGAGCCGGCGGAGTAACTTTTGCCCTGCTTCGGAGGAAGCGCTGAGGATGGCGATCGTCTCTCCCCCCTGGGTAGCTGCCGAACGGACCGAGGCAATGTTTTTCACCATAAGGGCTATAGCCGCAGAAGATTCGTTAATCTGGGAACCCTGGGTCTTGACCGCCTGGTCGAGGGACCTGATGTGGGCAATAATGTCCGCGATGGAACCCGCGGTCTGCTTGACCGATTGCAGCTGGGAATCGGCCTTGGTCTGTACCGCATCCATAGAACCGGTAATGAGTTCCAGATCTGCCGAGGATTGGGTTACGATGCTGGAGAGGCCCTTGCTGGTAGCGGCTATCTGGGCCAGATGGTCATTGCGGCTGTCGTCCATAGCTTTGCGGAGGCTGTCCCGTATGAGTACCAAGGCCCGCTGCATACTGCCGATTTCATCAGCTCTCAGGCGCTGTACGGCCACCTCAAAATTGAGGGCTGCCAGGGATTGGGCAATATGTTCCACCTCTTTTATGGGGGTGATGAGGGAGGAAGCCACGAGAAACGCCAAGGCCCCTGCCACGATAATCATCACGAACAAAGCCAGGGCCAATGCGGTTTGCGCGCGCTGTTCCAGGGCTTTTATGAAGGATATATCGTAATCCAGCCCTAAGATGCTTACTACCGCGCCGTCTTTGATTATGGGGAGGAACCCGGATACCAAAACCCCCCACTGGCTCGTTACCGGAGTTTGGCTTACCTGTATGGTTTGGGTTTGGCATACCGTATCCAGCTCTGCCCCTAAAGCGTCGGTCCCATACAGCTCGTTGAGCCGCTGGAGGCCGTCATCGTTGTACACCTGGCCCAGGTGATCCTCCCCTAATAAGACCAGATCTGAATCCACCAGGAAGCGGTATTGGCCGTTCACCGGTTCCAGCACATAAATAGAAGCAAGCCCAAAGGCTTCCGCGATAGCGCGGAGATCCTGGTTGGTTTTCCAGAACGCCCCGGAGGCTCTCTCTGGTTCCGCGGCCAGGTATGCCCGGACATGCTGCTGGGGATGGGTAGTTTTCCACAGGATGTACTCTTCCCGGGCCGCGGTTCCCTGCGCCCTCAGATAGGCAGGATCCGCCAATACCGGGTATTGGACCGTAATCATGGCCCCGGTCCGCTTCAGGGTATCCTGGTAGCTTTCTTTGATATAATCACGATAGGGGAAATACAGGATCAACCCCGCCCCCAACGCAGAAATCGTACTTAATCCGATAAAAATCACAAAAAACCGTGTTTTAAGGCTCCTCATGGCACCCTCCTTGACAACACTTTTAGTATAGTAAGACCTGGTTCACTATGCTACCTGTTTTATCAAAAAAGGGGATGTTCTTTATCTCTAAAACAGGGAACAGGCCGGGGCATCCCCCCAGGCTGGATTCCCGACGCGGCAGTGCAGAGCGGCTGATCCCTGGCTTGGCTCCAAAGCGGCAAAGACCAGAGCCAAGGGGCGGCCCGCTTTCTTGCTGCCGCGGCCTACAGGGGGAGGAAACCCGCCTGCATCCATGAAATGACCCCCGGTATTGTCAAAACCGTTTTTTCCTATCATAGTATAACCATGACCTTAACCGATTTTGAGCAGTGGTACCGGCTTCGATACCACCGGACCAGCTCATCTTTTATTGCAGGGGCCTTGATTTTGTCTGATCTAGCGGGGGTGATGCTGTGCTTTGGCGCGGGGTTTTTCTGTGTAAACGCCTATGATATGGGGGTCATCAATTTTAAGTCCTTTGTTACCTATTGGCCCTATCTGCCGGTATTTATTCTGATTTTCCAGATTAGCAGCCTTTATCCCGGGGTTTCCTTGGCCCCGGCGGAAGAGCTTCGGCATTTGATTATCGCCTCGGTCATGGCTCATGGGGGGATCATTTTTTCACGGTACATTGAAGACCAGGAATTCGACGCGATTTCCGCGGCCTTTATCATCAGCTGCGGCTTTTCTATGGTTATGCTGCTCTCCTGCCGGGGCATGATGCATATCCTGCTCCATAAAACCAGGCTGGGGGGTATTCCCGCGGTGATTTATGGAGGAGGAACCCTGGGGCGCCGCATTGTTGACCGCTTACTCCAAAGCGATCGGTTAGGATACGTGCCGGTCCTTATCCTGGATGACCGGCATGAGGAAGAAAACGCGTATCAGGACATCCCCATAATCCATGATACCCGAATCGGGCCTGAAATTGTCCGGCGTTTTAACATCAAAATGGCCATTGTCGCGATGCCTGAACTGGACCCAAAAGCCCTCACCCGCCTGATGAATCACTCCATAGCGGCCTTTCGTTATAACGTGGTGATTCCGGATTTTTTTAATGTTACCAATATCTGGATGTCCATTCGGGATTTCGATGGTATTCTGGGCTTTGTTACCAGCAATAAGCTCAAAATGCCCTGGAATTGGGCTATCAAACGGTTTATGGATATTAGTCTCATTATCATCGGCGGGCCGCTGCTGCTGCCTTTATTCGGGGTAACCGCCTTACTGGTCAAAATCAGTTCCCCAGGGCCGGTTTTATACGGCCATACCCGGCTGGGCTTACAGGGCGTCCCGTTTAAGGCCTATAAATTCAGGTCCATGGTCATGGATGCGGATCAGCGTTTACAGGCCATCTTGGCCTCGGATCCCGCGAAGCGGGAAGAATGGGAGGCAAGCCATAAGCTGAAAGATGATCCCCGGGTAACGGGGATCGGTAAATTCCTGCGGAGAACCAGCCTGGATGAATTCCCCCAACTGATCAACATCCTCAAAGGCGAGATGAGCCTGGTGGGACCCCGGCCCATTGTGCAGGATGAGGCGCATAAATACGGCGAAGATTTTAGCCGCATATTTTCGGTCAAACCAGGCTTGAGCGGACTGTGGCAAGTCTCAGGCCGTTCTGATACGGACTATGGCGAGCGGGTGGCCTTGGATACCTATTACCTGCAAAGCTGGTCCGTATGGCTTGATTTATGGGTATTATACAAAACCCTGGGCGCGGTTATCCGGGGCAAAGGGGCGTATTAAGGATCGCCATGGGGCTTTTTCGCCAGATCAGATGTTGGAACCGTAACCGTGGGGGTCAAGGAAAAACCGCTGCGTTGACGAGGGTTGTCCGGAACCTTCAGTTTCCGAACAGGCCGCATACATTACATTTAAGGAAGAACATGATGAATCTAAGGGGTTTCCGCGTGTGCGCCCTCCTGGGGATCCTCCTCATAGGCAGGGTCCCCCTCAAGGGGGAGCATCGTTCTTTTGACCTGCTCTTTCCCCGGCTTGATGAAGCTGCCAAAAGGCAGGTCTTTTCACCGGAAGGCTGTGTGGTATCTACCCGAACCGCTGCAGGCTTGACCTTATTAGCTGCCTCCGCATTGGACCCGGCTATTTCCGGTTCCGTACTTAATCAGGATCCTGCATACCTCACTGAATCCCTGCTGGTTATTCCCACGGCTAAACCGGTTTCCTTTATCCGTATTTATAATGCCATGGGCAATATCCAGGATTTGAAAGGCCGTTTATACTATTCCGATAGTCGGCATGAGGATATCCCCCTGTTTGAAGACGCCACCCGGATTGCCAGTTCCAAGAAGCTTTCCCCCATTCCCGATCCGCCTCAGGCCGCATCAGTACCAGCATCGGAAACCATGTATATTCGCCTCAAGGATGTTAATTTCGGGAATTCCTACTACCGGGCTGATATTACCGTGAATGGATGGGGTTTAGTATACACCTTATCCAATTTTAAGAGTCTCACCTACCTATTTATCCCGGTAATTAAAGAAAATAAATTCATCGCCCAACTGTATTTTGAACCCATTGCCGAAGGGGTATTAGTGTACAGCCTTGCAGGTACGGATGTATCGGACTTTATCGCCTCCAAGATTGACATCCCTTCGGCTATCAGGAAACGATTGGACGTCATCGTTCAATGGATGACTGACGGCATCACCGCGGCCCCTTAGCAATACAACCGGGGAACCCGTTTATTGATAGTACAGGTAATCTCATAAGGAATGGTATGGAGTTTTACCGCGAGATCCCCGGCGCTCAAGGCTCCCTGGGTACCGCCAAAGATGATCACCGGATCCCAGCGGCGCACCTCAGTATCCTGCCCAAGATCCACCATACATTGATCCATACAAATCCTTCCTGCCACAGGGTATAGGGTTCCCCGGATAAGGACCTGAAGCGTACCGCTTAATCCCCGAGGCAGCCCATCACCGTACCCTACCGGCAGGGTGGCAATCATCCGATCCGTTGGGGCAATCCAGGTTCCTCCATAGGAAAGGGCTTCTCCCTGGGCAACTTTTTTGATAAACCCCACCGAAGTAACCAGGTCCATCACCGGTTCCAGCTGCGCCAAGGATGCTAATGCTGCAGAAGGAGGGTATCCGTACAGGAGGATTCCGGGCCGTACCATATCGAAATACGCATCCTCATGCAACAAGACCGCCCCTGAGTTGGCGGCGTGTACTATGCCGGTATCAAAACCAGCCTTTCTGATGGCGTCCAGGGCTTCATTAAACCGGGCAAGCTGTTTTTGGGTATAGGCGAGGCCATCCGTTGCAGGCGAATCTGCCTTGGCCAAATGGGTGGCAGTACCCCTGTAGTGTAACGACGGAAATGAGGCGATATAAGCAGCCAGCGCTGCCGCGGCTTCAGGAGGGCAGCCTATCCGGCCCATACCAGTATCGATCTTGAGATGCACCTGGAGGCGTACCCCTGCCCGGTCAGCTGCCGCAGCAAGCGCCTGCGCGCATTCCCTATCCGCGATAAAGGGGCTGAGCTTATATGCCGCGAGTTCGTCCAGTTCTTCTGGGAGGGGAATGGAAAAGAGCAGGATAGGGGCGTCTATTCCCGCCTTCCGCAGCTCCGCTCCTTCCTGGACCGTGGCAACTGCCAGAACCGCGGCCCCTAAGCGCAGGGCTTCTTGCGCAATGGGTATTGCCCCATGGCCATAGCCATCGGCTTTGACGGGCATACAAAGCAGCGGCTTTGAACCTATACGATTCCGGACTGTTTCGATGTTCTTTCTCAAGCGGTCCACATGTATCAATGCTCGGGTGGCTCTCATAAGTATGAGTCTAAAGAATTGTAGCAACAAAGTAAATGTCTTAGGACTTTCCCGGTTCCTTTGGGATTTGTTGATTCTCTAGGGCCTTTTTATAGGTTATTAATCGAGTATGCTGTGGTGCTTTGAGTGAGGATTGCGGGGCGTTGAGCGGGGGCTGTGATGCTTTGAGTGAAGATCAGGCTGCTGCGATAAGCCTTCGCAGGGTGCTGCGATAGGCCTTCGTATGGGGCGTTGAACAGAGACTACGAGGCATTGAGCAGGGACTATGCTTTGAGTGAGGATTACGGGGTGTTGAGTGGGGACTATGGCGCTTTAAGTGAAGATTGCGGGGCGTTAAGTGAGGGTCTTATAGTTTTTTGATAAAAAGACTAAAGGCATGCAAACCTAGCGTGAGCACCACGGTAACTATAGCCCCTGCAGTCATAACCCCCAGGATCACAGCGATCATGGTTTTACCTTTGCTGATACCGAGCACCCAGGCCCCCAAGGTTCCGGTCCACGCGCCGGTAACCGGAAGGGGTATGGCCACAAACGCAGCTATCCCAAGCCACCCCCATTTGCGTACCCCTTTATGGAGTTTGAGCCGAGCTCGCTCCACAAAACGGTCAAAAAAATTCCGGTACCAAGCCATAACAAGCAGGCATTTATGCAGCGTTGAAAGGAAAAGCCAGCACGCAGGAGCTACCAAGGCGTTGATGGCCACGGCAAAGGGGTAGGCCCAGTACCAGGGTAAACCGGAAGCTATGGCAAAGGGAATTCCTCCTCGGAGTTCGGAAATCGGCAGGAACGAGAGGAGGGCAGTCCATACCAAGATGGAAGGCGTATTCATTTTATAAACCTACCAGAAAAGCCGGATCGAATCTACTATGGTTCCTGCCTTTGGAGCGACACCAGTCTTAGGAAAAAACTATTTTCTTGACCCCCTGGAACTTGCATAGTACCTTTAATGAACACAGGTATAATCCTAATAAATTGATGGAGCAAAACATGAAAAAAACGCTTTTATGGGGATTTGCAGGACTGTTGGCCTTCAGCATAGTAGGCTGCAATAAAACCAACCCTGCCGGTTCTGGGACAAGGGCAGCAACGGAAACAAAAACCTTTACGTTGAAAATGTCTACCCAGTTGAACGAAACCAGTCCGATTGTAGAAGGTTTTAAGGAATGGGCAAAGAACGTGGAAGCCAAAACACAAGGGGGCATTACCATCCAAGTGTATCCTTCCGCCCAGTTGGGGAGCGATGAGGATGTGATCGAGCAGGCGATTCAAGGGGTTAATGTGGCGGTTCTCACCGACGGCGGACGCATGGGCAACTATGTAAAGGAAATTGGGATTATCGGTATGCCCTATATTGCGGATACCTATGATGAGCTCGTACAGATTACCCAGACCAAGATTTTTATGGAATGGGAGGAAAAACTGGCATCCGAGAACGGGATCCGGGTGCTTGCCTTTAACTGGTACGATGGGCCCCGGCATTTTCTCACCAATATTCCGGTTACTACGCCGGCTGACTTAAAGGGCCAGCGAATTCGTACTCCCGGCGCCCCAGTATGGGCGAAGTCGGTGGAGGCTATGGGAGCCACCCCCATTGCCATGGGCTGGAATGATTCCTATAACGCCATTCAGTCCAAGTCGATTGACGGCGCTGAAGCCCAGCATACCGCTACTTTTGGCGCGCGCCTCTATGAAGTAGTCAAATATATCGATAAAACAGCCCATTTCCAGCTTGCCAACGGTATTATTGTTGGGGAAAAATGGTTTTCCAGGCTGCCTGCCGAGTATCAACAGATTTTGATAGAGGAATGCCGGGCAGCGGCGTCTGAAAATGCCCGGCTGGTGGAGCGGGTTGCGGATGATTACGAAAATCAGATGATTGACAAAGGCATGGTGGTAGTTGTCCCAGACCAGGATGCATTCAAAGCGGCGGCAGAAGCGGCGTATACGGCCCTGGAATTTACTTCTTTGCGGGATCAAATTTACGCTGAATTAGGAAAAGAATAGCAATTTGAAAGATGAGCGTTGTTCGGAAACTTCCGTTTCCATCGAACCAAAGGTTCGCCCCATTTCGCTCAAAATACGGCAATTTCGCAGCCGGTGAATCCAAGGTTCGTTGACGGGTAATTGCATGACTTGAAACGGACTTGAGTCCGCGACAACCAACCGGATTGTCGAACAAGTCTGGTATCTAGGCAGTCCAACGCCTGTTTTTTGTATGCAGCAGGGAAAAGGTACATAACCAAGATAAGGATAGACATAACGGGAACAGGGTATCGCCAGGTTTATCGCCAGGACTGAATAGGTACTTGAAGAATGGTTGGCTAATTTTTTGGTAATAGGACCAAAGGCTTGGAGAGGAGGCTCTTGTGAAGCAGATACAAATAGTGTACCGGTGGTTCTGTAAAATCGAAGCATCGATCGTTTCGATATTTGTGGCGGCCATCACCTTTTTAGTGTTTATTTCCGCGGTGGCGCGAAGCATCAAACATCCCTTGAATTGGGCCCAGGATGTATCGCTGCTCTTATTTGCGTGGGTGGTATTTTTGGGAGCGGATCTGGCGCTTCGGAAAGCAGATTTTGTACGGGTGGATATGTTGGTGAGTCATTTTCCCGCAAAAGTGCAAAAAATTTTGTATTACCTTATGTACCTCTTGGCTATTGGCTTCTTGGGAATCCTCGTGGTTTATGGGTTTCCCTTGAGTATAGACAATGCAAAGCGCTTGTTTCAAACCTTGGGTATCAGTTATTCCTGGGCAACCATCAGCGCCCCGATTGGTTCAATACTGCTCATCGTTACCATCATATTAAAACTCATCGCTCATTGGAAAGATAAGAAAATCCTGCTTCAGAGTAAGGAGGCGATTTAATGGGTGTAGTGGTTATGGTCTTTTTCTTGCTGTTGCTTTTGGGTATGCCGGTGGCCTTTGCCATCGGTGTTTCAGGGACGGTTTTCTTTCTGGTTACCCCGGATATTCCCTTTTCTATTGTGGTGCAGAAAGTCGTCAGTTCCAGTCAAAGTTTTACCCTTTTGGCTATTCCCCTGTTTGTGTTTGCAGGGAATTTAATGAATAACACCGGTATTACCTCCCGGCTCATCACGCTTTCCAATGTATTAACCGGACACATGTACGGCAACTTAGGCCAAATATCCTGTGTGCTTTCAACATTGATGGGCGGGGTTTCCGGTTCTGCCAATGCTGACGCTGCCATGGAATGCCGGGTGCTCGGCCCTGCTATGACTAAACGGGGATATACCAAAGGGTATTCGGCAGCGGTAAACGGTATTACCTCTTTAATTACGGCAACGATTCCACCCAGTATGGGACTCATTATTTATGGTTCCGTGGGAGAGGTCTCTATCGGACGGCTGTTTGCCGGAGGTTTCCTTCCAGGGTTTATGATGATGCTTGCCTTGATGATTACCATACGGATTACCGCAAAAAAACGAGGGTATCTGCCTGAGCGGGAACATCCGGCCCATCCCAAGGAAATTGGTAAGGCCTTCGTGGATAGCATCTGGGCCCTCTTTTTTCCAGTCATCTTGATCGTGGGCATTCGGTTTGGAATATTCACCCCTTCTGAGTCAGGGGCCTTTGCCTGTGTGTATGCGATCTTGGTTGGGGTGGTTATTTACCGGGAACTAAACCTAAAGACTTTTTTTCAAACCCTGCGGGACACGGCAAACGACATCGGCATCATTATGATTCTGGTTTCCTTCTCCGGGATATTTGGATACGGTATTGTGTATGATCGCATTCCCCAGGCTATGGCTTCGTTTTTGGTGAATATCACGTCAAACCCCTATATCCTGCTGCTGATTATCATCCTCCTGCTGGTATGCTGCGGGATGTTTATTGAAACCACGGTAATTGCCCTGCTGCTTACCCCCATACTGCTGCCGGTGATCACCTCGGTGGGTATTGATCCGGTACAATTCGGCCTGATTATGATGACCGTGGTTACCATGGGGATCATGACTCCGCCGGTGGGTATTGCCTTGTATACCACTTCCAGCATCATGGGGTGTAAACCCGAAGAAACTGCCCGGGAATCGGTTCCGTTTATTATGGCAATAATTATGGTGATCCTCCTGTGTATCTTTTGTAAGGATCTGGTACTCTTTATTCCCAATCTTATCTTTGGAAAATAAGGGGGCGACGCATATTCCGGCTGTTTACCGCGGGTGGGAGGCGTAGGAATGGAGCGTAGTTGAATGACCTAGCCAGCCGGAACCTCAGGGCCTTTGGCCCCCTTTGCGGGCCTGCGCGTAAACAGTCCTGTTATGCAACGAATCCCCTACCTATTATTTTATCAAATATTCTAACCGTGTAGTTATAAATGCTGTTTTATTTTTTGATGATACATCATACGATCCTTCATAGCTATAACTATCTGTTGAAGAATTTTCTGGCGTTATTTGAAAAACACCAAGATTTGCCGAACGCAATTTTAACAGTTTGGCCCCTGATTCTCTTACTATAGTTTCCGCCCTCAGTTTACTGTTTTCCGCTGATTTTGCTATCAAGTCCAATTTAAGCTCATCGAGTTTTGTATAATAGTACTCTGGCGGCATTGAGAAAAATTCAACACCCAAATCAATCAGTTCTGTTATATCACGGGATATTTTTTCAATTTTATCCACTTCAGTAGATTCTATTGTAATCCTTTGCGTAAGCGTATATCCAGTAAATATGGTTTTTGTAATTCTTCCATCCTGATTATATTCAGGTTCATAATTTTCGTTTAAGTCAATAGATGAAAACACTATATCCTGCTCATTAACACCATTTTTTACAAGATAATCTTTAACTGCGGATGTATCATTCCTTAATTTTACAAAAGCATCTTTGGACGTTGTTGCTTTTTTTGAAAAAGATCCTCTCCAAACAATTAAATCAGAAATAAATGATTTTGTTGCCGATCCGGTTACAACTATATAATTATTCTGTGCAGTTTTCCAAGTAACCATGCCAATAGAAAATATAATTACACATATTATTACGGATAAACATACAATAATCGTATTCAAATGGTTTTTCACAAGAATTCTCCTTATGAATATAAGGTAGTACGATAAAATTTATTTGTCAATATTTTTCAAAAAATTTTGATTATTATGGCGCATAGCGTTTCGGTTGTATGCGGCAGCTTGGCGGCCCGAATAAGGGCGCTTTGCGAATCAGAGTCCATATCTGACAAAATGTGGCGGAGTGAGTCCTGGGAAGGAGCGTAGCAGAATGACCTAGCCGTTGCGGAGATGCCTAATGACAACAGCATACTCTTTTTCAGTAGACCTGTTTAATCCCCTTTTAAGTTTTTCCGTCGTAATTTATAATACCCCAAATCAAGGTCATGCTTAGTGAATGCCGGTTACCGCAATGCCCCGGTAAGGATATGCCATGGTTGATGCTTTTTACATGACTTTACCGGTATGAAACGGTTCGACTGGTATACTTTTATATCCATTTGAGCTAATAGAAACGGGAAGGGTTCGCAGATAGAGGAAAAATCTGCCCAAGTAAGATGGTCAAAGATAAGGGTAATTAAACCCATAGATGGGTAAAACGAATTTAAATTAAACAGGGTAGGGCAAGAAGGGCAAATCAAAAATGGCTGGAAGAATGGGATACACTAACAAACAATAAAAGCCGCTTTGAGGGGTTGTTATGCTCATACATTTAATTTCTTTATTTCTTCCCTCACTTCCATTAAAGCAAAACCTAATAAATTTTCCCCTTTCCAATGATTGGGATCATTTATTTTTTTATCATCTTTCGCAAGTCCAACACCCCATATTGTATCCACCGGGCTGGCCTCAACCAATACCTTATGTTCAGTAGATACTAATAATCGCATCATTTCTTTGTTTTGAGTAAATTTATAAAAATTACCGTTTAACACTATTGCATATTTTGCCTTATCCCATATTTTTGCATCAAAATTTTTTACTTTCCTACCCAATGATTTTATTTCCCGGGGATGTACTGCCGATAGTATTTCATCGAATATTTCCTTATCATTAAATAATAATGCTTTTTGTCCCATCATATATTGTTCCGCGCAGCTATACTGATAAGCGTCTGCAATAAATTTTGATTCCTGCCATTGGCTGAAACAGCCGGTGGATACCGTATTTTTATCTGTCCTCCAGAAAAATACATAATCAAATCTCTTTCCCAAAGCAATTTCCTCAATCAAGGTATTCACGGTATATTTTTGCTCATTATTTCTATTCAGAAAAGGTGAAACCAGATTATCCATAATGTTTCCTCCAAGTGTTACCCATGCGTCTCATGTATTCTCTCCATACCTGCTCTTTTGGTCAACCCATGTATTCCGCCAACCTGCCTTACCCCTAGGTCCGCGCCAAAATTAACAGGCACAAGGTAAGATGCAGGATTTCGGCAAGCTCTACCGCCGCGCCCAGCGCGTCTCCGGTATAGCCCCCCAGATGCTTCCGGTACAGCCGGGCAAAAAACACCGACGCCAGGGGACTTACCGACGGTACGGCGAGGAGGATCCCCCAAAGACCGCAGCGCGGTTCATCAACGGCGAAGAGCGCGCTCATTCCCCATACCAGGGCCGTCCAGAGCAAGAGCCCCGTGAGGAGCCCTGCTATTACCCGGTAAGGCCGGGCATCCTTTACCAAGGCGCCAAGCCCCCCGGGTTTGGCAGACCCGGTCAAGCCAGGAATCAGCGCCGCGCTGAACCGCCCGCTTATAGGGTAGGCTAAGAGGGGCCCGGGAAAACGGACCAGCCAGGGAAAGAGGGTATAGAGCAGCCCTGCCTTGAGGCTGAGAACCGCGATACCTGCGAAAAAGCCGTACACCCCGATCCGCGAATCCTTGAGTACCATAATCCGCTTCTCCCGGTCAAAAGAGCCGAGGAATGCGTCGGCTGTATCCATAAGCCCGTCAAGATGAAAAAGGTTAAACCCCAGGTATTGACCGGTAAGGGTGAAGATAACCGTGAGAAGGGGGCTTTCCGTCAGAAGATACCCCCCGCCAAGAAGCACGACGCCCAGCAAGGCAGGGACTATCCCGGTAATGGGCAGGTAAAAGTCCATCCGGGAACCGTCGAATTGTTGCGTACTCCTCCGCTTGATGGGGAACCGTGAAACCAGGCTCAAGGTGGAAAGAAACCGGTTAAACATACCTCTCGGTTAATACTTCTCTTCCACAATATCCTTCCCGGAAACCTGGGCTTGGGAGAAGGACGCCATGGTACGGGCCGCGTGGACCGCCAGTTCTATGATATAACCGCCGATAACCGCGCCTGTACCCTCTCCCAAGTGCATATCCAGGGATACAATGGGGGAGAGCCCAAGGTTATCCAATACGGGGCGGTGTCCTGCAACCTTGGATTGGTGCCCTGCGAACAGGAACTCCTTCACCTGGGGGTTTATCATCGCCGCGAGATAGGCCGCAGCAGTTACCGGGAAGCCGTCAAGGACACAGGGGATCCCCTTGCCCGCAAGACCCAGGATAAAACCGCTCATCATCCCCAGGTCAAAGGACCCCACCTGTTCTATAATGGCTTCTCCGGTTTGAGCAGGCTTACGCAGGGCCACCGCTTCCCGAATGATCCGTTTCTTGTGTTCCAGCCGTTCCCGGTCAATACCGGTTCCCCGGTCTACCATCTCCTCCGGGGAAAACCCCGCGGCAATGAGCATGGCTGCGGCAGTGCTGGTGTTTCCAATCCCTAAGTCTCCGACGGCCACCAGGTCATAGCCCTGTTCCTGCGCGTCATCCGCCAGCTTTTTACCCTGTTCCAGGGTCTTGACCGCTTCCTGCGCGCTCATGGCCTGGGTCTTATAGAAGTTCCCGCAGCCTTTCCCGATCTTGGCCCGTATAAACCGGCATGACCTCTGAGGGGGCAGCTCCTCATCCGGGGGAAACTCCCCGGCTACCCCCGCGTCTACGGCGATCACTTCCCAGCCCGTGCGCTGGGCCAGGGCATTGATCCCTGCCCCGCCGGAAAGCATGTTCAGGACCATCTGATAGGTAACTTCCGACGGGTACAGGGATACCCCTTCTTCGGTGATACCCTGATCCCCGGCAAACACATAAATCCCCTTCTTCCTGATGCGAGGGGGAACCTGGTTTTGAATCCCCGCCATCTTGATACAATAGGCTTCCAATTTTCCCAGGCTGCCCCGGGGCTTGGTAAGATTATCCAGATGGGCAAGCATAGCCTCCTCAACGCGCCGCTTGGCCGGCAGCGCGGCCCCCTCCTCCTGAGGGCTGTGGGGAGAAGGGCCTGTTTCATTGCAATAAGGTGTCATAGTGGTATGATGATAGGGGAGCCTGGAACTCCTGTCAAGCATTTTTTCACCCCGCTCCCCGGAGGCATACCTGCATGGAGTCCCGGTACGGGCCGGGCTGCCCCGGAACAGTACCGGCGGGAGCCCCAAGGGGGCCTGCTGTATCCCCAATGGAACATTCGGGAGCCCGAATGGAGCATTCGGGAGCCCCAATGGAGTATTCGGGAGCCCCAAGGGGGCCTTCTGTATCCCCAAGGGGGCCTTCTGTATCCCCAATGGAGTATTCGGGAGCCCCAATGGAGCATTCGGGACCCCGAATGGAGTATTCGGGACCCCGAATGAAGTATTCGGGACCCCGAATGGAGTATTCGGGATCCCGAATGGAGTATTCGGGACCCCGAATGAAGTATTCGGGACCCCGAATGGAGTATTCGGGACCCCGAATGAAGTATTCGGGACCCCGAATGGAGTATTCGGGACCCCGAATGGAGTATTCGGGACCCCGAATGAAGTATTGGGGATCCCGAATGGAGCATTCGGGATCCCCAATAGACCGTTCCAGCCCAGGGAATAGCCCATCCCGGGCTGCCATGATACAGGGATGCCGGGAATCAAAAAAATCATGCCCTTGCCCTGGGGTAATCCCTGGCATATAGAGCCAAGATATGCTATATACAGAGTATGAAAATTCGTTTATTGCTTTTGACCCAGCTCTTCGCCTTAGGTTTGCTGTTCAGCGGCTGTAGTGATACGCCAGCCCGTTCCGCCCAGCTTCAGGCTATACGCAAGCGGGGGATCCTGTGTGTAGGCATCCAGTCGGACGTGCCCCGGTTCGGTTACTACAATCCTAAGACCGGCGAACTCGAAGGGTTAGAGATCGACCTGGCCCGGAGTATTGCGGAAGCTATCCTTGGGAATAAGGAGGGGGTTTCCTTTACGGTGGTTACCACCCCGATGCGGGGGCCCATGCTTGACAATGGGGAGGTGGATATGATCATAGCCGCCTATACCATCACGGAAGAACGGAAGCGGCTCTATAATATTACCCGCCCCTATTATATTGATGAAGTCGGCTTCCTGGTCAGAAAGGATTCGGGCCTGACCGGATTGGCGGATATGCAGGGAAAAACCATCGGCGTTATCCGGGGGACCACCACTTCCGAGGCAATTACCCGGGAAGCGGCTAAATACGGCGTGAAGGTACGGTTTTGGGACTTTCCCAGTAATCCCCCGATCCTGGCGGCCCTGCTGAACAAACAGATTGACGCCTACTCGGTAGATAAATCGATCCTCTTAGGCTACCTGCAGGAGGATACCCTGCTGTTACCCGACGGCTTTGATCCCCAGGAATACGGTATCGCCACGAAACTGGGCAATGACAAACTCGCGGCCTATCTTGATACGCTGATCCAGACGATGCAGCATAACGGTACGTTGGCCACGCTGCGGCATAAATGGGGACTCTAGGATCCGGTACCGCCCGGGCTTGGGTACCGCCCGGGGGTGCGCTGGCAGGAGAGGCGTCAAAGCCCGTCGTATCCTGAAACAGGGCTCATATTAAGGGCGGCCCATACTTTTTTTTCGAGGATCTCCGGGGTGATGGGTTTTATGATATAATCCTTCACGCTGCCGTGCTTGGAAGCGTGCTTAATCAGCTCCGGGCTTGCGTGGGACGAGATAAAGATAATCGGTACGTCCTTTGCATTTGGATAGTCCTTCATCTTTTCAAGGAACTCGAAGCCGGACATGCCGGGCATTTCAATATCCAGCAAAATCAGGGCCACCTTTTCACTGTCCAGAATGGTAAGGGCCATCTGGCCGGATTTAGCCAAACGGACATCGAACTGTTTTTCCAATAATACCTTGATAGTCCTCAGATTCATGGACATATCATCAATAGCCAAAATAACCTGTTTTTCCCGCATAAGATCCTCCTCGCGCCTTCGCGTATTCCTTGCTAAACCGTACCGGTCTTTCTTGAACCCTTGACCAGGTTATGTAGATCCTTACGGAAGAAGGTTGATGGCTTTACCGTCTTTGGTAATGTAAATGTCCTGCATATTCAGGGCCGCGTATACTTTTTTCTGCAGAACCGCCGGTTCAAAGGGCTTCATCACATAATCTTTCGCCCCTGCTTTGGTGGCCCGGGCAATTAACTCGGTGGACGCATGGGAGGTTACAAAAATAACCGGCACATCTTTAGCCCGGTCAAGTTTTTGGAGCACATCCAGGAACTCAAATCCCGACATACCGGGCATTTCAATGTCCAATAAAATAAGATCCACTTTGCTGGAACCCAAGATAGATAAGGCGATTTCCCCTGACTTGGCCAAACGGACATTGAACTGTTTATCCAAAATAACTTGGATGGTCCTCAAATTCATTGACATATCGTCAATAGCTAAAATAACTTTTCGATCTTCCATGAAAAATACTCCTTTTATAGGGTGATGCTGCTGATGGTTACTGCAATGTTTGTGGTTGTATACTGATTACGTATACTATAGTACTCTAGGGGCTTCATGACAAGGGATGCGCCCTCATAGGGATTGCCGGGAACAGCCTGTTTTTTCATGTGCTTATGTTTTCCATAGGAGGTCCGGGGCCTTACGGTTCCTGAGGGATCCACCAGGTATGGAGCCCTAAGGCATACCGGGGACGTACCTGCGGTTTGTGGAGCTTGCGGTTATAGGCCACGCGAAACTGGGAGGTATGCCATTGGGGAATCACGTAATGGTTCCACGTGAGGACCCGGTCCAAGGCCCGCCCCCAGGCCAACAGCGCGTCCGCATCTTCCTGGTGGGCAATGATGCCTTCCACAAGATAATCCAGCGCGGGATCCCGGACCCCCGCCAAGTTGTAGGTAGAATCCATATAATCAGAATGCCAGGCAAGGGCTAAAAGCGAACTCGGATAAGACGCCGCAGAATATCCCCGATCCAGCATATCATAATCCCGGGACCGCATCCGGTTCACAAACTGGCTCACATCCACCATACGGATATGCATAACAATGCCGAAACGGGCAAGGTTCCGCTGGAGAGGGATCGCGGTTTTCTCAGAACTGGGGCTGTAGATCAACAGTTCAAACTGCATCTGCTCCCCGCCGGCCTTATGGACCAGCTTCCCCTGGCGTAATTCCCAGCCCGCCTCGTTGAACAAGGCCATGGCTTCCCGCATCTGGGGACGGATAAACCCGGAGCCGTCGGTTATGGGCGGGTTGTACGCTTGGGTGAACACCTCCGCGGGGATCTGGTCCCGGATAGGTTCCAGAATCCGCCGCTCTGCTGCGGAAGGAAGCCCTGCAGCCGCGTATTCGGTGTTTTGAAAGTAGCTCCTGGTCCGGGTGTACTGATTATAAAAGAGGTTTTTGTTTATCCATTCAAAATCAAGAAAATAATTCAGCGCCATCCGCACCCGGCGATCCTGAAACACCGGCCGTTCCACATTGAAGTTAAACGCGCTCATGGGACGGGGAATTGCATGGGGTATCTCTTCCTTGATGAGGAGGCCCGAGGTAAAAGCAGGGCCGGTATACTGGGTGTTCCATTTTTCAATGTCCGATTCGCTGCGAATATCGTATTCCCCGGACTTAAAGGCTTCCAAGGCAATGGTGTCATCCCGGTAATAATCGTAACGGATGGCGTCAAAGTTGTACTGTCCCTTGTTGACCGGCAGGTCTGCAGCCCAGTAATCCTTGACCCGTTCCAGGATCACGTACTGCCCCATCTTATAATCCTTGACCCGGTACGCTCCCGTACCCAGGGGCGGGGTTGCCAGGGGTTCGGAAAAGTCATGCTCTTCCCAAAAGCGTTTGGGAAGAATCGCAAGCCCCCCTAAGTCAAGCATTTTTTCCTTGTCCCCTGGTTCAGGCAGATCAAAACGGACCCGGTTCCCTGAAAGGACCTGAACGGTTACCCCGTTGTAATAGGTTTTAAAGTGGGGAACCCCTTTTTCATAAAAGGTATTGAAGGAAAAGGCCGCGTCTTCTGCGGTGATGGGCTGGCCTTCCTGATCCTTTGCCTGGGGATGTATCGAGAAAATGATGAAGGAATAATCCGCTGCATATTCCAGGCTTTCCGCGATAAGGGGATAGAGCGCGTCAGACTCATCATAAGAACCGGTCATAAGGGAATCGTAAAAATACTCCCATCCTGCAGCGCAGCTTCCCCGCAGGGCATAACGGTGAAAGTTGTCATAGGTACCAATGGCATGGTAGGTAAGGGTTCCCCCTTTGGGCGCGTCAGGATTCACGTAATCAAAGCGGGTAAACCCAGGCTGGTATTTCGGCGTCCCCCTGAGGGATATACTTGTGGCGCTGATAGTTGGAGGACCCTCAGCCCCTGGGTTTTGCGTATAGAGGGAACTCAGCGCGCTGAACATACAGAAAAAAACAAGACCCCGTGTTTTCATAGGTTTTCGATGAGGGAGACTATATGATGAAGGGAAAAAATAGTCAATCCCCGGATCCATGGGTATAGACCGGCGCCCTGCAGGAGATCCCCGCTGCGTTATTCTGGGAAAAAAATGATCTATTCTTAACAAGAAATGAACCATTTTTAATCAGAAACGATCCGTTCTTGCCGGGGTATAGGCCCTGGCTATGAGGGCATTATAGACAGATGCCCATTATCCTAGTATATTCATGCTATGAGGAGAATATATGCTTGAAGAACAAATAAAGACCGCGCTTGATAAGGTCCGGCCCTCCCTCCAGGCGGACGGCGGGGATGTGGAATTCGTTTCCGTGGCCGGTGACGGTACGGTATCATTAAAATTGACTGGCGCATGCGGCGGATGCCCTATGGCTCAGATGACCTTGAAGATGGGCATTGAAAACCACCTGAAAAAAGAAGTCCCTGAGGTTACCTCGGTTATTGGAGTCTAAGCCGTTTCTTTCGCTATACCAGCTTCCCAGCTCCGGTTCCTGCCGGTAAGCCCTCGGGATATGGACAACCGGGGTTGGGAATATTGCGATTTTATTTTTGTTTCCGGCGATGCCTATGTGGATCATCCTGCTTTTGCGCCAGCCCTGGTATGCCGGGTCTTGGAAGATGCAGGGTACAAGGTCGGCATCATCCCCCAGCCGGACTGGAAACAGGGGGCTTCCTATACGGTTTTAGGCAGACCCCGGCTGGCTTTTCTGGTGGGCGCAGGAAACATGGATTCCATGGTTGCCCATTATACTGCGGCGAAAAAGCCCCGTTCCCAAGACGCCTATTCCCCAGGAGGCAGGGCGGGTTTCCGGCCTGACCGGGCCATACTTACCTATGTTGGGGGGATCCGTTCGGTTTATAAAAACATCCCGGTTATTATCGGCGGCATTGAAGCCAGCCTTCGCCGCTTTGCCCATTATGATTACTGGTCTAACCAGGTGCGGCGTTCCCTACTGCTGGATTCCAAAGCGGACCTCCTGGTCTATGGCATGGGAGAACGGCCCATCCGGGAAATTGCCCGGCGGCTCAATGCCGGGGAGGGGATTGCCGATATCCGGGATGTCCGGGGAACCTGCGTCCGTTCCTCCCATGCCGGGGGGCCTGGGATCCGGCTCCCGGATTATGACGCGGTGAAGGGGGAGGATCCGGATTCCTTAAAACGCTATGCAGAACACTTCATGGTCCAGCGCTTACAGGCAGATCCTTTAAGCGCCCAGCCCCTGATCGAGCGAAGCGACGGGGATCGCTGGGTTATCCAGAATCCTCCTGCCTTTCCCCTCACCCAAGGGGAATTCGATAGGGTTTACGAGCTTCCCTATACCCGGCGCGGCCATCCTTTGTACGATGCCGCTGGAGGCATACCTGCCATGAAAGAGGCGGCCTTTTCCCTGGTTTCCAGCCGGGGCTGTTTCGGAGGCTGTTCCTTTTGCGCCATTACCTTTCACCAGGGCAGGGCGGTTACTGGAAGAAGCCCGGAGAGCCTCCTCAGAGAAGCGAAAACCCTGACGGGGCTTACGGGCTTTAAGGGGTATATCCATGATGTAGGAGGCCCTACCGCGAACTTTTACCGTCCTCCTTGTACTCGTCAGGCCAAAGGAGGGTTCTGCCCGGACCGGGAATGTCTGCGCCCTGCGCCCTGTCCCCGGCTCCAGGCGGATCACCGGGATTACCTGGAAACCCTCAAGGCCCTCAGAAACATCGGGGGCCCAGGGGTCATACAGAAGATCTTTATCCGTTCAGGGATCCGTTTTGATTACCTTTACCTGGACAGCCGGTACGGGAAGGAGTTTCTGAAAACCCTCTGTCGCTGGCACGTAAGCGGCCAGCTCAAGGTTGCCCCTGAGCATGTTTCTTCCCCGGTGCTTGCGGCCATGGGCAAGGGGGATCATGCGACCTATATACAGTTCGCCCAGGATTATGCCGCCATAAACCGCGGCCTGGGATGCAAACAGTACCTGGTCCCCTATTTTATGTCAGGCCATCCCGGATCGACCCTCCAGGATGGGGTAGAACTGGCCCTGTATCTCAAGAAAAGCCGGTTTATCCCGAATCAGGTTCAGGACTTCTATCCCACTCCCGGAACCCTTTCCACGGTGATGTACCGTACCGGCCTGGATCCTCGAACCATGAAACCTATCCCTGTACCTGGTGAGCGGGAGAAACGGCTGCAGCGCGCGCTGGTACATTTCAATAGACCGGAAAACCGCGCCTTGGTTCGGGAAGCGCTTTGTTTGGCCCGCCGGGAAGATATGCTCAGGCCGGGACCTGAGCGGCTCCTGTGAAAAGCCGGGCTGGGGGTAATAAAAAACCGTAACCGGGAGGAGGAGAACCGGTTACGGCGACAAAGAAAAGATCCTAATTAAAGGCGCCTTTCCTAAAACCCCTATTTTTGGAAAGGCGCGCATGATACCTTTTTACATAACCTCTTTTTTCTATAAAGTTTTATATTCCTGTACGGTGCTTTACTATGGATAACATGGCATGGGACTAATAGTTACAGAACCCCTGCGGTTTTTAAGGAAGTGTCTGATAAGAGGGCCTGGCGGGAAAAACCCCGGCGCGCCTTGGGGTCCGTTCCTGCAGGAACGGGCTTGACAATTCCCGTTCATGTATATATGGTTATAAAACCCTGTAGCTAGGAGCCATGCGAACAGGCGCCGCCCAACCCCGCCAGGTCCGGAAGGAAGCAACGGTCAGCGGAGGCCTGTTGCGCCGTGGTCCATCCTAGGTACGGGGTTTTTTTTGTCTCTGATTCACGGTATACTCAGGATATGGCTTATGAAGTAACCGCCACCAGGCGGCGTCCTAAAATCTTTGATGAATTAGCAGGGCAGGATTTTGTAGTAGCCACCTTGAAAAACTCCCTTGAGCAACGGCGTATTGCCCACGCCTACCTTTTTTCCGGACCCCGGGGCTGCGGTAAAACCAGCGCGGCCCGGATCCTCGCCCGCTCCCTTAACTGTGAACAAGGGCCTACCGCGGCTCCCTGCGGGGCGTGTCCTGCCTGTCAGGAAATCAGCCGGGGGGCAAGCCTGGATATTATTGAGATCGACGGGGCTTCTAATACCGGGGTCAATGATGTGCGGCAGATCAAGGACGAGGTGCTGTTCCCCCCTAATTCCGGGCGCTATAAGGTCTATATCATCGACGAGGTCCACATGCTTTCCAACAGCGCGTTCAATGCGCTCCTTAAAACCATCGAAGAACCTCCCCCGTATATCGTCTTTATCTTTGCCACTACCGAGCTGCACAAGGTCCCGGCCACCATTAAAAGCCGTTGTCAGCAGTTCGCCTTCAGGCTCATCCCCCTTGAGATGATTGCGTCGATGCTCAAGGCTACCTGTGAGGAGATGAATATTCAGGCTGAGGATGAGGCCCTGTTCTGGATTGCTAAAGAGTCTACCGGCAGTCTCCGGGATGCCTATACCCTCTTCGACCAAGTAGCGGCCTTTTCAGATGGGTATATCCGGTCCGCGCTTATCCGGGAAAAGCTCGGGTTGGTGGGCCTGGATAATCTCAACGCGCTGGCAGAGGCCTGTGTGGAAAATGATAGCCCCCAAGCCTTTACCTTGATTGACGATATGCTCAATGCCGGGGTCGCGGTTGAACAGTTCATCATTGACTTAGCAGGGTATTATCACAGCATGTTGTTCATAAAAGCCGGCATTACCCGGGAATCCCTGTTGGATTACAGTCCTGACCGGTTCTCGCCCAAGGTCTTGGAAGGCCTCAATAAGCGGCAACTGGAACATGCCCTGGATCTGCTCCTGACCCTGTACCGGGATATCCGGTACTCTATTGCGCCGCGATTTGAGTTGGAAACAGTGGTTTCAAAACTCTGCTGGCTGGGACAGTGGATTTCTCCCCTGGAACTCCGGGCCGCCATTAGTGAAGTCCAGGCGGCGCTGGGCTTCACCGGCGCTTCAGGGATGGCAGGAGGAAATCCCGCTCCTGCCAGCAGGGAACCTCCAGCGGTTGACCCTTCCCTACCGAACCCTGCTCCTGCACAGGAGAAACTGCCGGAGGAACCAAGCCGAAGATTTAGTTCCAGCCAAGCCGGTTCGCTTACTGAAAATTTTGATCGTCTAATGGCCGCGAAAGCATCCGGGGCTCCCCCCTCAGATCTTGCAAAACCCCTATCCCCGGCCCATACTGCAGCGGAACACCCCGGTTCAATACCGGAGACGGGGAGACACGCGCCTCAGATAGCTGGTAGTATGGAAGAGGACCCTGTAGGCAGTACGGTTCATCGTAATGGAAGCCCTGATTCGCCTCAGTTGGCTCCCCAGGTAGAACGGGTGATCCAGGTGTTTCGAGGTACGGTGGTCAGGGAAAAGTAAAAGGAGCCCGTTTCAAAATCCGGTGAAACAGGCTCCCGAAAAAGCGGCCTAACCTTCGCTTTTTCCGTACAGTTCAAGGCGCGGTTTCACCTGGCCGCAGGTGAAACCGCTTAAAAAATAGCCTTATGCAGAAACTCCAGTTTCCGCATAAGGCCGATTAAGGAATCCCAATTGGAGTTAGGTGATGAATATTAATCCTTTTGACATCCTCAAGAACGCCCAGAAAATTCAGGAACAGATGACGGTGTTTCAGGAAAAACTGGGAGCTATTACCGTAACGGGCGCTGCCGGAGGAGGTATGGTAGAGATAGACCTGAACGGACGCATTGAAATGCTCTCCCTCAGAATCGCCCCGGAACTGATCAATCCTCAGGAAAGGGAAATGCTTGAGGACCTTATCATCGCCGCGTTTACCAATGCCATGGAAAAAGTCAGAGAAGCGATTAATCGAGAAATGGGCGCTCTTGCCGGGGGTATGCAGATGCCTGGTATAAACCCCGGTTTCCCTGGCCCAGGGTTTCCGGGGAATTCATGAATGTCATCGACAGCCTGGTAATCCTCTTGTCCAAATTGCCGGGACTTGGGAAAAAGAGCGCCCGCCGTATGGTCTATTACCTGCTGGATGGGGATCCCCAGTATGCCCAGCTCATGGCGGAACAGATTGCGGATCTGCATAGGACGATTATCCGTTGCAGGATCTGCGGTAGTTTTACCGAACAGGATCCCTGCCCTATCTGTACTGATACCAGCCGGGACACCAGTATATGTGTCGTTGAACGAGCCCAGGATGTGCAGGTCATAGAAGAATCCCGGGAATTTCGGGGACGTTTCCATGTGCTGGGAGGGCTTATCGCCCCTTTGGAGGGAATAAACCCGGGGGATCTGCGCATCGGCCCGCTTTTAAATCGAGTCCGAGAGGAAGGTATCCGGGAAGTCATCCTCGCCCTGAATCCCACGGTAGAAGGGGATACCACGGCCCTGTATATACAGCAGCTCCTCAAAGGGTATCCGGTTGAAGTTACCCGCCTTGCCTCTGGACTCCCCGTAGGGGGGGACCTGGAATATGCGGACCGGCTTACCCTGTCAAGGAGTTTTAGAGGCAGGACCAAACTGTAAGGCTGAGTACGATCCATACCGGGCCTTTTACCGGATTTTTACGTGAAACGAAGGGCAATGACGGCCGGTAGCTAAGAATACTTCCATGCCCGGCAGGTTCCGGCTCTTAATGCCAAAAATCCCGCAGGAATGGGGGTACCCGTGTTCCCAGGTCAACTGGTAATAGAGACATTTAAGACAATTCGGCAATCGCTTCTGATTATCCTGATCCATAGGGTATACCTATCACTGGGCTTAAAGCAGGGGGAACTGAAGTCCTCGCTGCTTTAAGCCCAAAGCAGCCAATGCCCTTAATACCGGGCCGCAGCGTACTCCACCCAGCCTCCGGCTTCCACTAAAGCACGCTCAAAGTCCTTGAGCACAAACGGAAAGACCTGTTCTTTATCCCCTGCTTTGAAGTGTAAGGTACTGGCAGCGGTATTGACGGAAAGGACGGTCTTGGTTCCGCCGAATTCCCGAAACAGGGCAGCAAGGCTTGCCGCGGGAAGCTCTGCAGCGATCATGCCGCAGTTGTACATGTTCTGCCGGAATATCCGGGCAAAACTTTCCGCAATAACGATATGGATCCCCTTTGCTTCAAGCGCCCAAGGAGCGTGTTCCCGGGAACTGCCGCAGCCGAAATTCGCCCGGCTTACAATCGCTCCGATTCCAGCAGTATCCCGCAGGGGATCAAACCCAGGAAGGTTTAAATCTTCCAGCAGATAGGGTTTGAGGGCTTCCTTGGAATTCTCGGTCAAATATTGTGCCGGAATAATCTCATCGGTGTTGATATCCCTACGGTCTAAAAACAACACCACACC